>JACYMC010000259.1 GCA_015272195.1 Candidatus Sericytochromatia bacterium
TGATAACTTTAATCTACAGAAAGGAGCCAGTTTTTATCTACTGATCTGTTTGTGAGAAATGCGGGTTAGAGCAGGTTTAAACGCCTCAAGGCAGCAGGCATTCGGCCACAGGCGGCGCAGCAGGGGCCGGCAGACCCAGCACCTGACAGCGCCAGTCCTGACGATCGTGCCAGACGCGAACAGCCTGTAAATCTTTGGCCTGCAGCAGCGCGGGCAGGCGGGCAGGCGGCTGCAGCAAGAGGGCCGTGGACCAGGCGTCTGCCGCCGTGGCTGCAGGCGAGATCACGGTCAGGCTGCCGGTATACGGCGCGGGCAGGCCGCTGCGCGGATCGATCAGATGGCTGTAGCGCAGGCCCAGAATCTCACGAAACTGCTGGTCGTCGCCGCTGGTGGCCAGGGCCTGATCCTGCAGCCAGAGCCGGGCCACCGGCCGTTCAGGCTGGCGCGGATGCCGCACCAGCACCGGCCAGCCCGGCGTTGGTGTCGCCGCCGTCTGGGGCGGGCTGCCGATAAACAGCATGCTGCTGTCAGTGCGCAGGGCCGCGGCCACAATGCCCTGCCGGCGCAGCACTTCAGCGGCGCGGTCGAGGGCCAGGCCTTTGCCGAGGGCGCCAAAATCCAGCTGCATACCCTCGGCCAGCAGGCGCAGACGGGGCGGGTCAGTCAGCAGCTGCAGCTTCTGATAGCCCACCGCCCGGCGGGCCTGCAGCCAGTCCAGCGGCAGTAAGGGCGAGGCCGCGGGCCGAAAGCCCCAGAAGTGCACCAGCGGGCCAATGGTGGGGTCCAGCGCGCCTTCGCTGAGGCGAGCATAGTCAAGGGCCAGCTGCAGATCGGCGTGCAGGGCTTCAGATACAGGTACCGGATCGGCGCTGGTGCGGGCCGCTTTCAGCACCTGATTCAGCTCACTGTCGGACAGCCAGTCCGAGAGACGCTGGTCATGGGACCGGATCACCGCAAAGGCCTCTGCCAGCGCATTTCTGGCCCTGTCCTCCTGTGTGCTGTAAAGCTGAATTTCAAAAACCGTGCCCATAATATATTCGGCCTGGCGAAACAGGCGTGGGGTTTCAGTGGCGGCAGTGCCAACAGCTGCGGCTTCAGCCTGTGGTGCAGCCAGGGCCCAAAGCCCCAGCAGCGCAGCGCACAGGGTCCGCCAAATGCTAGCGCGCCAGCGCATCATGCCCGCTCCGCGCTGCCGCGTTCACAGAAGGATCCGGCTTTTTGCGGCGGGGGCGCCATGACAGGCGCAGGCCGGTCAAAGCCAGCAGAATCAGGCTCAGGGCAATGACATCATACAAGAGCGGCCCCCAGAGGCCGGCAAAGCGCCCGGTGTGCAGGCGCCAGATCCAGTCATGCAGACTGAGCACGGTTTGTGGATTGCCCACCAGCGGGATCTGCGTCCAGTTGCCGGCGGCGTCTTTGCGATACCAGCCCAGGGCAGTGCGCAGCGAGAGGGTCGGACCCTGGCTGACCAGCAGAGCTTCAATGGCCTCACCCTTGATCGGTTCAAAGGGCAGGCTGAAGTCTTCTTCCCAGATCTCGCCGCCATCATCCGAAAAAAACAGCCCGGCGTCCCGCAGGGCCACCCAGATGGCCCCGGCCTGTGCCGGTTCAAAGGCAATGCCAGTGACCTTTTCAGCCGGCACATAGAGTTTGAGTTCCTGCCAGCGCTGGCCGCCATCGTGACTCTGATACAGTGCATGCAAATCCGCCGCCAGCAGATGCTGCGGGTCATGCGGGTCCGCCGCCAGCTGAAGGGCCTGGGCCACCGAAAAAGCCTGCTGGCTCTGCCCGCTCAGAAACCAGCCACGCCAGAGGTCAGCACGGTTGAGGGCAATGGCCGTCAGGGCCACCAGGCAGACAAAGAGGCTGCTCAGAATGCCCAGCCAGCGGTGCAGCTGATAAAAGCCGCGCCGCTTCATTTCAGCCCCAGCTCTTCGTGCAGAATCAAAGCCTTACGCACCCCTGCGGCCATGGACCAGGATGAAATGGTGGAGCCGGTGATATGGATAATATCCGCGTTGACCTCCACGTCATCGCGGCGGGTTTTGCCCGGAAACTGGTTTAAAAAGCGGGCCCGCTTGACCCCGTCGCCGCGTTTTTCGCGGTAGACCATCACCGCCACCTGGGTCACCTTGCCATCGGGCGTGAGCCCGACAATAAAGGTGATCGGGTAATGCTTGCCGTCTTCATGCAGAATAAAGGCATAGCGGGCGGGCTTGCCCTGCTTAAAGCCCACCCAGATCGGAATCTCGCTTTCAGGCAGCTTGCGGCGCATTTTTTGCTGCAGGCGTTTGCGCTGGGCGGCCGTGGGTTTAAAGATCGTCTTTTTGAGGTTCAGATCGCCCATCACCAGCTTCAGGGCTTCCGCCTCGCTGAGATAAATCTGCTCATAAAACTCGGGCTTTTCGGCTGCCTGCACAGGAGCTATTTCCCCGCTGCCCAGCGCCAGCAGCAGGCAGAGCCCCAGCCTGTTAAGCTTTTTCCACATAGCTAAAACCCAACCGCCACAGAGGCAATCAGCTGGTTATTGTGCGACTCACGCTGCCAGTCCCCCCGTGAGACGGCTTCATTGTTCAGTAACCACTGGTATTCAATCTTAAACACCGTGCTCGGAATCGGCCGGTAGTTGAGGCCCAGCACCAGCTCGGTCCGGTCATGCTGATTAAAGCGACGGGTATTGGTATCAATCTGGGAGACCCGGCCCACCAGGGTAAAGACGGGCTGGCTCAGATCCGATTCCAGCCAGCTGCCTTTGAGAAAATCGGGAAAAAAGTGATAATGGCCTTCGAGGTAATAGCCCCACATAGAACCGTCCAGGGCAATGTCTTCTTCGCCTGAACGGTAGGTGGTGGGAGAGTGCAGCACCAGACCGGCCTCACCCAGCACTTCAAAGGGGCCGTGACTCCAGTTTAAATCAGCCACCAGCATGCCAAGATGTTTGTCACCGGCGGCGTCAAAGGCTGAATAATAACCGCCCAGACCGAGTTCCAGACCAATAAAGGGGCTCATGCCGACCCGTGTGGTCAGGGCCTTACCATTATTATTGTCTTTGCCCAGACTCGGGCGGGCGCCCCGGAGACCGTTGCCATCAGTCAGGCCATCGATCAGCCCCTGCAGCACATAAGCCTCGTAAAAAATCTCCCAGTGATCGTCCGGGTAGAGTGTGCCATAAAAACCGGCGCCCGGCTCCATCCAGGTGCTGGGAACGATCACACGGGTAAACAGCGGGCGGGCGGTGGTATCGCGAAAGTCCGAGTCATGCAGTACGTTCAGACGGCCAACAGGCACCAGAATCGCACCCCCTCTGAAGATCAGCCAGTCCTCCAGCTGAAAGTCCAGGGTGGCCTGCTCAATTTTGAGGGCACCGTCATTGGTGCCAGCCCCTAATAAGCCGCCATGTTCAAACTCAATTTCGGTGTTAAAAAAGATCCGCTCGTGCACCAGCGAAGACACCTGCAGAATCAGGCGGTGATTATCAAAAAAGGAGTTTTTGCCATCAGGAAAATAATACTCGGTATCAAAATAGCCACCGACCGAGGTGCCGCCGACCAGGTTTTTACGAGTATAAGCTGAGATGTTGCGCCCCCCCCAGAGTCATTTTGGTGGGGTTCACATTTGTATCAGGCACCGGTTCTTCAGTTGGCGCTTCAGGTTCAGCATCTTGCTGTTCGGTCTCTGCTGTTTCAGCAGGATCTGTATCGGTCAGCTGCTCCAGGTCAATCAACTCAACTTCAGGTAGCAGGGGCTCAGAATCGGAAGGCTGGGCCTGAACGGGCTGCATGCTGAGCACACAGGCCAGCATGATCACCAGCCCCAGATGCCGGGAAATGGACTTCATTGTTGTTCTTCTTTCAATATGGTTTCTGCGGCCTGGGCGCCAGACAATCACATCAACAAACGGGCCAAATGATGAGGGAAGTCTAAAACTTTATTTCCCACTGCGTCAAGTACAATTGATTTTATTGAGTAGCAAAAAGATATTTTTTGAACGGATTAAACAACTTAAAAACCATGATTAAAAACAAAAAAATATTTATATTTTAATCACTTATTTTTAAATTAATTAAAGATAAAAAGATAATTTTAAAACGGAAAATAAAGCACTGTTAAAAAACAGAAAGACTGTACGTCAGGCTGTTGAAGCACTTATGCTAAGCAGCAGAACCCCTCTTAATAAAGGGTTTAAATTTTGATGTAAATCAAACACGCCTGCCTTCGCTCAGGTTATAATATGGTTAAAATGAATACAAAAATTGCACTTCGCTTTCGCGCTGTCAGCCTGGCAATTTACAGCAGCACGCTGCTCCTTACGCTGAGCGCCTGCCAGCCCGAAGAAATCAAACAATACCGCGTGGCCAAAGCCCCGGAATCTGCCCCGCCCAGCGTGCTGCCAGCTGCTGGCAGCGGCAACAGCGCCCTGGACTTTGTGGCCCCCGCTGGCTGGCAGCCCGAAGCCGCCAGCGGCATGCGCCTGGCCTCCCTTAAAATTGTCGGGGGTGGCGATGTCTCGGTCGTGACCCTGCCCGGTCAGGCCGGCGATCTCAAAAGCAACGTCAACCGCTGGCGAGGCCAGGTGGGTCTGCCACCCCTCGAAAACACGGCAGATATTGAAGCCAGGGTGAAGCGCATCCAGATCGATGGGGTCGAAGCCATCAGTCTGGCCCTCTACGCCCCTGAAGGCGCTGATGACAAAGCCATGCATGTGGCCCTGCTGGAACAAAACGGCATCAACTGGTTTTTTAAACTGGCTGGCCCACGCGAGCTGGTCAAAGCACAAACAAAGGCTTTCAGCGCCTTTCTGCAGTCGGTCAAACTGCCTGACAGCGGCCAGGCCCGGCCTGCAGCAGGTAGCAGCAAGTCAGCCAATGCGCCGGCGCCTGCCACAGCAGCTGATCCCCATCAAAACATCAATCCCATGGATGCAGCAGGCCTGACGCCGCAGCCGACTGAAACCGAGCTGAGCTATACCCTGCCTGCCAGCTGGAAAGAAAAGCCCCCCAGCACCATGCGTGTTGCCTCGTTTGAGGTCAGCAGCGCTCAAGGGCTGGGCGATGTATCAGTGGTCAGCCTGGCCGGTGACGGCGGCGGTTTGCTGAACAACACCAACCGCTGGCGCCAGCAGCTTGAGATGGCCCCCACCGACAGCGAGGGCCTGCGTAACCTGGTCAAAGACATTGAAATTGACGGCCACAAAGGCTATTTTATGGCCCTCTATACCGGCCTTGAAGGCAACGGCATGCTCGTGGCCATGGTCGAACAGGGCGGCCAGACCTGGTTTATCAAAATGACCGCGCCAGCGGCCCTGATTCAGGCCCAGGAAGAAGACTTCCAGGCCTTTGCCCGCTCAATTCGCTTTCATGCCAAAGGAGAGCGCACATGATTACCGATCAAAAAACACCGACCACCCCGCCGGCAGCACCGCCGCCACCCCGGCCAGACTACAGCAAAAAAGTACTCGACTTTTTTGGCTCCCTGGAGCTGACGGTCTGGCTGCTGACCCTGAGCATCTTTCTGATCTTTTTTGGCACCCTGGCCCAGGTGGATCAGGGCGTCTGGACCGTCGTCAAAGACTACTTCCGCTCCTTTGTGGTCTGGGTCGACTTTCAGATATTTTTTCCGCGTGACCGACTTGTGCCCGGCAACTTTCCTTTTCCGGGCGGCTGGAGCCTTGGCGGCCTGCTGCTGATCAATCTGGTGGTGGCCCATCTGCAGCGCTTTAACCTCAGCAAACAAAAAATTGGTCTGACCGTAATTCACGCCGGCCTGATTCTACTGCTGGTGGGCGAAGGCCTCACAGGTATTTTTGCCAAAGAAAGCCATATGTCGATTGACGAAGGCAGCAGCAGCAATTACAGCGAAGACATCCGCCACCCCGAGCTGGCCTTTGTCGAAAGTGCCGACGCCGAAACCGATCTGGTCACCGTGATTCCCGACAGCCGCCTGCGCAGCGGTCAGCTGATCTCTGACCCACGCCTGCCGGTGGATATCAAAGTGGATCGCTATTTCAAAAACTCGGTGATGGAGCCCAACCCCGACGGACAGCCAGGCTTTCAGGCCCGCCAGGTACCCGAAGTCAGCGGCACGGCCTCTGCTGAGGGCGGCATTGACATGCCCAGCGTACTGGTCACCCTCTATAAAAAAGACAGCACCGAAGAAATCGGCGCCTTTACCACCTCCGTCTGGTTCCGCTCCAGTCATCAACTGGAGATTGACGGCAAAAACTATGCCATGTCTTTGCGCTTCGCGCGCGACTATAAACCCTACTCCCTGTACCTCAAAGAATTCCGCTTTGATCGCTATCCCGGTACAGAGATTCCCAAAAACTTTGAGAGCAATGTACGCATTCTGGACCCCGAAAACAACGTCGAACGCGATGTACGCATCTGGATGAACAACCCCCTGCGCTACCGGGGCGAAACCTATTACCAGGCTTCGTACAAGCCCGATGAAACGGGCACGGTCCTGCAGGTGGTCAATAACCCCAGCTGGCTGATTCCCTATATCTCCTGCGTGGTGGTGACCCTGGGGCTGCTGCTGCAGTTTGGCTTCTCACTTTCACGGACGCTCAAACGCCGGAAAAAGAGGATTACCCCATGAAACGCTTTGTCCACACCCTGCCCTGGCTGATTGTAGCCATCTGTCTGCTGGCCCTGGGCCGCAGTCTGTTTATCGAACCCTATGGCCAGCAGGCCCTGTATCCTGGTTTTGATCTCAAAGCCTTCAGTCAGACTCCTGTGCTGCATCAGGGGCGACACCAGCCCCTGGACTCCTTTGCCCGCAACCAGCTCAAGGTGATCTCCGAAAAACAGGTTTACCGGGGCCCTGAGGGCGAAAAATTGCCGGCCATCTACTGGCTGGCCGAAGTCATGAGCGGTGCTGAGGCCGCCAGCAAGCGCCGCATCTTCAGAATTGAGCACGACGACGTGCTCTCGCTGATGGCACTGGAGCCCCGCCCTGGGTCTCTGCGCTACTCCCTCGACGAGATCCTGCCCAAATACCAGGAGCTGGTGCAACAGGTTTCACGCGCCATGCAAAAACCTGAGCCCGCCAGAGACATCGTCGATATTCAGCTGATCCGGCTCTATAACCGGGTGGATCTCTACCGCCAGATCATGTCCTTTGAAGCGCCACTGGTCTTGCCCCAGCCGGGCAAAGTGGACTGGCTGCCGCTCAACTCTGAGCGCCGCGACCTGAACCTGACCACCGCTGCCAACGCCTGGCAGAGCAGCCTCAAGCACTTCCGCAGCGGCAATGCCGAAGCGTTTAACCAGACCACCCAGAACTATCTGCAGTACCTGCAGAAAGAACAGCCCCAGCTCTTTCCCCGTACAGAGGTAGAACAGCGCTTTAATCTGGTAGAGCCCTTTTATCAGGCCATGGTGCTCTTTGTGCTGGCCTTTTTGCTGAGTGTCTTCAGCTGGATGTTCTGGGGTGAGCCGCTGAGCCGCTCAGCCTTTGGCGTGGTGGCACTCAGCCTGCTGATTTTCACCGTCGCCATGCTGGTGCGCATGTACCTGCAGGGCCGCCCGCCGGTCACCAACCTTTACTCCTCGGCCATCTTTGCCGGCTGGGTGGCCGTGATTCTGGGGCTGCTGCTGGAATGGTACGCCAAAAACGGCTTTGGCACGGTCATGGCTTCGACCACCGGCTTTTCGGCCCTCTTTGTGGCCCATAACCTGGCCGGCGAAGGCGACACCCTCGAAATGTTACAGGCCGTGCTGGACACCAACTTCTGGCTGGCCACCCATGTCACGACTGTGACCATGGGCTATTCGGCCAGCTTCCTGGCCGGCTTTATGGGCATTTTTCTGGTGCTGGCCGGCGTACTCTCTAATAAGCTAACGCCGCAGTTTTACCGCCAGGCTTCGGGCATGCTCTATGGCACCGTGGCCTTTGCCCTGCTCTTCAGCTTTGTGGGCACGGTCCTCGGCGGCATCTGGGCCGACCAGAGCTGGGGCCGCTTCTGGGGCTGGGATCCCAAAGAAAACGGCGCGGTCATGATCGTGCTCTGGAACGCCATTATTCTGCACGCCCGCTGGGGCGGTATCGCCAAAAAGCGGGGTATCGCCCTGCTGGCCATTGGCGGCAATATTATCACGGCCTGGTCGTGGTTTGGCACCAATATGCTGGGCGTAGGGCTACACTCTTACGGCTTTATGGACAAAGCCTTCTTTGCCTTGGTCGCTTTTGTGGGCTTTAACCTGCTGGTCATTCTGCTGGGCACCCTGCCCGAAGAAAAATGGCGCAGCTTTCGCAAGGAGCCCAGCGCTGAAAAAGTCCAGGTTTAGATCAGAGCCAATATAAAGCGAATTTTAAGCGCCTTTTGACCGCTTTTTGATGCAGGTCAATTTACACAGCGCTTAATTTTCGCTAAGATTAGGAAAGTCTGGAGTGCAAGGCGCAGGAAGAGGTGCAGAAAATGCAAGCAAATCAAAGCTGGATTGATAAGATTCAGGTTTTGCTCGAAAGCGCTGATTACCGCGTTGCGCAGAGCGATGACACCCTGCAAGTCTACCTGAAAGACACCGAAACCCTCGTGCTGCGCCTCAGCCTGCACCAGGATGCAGACGATCCCAGCCGCTGCTTTGTGCATTTTGATATGCCGCTGGAGATGCATATTCCCGAACAGCAATGGCTCAAAGCCGCCGAAGAAATCATGGCTTTTAACCGGGCCACGCCTGTAGGCCACTTCAGCCTCTCTGAAGCTGCTCAGCCCTATCTGGATTATCGCCTGCCTGTGCCTGCCCATGGCGAGTTTATGCTGAACCTGATTGAAGTGGTCCAGCTCAGCTTTCTGTTTGCCCGGCATCTGGCTGAGCGTCTGCAAAGTAAGCTCAGCGACTGGCTCAACGCCAGCAAAGGCAACGGCCGCAACAACGGACTGGCTTCTGTCAGTCCCTGAGCCCGCTCTTTCAAGCGCCTTTAGCCCGCATTTCTCACAAAGGTGCGTTCACATAAGGTGTAGGGTATATTTCGGGAGTTTTTACTGAACTCGGTAGCCTCTGAACAGGCCGTTTCACGCTTGATTCATTGTCTTTGTTCGTTCGCTGGGTGAAAGACGACAGGCCAAAGATAACCTGGTTTCAGGCGATTGAGATCTTGGTGAAGGGGCTCAGGCTCACGGTATTCGCAATCGCTTCAGAACCTGTCCCCACAGAGAACGAAAGGGGCACGCGCTCGCCAATTGACAGATCAGGTGCCCACCGACATGCAGGACGCGCGCCGCTACCTTCAACAGCTTGAGCCGAATTGTTCCGGCCTGTGCTTTGGCGAGCTTTGTGCCCGTCAATCCGAGCCGGCGAATCGCTTGCATCAGAACATACGCCAGCCCTGAAAACCAGAGCCGAAGCTGGTTGGCCCGAAACAGATGCGCTGACGTTCGTCCCGCAGCGAGGTCGTGTTTCTGCTCTTTGATCCGGTTTTCCATGTCCCCGCGGGCACAGTAGACCTGCTCGTAAAGATCTCTGGGTGTTGTCTGCTCCAGTGTCAAAGAGGTTACTACAA
>JACYMC010000044.1 GCA_015272195.1 Candidatus Sericytochromatia bacterium
GTCTACTGTGCCCGCGGGGACATGGAAAACCGGATCAAAGAGCAGAAACACGACCTCGCTGCGGGACGAACGTCAGCGCATCTGTTTCGGGCCAATCAGCTTCGGCTCTGGTTTTCAGGGCTGGCGTATATTCTGGTGCAAGCGATTCGCCGGCTCGGATTGACGGGCACAAAGCTCGCCAAAGCACAGGCCGGAACAATTCGGCTCAAGCTGTTGAAGGTAGCGGCGCGCGTCCTGCATGTCGGTGGGCACCTGATCTGTCAATTGGCGAGCGCGTGCCCCTTTCGTTCTCTGTGGGGACAGGTTCTGAAGCGATTGCGAATACCGTGAGCCTGAGCCCCTTCACCAAGATCTCAATCGCCTGAAACCAGGTTATCTTTGGCCTGTCGTCTGTCACCCAGCGAACGAACAAAGACAATGAATCAAGCGTGAAACGGCCTGTTCAGAGGCTACCGAGTTCAGTAAAAACTCCCGAAATATACCCTACACCTTATGTGAACGCACCCTTGTGAGAAATGCGGGCTAGGCGTCTGTTTGAGCTGAAAGACCGCTGACGCGCTGGCCGCTGACCTGCTCCAGCGCCAGCACGGCCATGGCAAAGGCCGAAGAGGCGGACCAGAGGTCCTGATCGCGCCCCAGCTCCAGCCGCCGGATGCGGGTGGGGTCAGCCCCCGCTTTGATCAGGGCCGGCAGCAGGGCCCAGTGCTCGCCCAGGGCAAAAATAGCCAGGTCTAGCTCGGCCAGGGGGCGCTCAAACTGGGCGGCCGCCACGGCCTGAATTTCACTGGCAATGCGCGCCAGCAAAGCCTGCCAGAGCTGATCGCGCAGGGCCAGAATCTCAGCTTCGCTCAGCAGCACGTCGTCCAGGCCAATCAGCTCAGCCAGCTGCCGCCGGGCCGTGGGCGGGTCCGGGAAGTGCCCGCCATAAGCGTGCTGCCGGGCCAGCGCGTCACGGATATCGGGCTGCAGGGCCAGCAGCACCTCGCTGCGGTAGTCGCGGGCCACCACCTGATAGGTTTCGCTGCCGAGCTGTACCCGCTGCAGCAGGGCCGGCAGCGGGATCACGGTCAGTCCCAGCCAGTGAATGCGGCCATGACTGTAGCGGTAGCGCAGATAGTCTGCCGGATCAGCCGGCGGGGCCAGGCCGGCAGGGTCAATCTGGCCTGCTTTGATCGGAATAATATCCAGGGTGGTGGTGCCCAGATCCAGCGAGAGGCCGTTCTGAATCAGGCGTGAGCCCAAAAAGGCCGAGCCATAAAAATTGGTGAAGGTGTAGGCATAATGTGCGCGCTGCGGCAGCTCAGCCACGGCCGCCAGGAGCGTGAGCTGGCCGTCGGCCCGCAGCAGCCAGGCCGGCAGGCCCTGCAAAAAGCGGCACAGAATCTCAGCCAGATGGGCAATCGATTCGGCATAGTTGGGGTAAGAAAAGGAGTGACTGCAGCAGATCACCACGCCCTGCAGAGACTTTAAAGGCAGCTGCTGGCGCTGCAAAAAGCCCAGCACGGCCATCGGCAGACCCAGGGCAAAATCCTGACGGCGGTCACTGCTAAAAGGCAGGGCACAGCTCTCCCAGGCAAAGTGTGTTTGCTGCCGCAGATCCAGGGCGGCATTATCGCAGGCCAGCAGGCAGCATTTGACCTTGCCGTTGCCGACATCCAGCCCCAGGACCGTCATTCAGGCCTGAGCAAGAGCTGGGGCAGGTTCCATCAGGGTCAGCAGGCTCTGCTTCAAAAAGTCGAGCAGCATGGCGGTGATGGCGGCCAGCTGGCTTAAAAAGGGAATATTGAGGGCCGCAATCACAGCACAGCTGGCCAGCAGCACGCTGAGGGTGGCCCGGATCAGGTGTTTCAGCACCGGATCTCTGCGCGCTGCGAGCACGTCGTCAACCGCAATCCAGATGTCTGCAATGGCCAGGGCAATATTCAGCAGCGGGCCCAGCCGGCCCAGGCCACGGAGCAGCCAGCGCAGGCCCGGCAGGGGCAGGCGCCGCGCGAGGCTGAGCAGCAGGCGCAGGCGCGGATCGCTCTGCAGGGGCGTCAGCAGGCTGCGGGCGTGTTGCAGGTGGTTTTTAAGTTGGGCACCGTGAATCATACGCTTATCATGCCCGAAAGAGGAGAGATTTGACAAGGCCTCACTCTGTAATTTAATATTAAATCATCATTTAAACAACAAGTTACGCAGGAGTTTTAGGATGTCCAAAGCCCATCTGATCAGT
Source organism: Candidatus Sericytochromatia bacterium (assembly GCA_015272195.1). Taxonomy (GTDB): domain Bacteria; phylum Cyanobacteriota; class Sericytochromatia; order UBA7694; family UBA7694; genus JACYMC01. The sequence goes on from JACYMC010000044.1 coordinate 2,216, forward strand.
TTTAAGCTCTGCCCCTTTGTACAGCGCTCGGTCATTACCCTCAACACCAAAAAAATTGATTATGACATCACGTATATCGATCTGCAGCAAAAGCCCGACTGGTTTCTGGCGATCTCACCCTTTGGCAAAGTGCCCGTGCTGCAGGTCGGCGACACCGTGCTGTTTGAATCGGCGGTGATCAATGAATACCTCGACGAAACCACGCCGCCGGCACTGCATCCGGCGGATCCTTTGCAAAAAGCCCATCACCGGGCCTGGATTGAGTTTGGATCAGGCCTTTTATTGGATCAGTATGGCACCATGACGGCCCCCGATGCCGCCAGCTTTGCTGAAAAGCAGGCCCGCTTTGCGGCCAATCTGGCGCGGGTTGAAGCCCAGCTGCACCCCGAAGGCCCCTATTTTGCCGGAGATCAGCTCTCGCTGGTGGACACAGCCTATGCCCCTTTGCTGATGCGCAACGCCCTGCTGGCCCGTGCCGGTGTGACCCTGGTCCCGCTCTCAGAACGTCTGCAGCGCTGGACAGACGCCCTGCTGGCGCGGCCTGACGTGCAACAGTCTGTGCCCGAAGACTTTGAAAAACTATTCTTTGAAGGCCTGCACAAGAGTGAAACACACTTAAAAGAGCTGGTGGCGGCGGTCAGCGTCTAAGCGCCGCCGTCCTGTCAGGCCGCCCGCTGCGGCCGCTCAGCGGCCAGCCAGCGGGCAATGGCCTCGGCCCAGCGGGCCGGGGCGGCCGGGTCCTGGGCCAGGTAGAGCGCGGGCTCAATCAGTTCCAGTTCCATTACCTGCCACTGTTCCTGATGCCAGATGGCGTCCACGCGGGCGTAGAGGCAGTCAGGGGCAAAGCGGGCCACCACGGCCTCAGCCAGGCTTTGCAGATCCGCTGGCGCGCTCTGGCCCGTGCTCTGGCCGCCGTATTCTTCATGAATCAAAAACTGATCGGCTGCCGCGCGCTTGTTGACGGCATGGCTGTAGTGCCCGCCAAAAAAGACCAGCGACCACTCGCCCTGCGACTGAATCTGGGGCACAAAGGGCTGCAGCAGCAGACCGTCACGCGCCTGGGCCTGTCGCAGCAAGCACCAGTCGTCCGGCTTCAGGTCATCGGGATCACGCACCCGGTAGGTGGCATGGCCCGCAGCCGAAATCACGGGCTTGAGCACCAGCTCTGGTGCATGGTCTAAAGCCTGGGCCAGCTGCGCGGGGCCAAAGGGCGCGTCTGCGTCAATCAGGCGCGTGGGCACGGTGGCAAAGCCCGCGGCCTGCAACTCCAGCAGGTAGCGCTTGGAGAGGTTCTGCTGCATGCGCGCTGGCGGGTTGGCCACCGGAATGCGCAGGGTTTTGAGCTGCTCAATCCAGGCCGCAAAGGCTTCGAAGATCTCAAAATACGACCAGGTCGAACGCATGATCAGGGCATCAAGCTCAGCCGGCAAAGGCTCAGCCCAGTTGACAAAAACCGCCTCAATCCCGTGTTGGGCCAGATAGGGCAGCACCAGCTGATCGTCGGGCACGCCCTGCGGCAGATAGGGTGCGGTAGCCAGGCCCAGGCGCAGCATCAGAGAAAGTCCGGGTTCTGGCCCGGTTCACACTGGGCGCGGTAATAGGCCCATTCCTCGCAGGCCGAACGATCCAGAAAAACACAATAGCCCCGCTCATTGCCGCCGGGCGTGCGCAGCACCACCGAACGACCGCCGTTCTGGGTGCAAAAAAGCGCGGCCGGACTCTCGGTTTCCGCCGAAGCGCTGGGATCAATGGTGCGGCCGGTTGGCCAGAGATAAATGCGCGGAGTGCAGGCCGCCAGCAGGCAGAGGCTAACAATCAGACCTGCCGCACAGAGCGGCAGCTGCCAGGGGCTGGTCTTCACCGCCGGGGACCGGCCTGCCGCAGCACGCTCTCAACGTGCATATTGGGCACGGTGTAACGGCTTTTGACCACGCCCAGGCCCTCAACCAGCCAGTAATCCCCCACGGCGGTATAAGCCTGCTCAAAGGTACCGATCACCTCAATGCGCCAGGCGTCGTAGCTGCCAGCCGGCACGCTGACGCGCTCACGGCCTTTGACCTTGCCGATCCAGTGCTCGCTTTCCCAGCGATAACCGGGCGTCAGCTGCGCCGGCACAAAGGGGATTTCGAGGCCGCGCACCTCGTCAGAGCCAATGCCCAGAAAGGTCATGTCTTTGAGGGTGACGCCCTGTGGGCCCTGCACCAGGGTCGGGAAGGAGTAGCGATTGTTAAAGCCCGACTGGGCCCGCAACCCCAGCTGGGTAACGCCCGGCAGCGACTGGACGTCTTCAAGCTGCAGGGTATAGCTGCCGTACTCTTCGGCCTGGGGATCCATCACCGGGGCGATGGTCACGGCGTAATCCCAGGAAAAGCCCTGGGTGGTCGGAAAGAGCGGTGCCTGAGCCCTGGGGCTGCTGTTGAGCGCCTGCAGCGGGCGCGGCGCAGCCGGCGCCAGAGCCGAGGGCACAACCGGGGCCTGACAGGCCAGCAGCAGGCTGGTGCAGGAAAGCAGAATCAGAGAGGAAATGCGCATAAGTACAGTTAACCTTTCGGGCTTCAGTTCTGGCTGTTGGGGGTGTTCTGGCCGCTGGAGATCACCAGATAGCCAGGCTGGTGACTGACCTGGGTGACGTGACCGAGATCAATGCCGTTCATATTGCCCAGGGCAATGCCTTTGCCGTAGGCTTCGCCGCCGTTGATCACCTTTTGCAGCTGGCCGCGCACCAGACCACCGGGCACGGGAATAAAGCCAAAAGCTTTGGTTCTGCTGGGGGTAAACATCAGGCGGCCATCGTTGGTGGCGCCGAGGGTCATATTCAGTGAAAGCGGAATCGCACCAAAGAGCTTGCCCGAGACCTTGCCGTTGCTGGCCCCCAGCTTCACGTTCAAATCAGTCAGGGCGTCACTGTTGCCCAGTTCTTCCTGCAGCAGCTGGGTAAAGCGCTGCTCGGTCACACCCACATGGCCTTTGTGCAGCACGATGGCACGCTCAGGGCCCTGGTAGCTGATGTTCAGGGGGCTGTCGGGGGTACGGTCATAAATCGCCAGCTGGCCGTCTTTAACAAAGAAGCCGTCGATGTAGGCGTGGCCGCCTTCGGCTTTGATATACGCGGGCTCTTTGGTGTTGCGCTCGGTCAGGGCGCGCTGGGCATCCGCAGGGCGATCCCCCACCAGCAGCTGCAGCTGGCCCACATTGGTGCGCACGCCGCGAACGCTGGCGTGCAGACCCAGGGCATTGTCCATTGAGCTGACCGTGCGGCCGAGGTCCACCACCAGGGTGTTGCCGTGGGCGTAGTAGCCGTCGAGGGGATTGTTGAGTTTGAGCACCTTTTCGAGGGTCAGACCAAAGGTGTTCATCACGCCATTAACACCAATGCCCGACACTTTGGCTTTGCCCAGGTCATAGTGCAGCTGGCCGGCGGTATCAACGTTGATCTGGCCGCTGACGCTGAAGGGAATTTTAAAGCCCAGGGCCTTGAACTTGCCTTCAACCCGCACCTGGTTGTCAGGGTCAAAGGCCACGCGCAGCTCGCTGACGGGTGATTTTTTGCCCGTGCGCAGCTCCCGGCGGCGCAGAATGGTTTCAACCGTCAGGGTGGCATCCACATCTGAAACGCCCACTTCGCCAGCCTGAACGTGCAGGTTGAAGTCGATACTCTCAATATCCATGGCGTTCTGGGGGGTTTTATCAATAAAAGCTGCTTCGATATAGCCAGATTTGAGGCCCAGAGCCTTGTCGATAATACGGATGCCGATGTTTTTGCCCTGGCCGTAGACCACATTCTGGTCATAGGTGTTGGACACATAGCCAGAAGCCACGTAGCTGTCGCGGCCGTAAGCTGACGGCGTGGTGCGGGGCTGGGATGTTGCAGGGGTGCGGGTTGCAGGGGTCGCGGCAGTGCCCACGGCATAGGCCTGGGCAACAGGAGCGACGGCTTGAATGTTCACGTGATGAAGTACCTGCAACAATGTCCTTAGAATAAATTATAGGGAAAGTGAAGATTAAACTTTCTTTAAAACAGAGATCTTTTTGAGAACTGTCTGTTTTTTTGATCCGTGCTTAAACTAGACCGTGTGTTTGAGCCATTGGCACACCCGCTGCATGGCCTGACGGGCAGCAGGCAAGATCAGGCTGGACTGCATAAAAGCGTGGATCATGCTGCCGTACTCTTCGCGGATGACAGCCACACCCGCATCCGCCAGATGGGTGGCATAGACGTTGCCCATATCGCGCAAGGGGTCATGACCACAGGTGATCACATACGCCGGGGGCTGGCGGGGATGTGTGGGCGAGTGAACAGGTGAAACCCGTGGGTCCTGCACATCGACATCAGGGCTTACATAGTATGTGCGGAACCAAAGGACCGCTTCGCGGGTTAAAACCGGAGCTTGTGCCATGCTGTGCATCGAAGGATAGTCCATGCGCATATCTGTCCAGGGGTAGAGTAAAACCTGGGCGCGAGGCAGCGGCTGATCCTGATAAATTAAAAGATGCAACAGCGCCGCCACCAGATTCCCGCCGGCACTGTCGCCCGCCAGGGCGATGCGTGCTGGGTCCAGGCGGTGGGCGGCACCCTGCTCCAGCAACCAGCTGTAGACAGCCTGCACGTCTTCCAGCGCAGCCGGAAAGGGGTGCTCAGGCGCCAGGCGATAATCCACGCTGAGTACCGCCATCTCACTGCCCACACACAGGCGCGCACAGAGGGTGTCATGAGAATGAATGCTGCCAATGGCCATGCCGCCGCCATGAAAATACAGTACAACGGGCAAGTCCTCTGCTTCACGCCCAGCGGGGCGATACAGGCGCAAGCCCACCGCACTTTCAGGTCCAGCAATCGCGAGGTCCTTGCGCGTCAACTGGCGGCCTGGCGGTGCGGCATCCATTCCCCCCGCGCTGGCATCATAGTCAATGCGCATCTGCCGCATGTCCCAGCTGTGGGGTGCTGTCTGATTCTCACTTAAAATTTCAGCCAGCACTCTGGCTTTGGGATCCAGTTTACGCCCGTCAATAATCAGCGGCGGACGCCGCACCAGCAGTGGCGCAGGGGTCAGAACTTTCAGCAGGATGCGAAACAAAGACATCACAAGCTTCTCTTTATTTTGATCTGTTCAGTGTAACACAAACACGGCTCAGATTCTTTGATACCAGCGGGTCAGAGCCGCCATGCCCTGCCGAGCTCTCTGACTTTTGCGCAGGCCGGGCACAGACTTTTGCCCAGCAAATCGGCCCTGTGCTAAATTGAAGCAGAATCTGAAATCAGCGCAACAAGGAGCATCCCATGAGCCACAAGCCGTATTTTCCGAGTGAAGGCCGCGACCGTGAGGCCATTCTGGCCCAGATGCGTGAACTCAAAGAAAAAGACATGAACTGGCGCGACGGCCGGATCTTCAGCCTGGTGTTCAGCGCCGGTGACGAGGTGCTGGAGCTGCTCAAAGAGGCCCATGCCCTGTTTATGTCTGAAAACGGCCTCAACCCCGGTGCCTTTCCGAGCCTGCGCAAATTTGAAACCGAAGTGATCGCCATGGCCGCTGAGCTGCTGGGCGGCAACGCCAGCACCGTCGGCAATATGACCACCGGCGGCACCGAGAGCATTCTGATGGCCGTCAAGGCGGCCCGCGAATACGCCTATGCCCGCAACCCCCAGCTCAAAGATCCGGAGATTGTCCTGCCCGTGACGGCCCATCCAGCCTTTGACAAGGCCTGCCATTATTTTCAGCTGACACCCATTCATGTGCCCGTCAAAGACGACTTCCGGGCCGATGTGGCGGCCTTTAAGCGCGCCATTTCTTCGCGCACGGTGCTCTGCGTGGGCTCTGCGCCCTCTTACCCCCAGGGCGTGATTGACCCGATTGCCGAAATGGCGGACATCGCCCGCGAAAAAGAGATTCCCTTTCATGTGGATGCCTGCGTGGGCGGCTTTATGCTGCCCTTTGTGCGCAAACTGGGCTACCCGGTGCGCGACTTTGACTTCAGCGTGCCCGGCGTAACCTCGATTTCAGCTGACCTGCACAAATACGCCTACGCCGCCAAAGGGGCCTCGGTGGTGCTCTACCGCGACGCCGAGCTGCGCCGCCACCAGTTCTTTGTCTACACCGAATGGCCCGGCGGCATTTACCCCTCGCCCACCATGGTCGGCACCCGCCCCGGTGGCAGCATTGCCGCCGCCTGGGCCGTGATGAATTTTTTAGGCGAAAGCGGCTATCTGCGCATTGCCAAAGCGGTGATGGAAACCACCCGCAAAATGATTGCCGCCATTGATGCCATGGAGGATGTCTACGTGCTGGGCCAGCCGGATATGAGCATCTTTGCGATTGGCTCCGAGACCCTGGATATCTACGCCATCGGCGACGAGATGTCGCTGATGGGCTGGCATATGGATCGCCAGCAGAATCCGGCCTGCCTGCATGTGACCATGAACTACGGGCATGTTGAAGGGCACGAGCGCTTTCTGGCTGATCTTGAAACCGCCGTCAAAAAAGCCCGCAAGCTCAACTGGAGCAAGGTCTCGACCAAGGTCACCGTGGGCCTGGTCAAAGGCCTCTCAAAAGTGCTGCCCGAAAAGGTCTTCAGCAAACTGGTCAGTTCGGGCTCGGGCACGCCCAAAGGCGGCCAGACCCCCAAACGCACGGCGGCCATGTACGGCATGATCGGCTCGCTGCCCAACCGGGGTGATGTGGAATCCATGGTGCTGGATTTTATGGACCAGACCTACCGCGTGGATTCGCCGGAGAAGTAATTAAGGTTGAGTGTTTGAAGCGTTGAAATATAAGACATTTATCGGTCCTGTAAGCATGCTGAAAGATGTTAACTATTGTCTGATGAGCAGGTAATACACGATGAAATTTGGCTCAGAATTTGGAGAATTATATGTCTGAAGGTTATCGTTTGCGAGATATTTTTAATTTCGTTGGCTTTGGTTCTGTGTTGTTTTCCTTTTTAGCCCGCATTTCTCACAAACAGATCAGTAGATAAAAACTGGCTCCTTTCTGTAGATTAAAGTTATCGGTAGTGCCTTGGAAGTCATGATGGGTTATAATTGGGAAAATCAAGAGGTGTCCTATGTTCCTTTGTCCAAGTTGCCAATCGGCCAATACTGTCAAAAATGGCCATATTC
>JACYMC010000234.1 GCA_015272195.1 Candidatus Sericytochromatia bacterium
GTACGCGCTCAATTCATTCACAAGCTTGCTTACATCTGCTGGCTGTAATTCCAGGATCGGAGCGGTTTCGATCAAGGCTTTATTCATCTGTTCCTCCACAAAACTGGTTTGGAAGAAAGTCTAACAAACTTTAAAGCCTCGCTATAGTATTAAGTGCCATTTTCGGCTCCTGTGAGGTGGTAACGCCCCAGACCAAAGCTGGTGCCCCGGCCAATATGCACATACTGTCCCAGCCAGAGCAGGGGCCAGAAGGCGGCGATCTCTGGACCATAGTCCAGCCAGCCGTTAAGGCCGCCCAGCTGGCTCTGGCCCCGGCTGCCGTGCTGAAAGTCCTGCCAGACCAACTGCTGCTGACGGGCCTGCAGGGTGCTGGCCCATTGCACAATCAGCTCAAAATCACCTTCCAGCGGCTGGCCCTGACAGACCAGCAGCAGACTGTTCAGTCGCTGCAGCAGGGCGGCCACCAGCCGTGCAAAAGGCAGTTCGCTATCGGGCTCCGGCTGCAGGCGCAGGGGGCTCAGGGTTTGCAGCCGGCAGTGGCCCGGAAAGGGCGGGATCGCGACAAAGGCCGGGTTCTGGTTTTCGAGCAGGGCAAGGGCATCACATTGGCCGGGACGGTAAACCTGCTGGCCTTCACTGCTCACTGTTTCCAGCACAAAGGGTGTGCGCTCAGGGCCCAGGCCGTTGCGGGCCAGACGCTCCCAGGCCAGCAGAAAATAAGGCAGCCAGCTCAGGGCCTGGCCAAAGATCCGCACCCGAAAGGGCAGCAGCAGATCCAGGCGCAGCTGGCGTGGCACCTGCTCCGGCGGCAACATCACAAAGGGCAGGGGGGCTTTGTCCTGTCGCAGTTGTTTGGGGACCGGGCTCATAAACACGCGCGGGAAGCTGCAGCTGTGTTGCAGCAGACAGCCGTTACACTGCCGGTGTTCCACCAGGCAGACCGCATCTTTAAAAGCCTGCTGAAAGGCTGCCCGCAGTAAGGGGTCAAGGCTGCCGGGCAGGCGGCCGGCCTTCTGTGCCAGCAGTTGAATATCAAAGGTGCGCCAGCTGAGGGTGCGCAGCTGACTGTTAATGCCCTGCAGAACGGACTGACCCCGTTCAGATAATGCCCTTTGATCCATGACTTTGCCCCTGACTCCCGCTTGACGCTTTGCTTTCAGTATACGTTGCGCGCCAGCCTGCACACAAGCTGCCGCCGATCCAGTACAATGAAGACACCATTCTGCTTAACACAAAGGAGACATGCCATGAGACTGGGTCGGGTCCTGGGGACGGTGGTGGCCACCGTCAAACATCCCACGCTGCAGGGGCGCAAAATGATCGATGTGCAGCCAGAAGACCCCTTTGGCAAGCCTGTTGGCGAACCGGTGGTGGCTCTTGATAGCCTGCAGGCCGGCCCCGGCGATCTGGTGCTCCTGATGGAAGAGGGCGGCTCCAGCCGCCAGATACTGCAGATCGGAGAGGCCCCCATCCGCTGCGTGGTGGCCGGCATTGTAGACCATGTCGAACTTGCCCCCTCAGCGTCACCGCTTTGACGTTGCTGCGCTGCAGCTGAAGCAATACCCCTACGGTGAAGGGGATCAGATTCTGTTGCTGCTGACGCGCGAGCATGGCCTGCTGCGGGCCATTGCCAAGGGCACACGCAAACCCCGCAGCAAGCTGGCTGGCCTGCTGGCCCCCTTGCGTTGCAATCAGCTGACCCTCGTCTGTGGTCGCAACCTGCATCGTGTTGAGCAGGCCAGTTCGCTCCAGAGCTTCAGCAGCCTGCAAAACGACTATGATGCGCTGATGGCCGGGCTGGTGATGGGCGAAGTCACAGCGGCCTTCTGCCAGGAAGAAGATCCCCAGCCCGCGCTTTTTGACGCTTTTTGCCTGGGGCTGCTGCAACTGCAGTCGGGCTTTGCACCGCGGGCGCTGCTGCTGTGGTTTTTGCTTTATCTGCTCGAAAACCAGGGTTTTTATCAGGACTGGCGTTATTGTGCCGGCTGTGAACGGCAGCTGCAGGCCAAAGATCGCGTCTTTTTGCTTGGCAGCGCCGGGGTGCTGCTCTGCCAGCCCTGCAAGCCGGGCGCTGAGGGCGCACGCTACCTTTACCCGGAGCAACTGCTGGCTCTGCAGCAGCTGCAACAGGCCCCTGAACCCCTGCCGCTGGATCTTGATGAACGCCGCTGCAATGGCCTGCTCTGGTTTTTGCAGCAGCATCTTGAACAGCTCAGCGGCAAAAGTCTGAAAAGTTTTGCATTTTTATACCCGCTGCCCGAAGCAGGCTCCGCCTCGCCTGTGGCAACACCCGTTAAACAAGGAGTCAACACACCATGAGTGAAAACAAAATCTGGAACCGGACCAGCAATATTGTGCTGTCGGGTGCCGTGGCCGGTCTGCTGGTTCTCGGCTACCTGCATGTGACCGAACCGGAGCGCCTTAATCCGCCGCCGACACAGCAGACCGGGCAGGTCACCGATCCGGGGGCCACAGCAGCCCAGGTGACCCCCGGTGGCGGCACGGCCACTGAAGATCAGGTCATCAATCTCTACAAAAACAATTCGGACTCGGTGGTCAACGTGACCACCCGTTCGTTTCAGTATAATTATTTTATGGAGCTGGTGCCCCGTGATGGCGCCGGCTCGGGCTTTGTGATCGACAAAAGCGGCCATGTGGTGACCAATTACCATGTGGTGCAGGGGGCCCAGCGCTTCTTTGTGGCCTTTGGCAACCGCGAGCAGTCTTATCCGGCCCAGCTGGTGGGCTTTGACCAGAGTAACGATCTGGCCGTGCTTAAGGTTGACGCCCCGGCCAATCTGCTCAAACCCGTGCAACTGGGCGACTCTGACAAGCTGCAGGTCGGCCAGACTGCCGTGGCCATCGGCAATCCCTTTGGTCTGGGCCAGACCATCACGACCGGCGTGGTTTCTTCGCTGAACCGCGATATCCAGGCCGAAAACAACCGGGTCATGTCGGGCCTGATCCAGACCGATGCCGCCATCAACCGGGGCAACTCCGGCGGGCCTTTGTTTGACTCGCGGGGCCGGGTGATTGGGGTCAACACCATGATCTACAGCCCTTCTGGCGGATCTGTCGGCATTGGTTTTGCCATTCCGATCAACACGGTCAAACACTTTATTCCCGACCTGATTCAGTATGGTCGGGTGCGCCATCCCTGGCTGGGTGTTTCGGTGCTGGCCTTGAATCCACGTCTGGCGCAGGTACTCAAAATGCCCGTGTCTGAAGGTCTGCTGGTGGTGCAGGTGGCTCCCGGTGGCTCGGCCCAGAAAGCGGGCGTCAGCGGTGGCAATCGCCGGGTGTATGTGGGCAATTATGAGCTGTATCTCGGCGGCGACGTGCTGCTGGCAGTTGACGGCAAGTCCCTGCGCCAGGAGCAGGATCTGCTCAATTACCTGCAGAGCAATAAAAAGCTCGGCGACACCCTCGAACTGACCCTGCTCAAAGGCGGTCAGGGCCAGCCGGTCAAACTGAATATCCCGCTGGACACGGCCCGCAACTGATGGCCGAAATCCGCATTCTGGATCCGCAGGTCGCCAACCAGATCGCTGCCGGCGAGGTGGTGGAGCGGCCGGCCTCGGTGATCAAAGAACTGGTCGAAAACGCCCTGGACGCCGGGGCGACGGTGATTCAGGTCGAGGCCGACGCCGGCGGACGTGAGCTCTGTGTGATCGACAATGGCCAGGGCATCCCGGCGGAGGCCGTGCCCCTGGCCTTTCAGCGCTTTGCCACCAGCAAGCTCAGCGATTATGCGGATATCTGGTCGCTCAATACCATGGGCTTTCGCGGTGAAGCCCTGCCCAGTATTGCCTCCGTCAGCAAGGTCGAGATTCTCAGCCGCACGGCGGAGCAGCCCCTGGCCCGCCGGCTGCTGATGCATGGCGGTGAGATCATGGAGAGCAGTGACGCCGGTGGCCCAGTGGGCACGCGTCTGCAGATTGCCGATCTGTTTTACAATACCCCCGCCCGGCTCAAGTTTATGAGCCGCGAAAACACGGAGCTGGGCTATATTCAGCAGCTGATGCAGGCTTTTGCCCTGGGCTTTCCGCAGGTGCGCTTCAAATGGCTCAAAAAGGGCAAGGTGGCCCTGCAGACCAGCGGCCAGGGGGATCTGATGGACGTGGTCGATCAGCTTTTTGGCCGCGAGCTGAGTGCCTCGCTCTTTGCCATTGAGCATCAGTTGCGCGGGGCCGAGATCAGCGGCCTGCTGTCTTACCCCGACTATGTGCGCCGGGACCGCAACCACCAGTACTTTTTTGTCAACCAGCGCTGGGTCAAAGTGCCCGCTCTGACAAAGCTATTGGACGAGGTCTATGCCGATCTGATTCCGCGCCGCAGCTATCCGGCGGCGATTTTACAGCTGCAGTTGCCGCCCGACAGCGTGGATATCAACGTGCATCCCACCAAGCGTGAGGTCAAGTTTAAAAATTTCAGCCTGATCTATCAATTGCTGCGCGAGGCTGTCGGCAAAGCTTTGGAACGCTACGATACCCGCCGCGACAATCCCTGGGACGCCGCGACGCCTGTCGCTTCAGATACATCTGAGTTTGTTCCTGCCCCGCTGCCGGCCCCCGCACTTGCTGCTGACGACAGACCGCCGTGGCTGCAGTCTGCAGCCACCAATACTGGCGGGTCTACGGCATCTGCGAGCCTGCATCCTCTGCCTGGGCCAGATCCTGATACATCTGCCGGTCTGGCCGCCTTGCCTGCCCGCCAGCTGCAGGGCGTGCGCCAGCCGGCAGCAGCACCCTATCAGTCTGCATCGCAGCCAGCAGCCGCCGTGAGCCAGCCGGCCCTGCCGGGGCTGGAGCTGGCCAGTCAGGACCGTCATGCTCTGCGCGAGCAGGAGAGCCTGCAAAGCATTCTGCCCGTGGGGCAGGTCTGCGAAAACACCTATATTGTGGCGCAATTTGGCCGTGATATCGTGTTTATTGACCAGCACGTGGCCGAGGAACGCTATCTCTACGAAAAAATGCTGGCTGAAGGTGAGATTCTGAGACAGGGCCTGACAGTGGCCGTGATTGTGGAACTTAGCCCCGTGGAGCTGGCCCTGCTGGAAACCCACGCCGAGTCCTTTGCCCAGGCCGGCTTTGAGCTGGAAGCTTATGGCCCTTCGGCCATGGCCATTCGCAGTCTGCCCTACTGCCTGCGCCTGAGCCAGGCTGAAGAAACCTTTCGCAGCCTGTTGCAGGATCTGCTCGACTTTGACGCCGGCGACCCGCGTACGGCGGCCTACCGTCTGTTCTGCAAAACCGTGGCCTGCCACAGTGCCGTGCGGGCCGGCGATCCGCTGCATCTGGATCAGATGCGCGAAATTGTGGCCAACTGGGCGCGCACCCGCAACCCCTACACCTGTCCGCATGGCCGCCCGATTCTGGTCAAAATGCCCAAAGAAGAAATCAATAAGCGCTTTTTGCGCAGCTGGTCTTAAGCGGGCAGCTATTCAGGGCAAAGCGCTTGTGGTCCATCTGGTCAGACGCTATGATGGAACCAGAAGGTCTGCGCCTGCGTCTGCTTCAGCAGTTCAGCGCAGCACATGCGCAGGGCTTTTGCCCAGGAATTTAAAGGAAACGGATCAATGACTGCACGCCCCCTGATAGCAGCTTTTTTGCTGGCCAGCACCCTGAGCGCCTGCGCTGATGAGGGGCTGTTTGCCCTGCCGGAGACGCCGACACCCGAAGCAACAGCCTTGGTGTCTGCTGCCGTATCGACCAGCCAGCTCAGCCGCCAGCGCGTGCGGGTGCGCTTCTTAAATCAGCTTTCCAACGGTGAACGGGTGCCGCTGGTGCCCGACGCCCTTGAAAGCCTCAGCTTTGATGGTCAGTTCAGTCTCGATCGCAGCGCTTTTCCGCCCAATCAGGGCCTGGAACAGGAGTTTCCTTTTATTGAAGTGGGTGAGCATACGCTGGAGCTGCTGTTTCGCGAGCAGACCGAGCCTGTGCGTTTGCCCCTGATGGTTGAAGCCCTGCCGGATCAGACCCTGCAGGTGCTGGTCGTGCTGGCCTTTGACCCCGGCAGCAACCGCGTGCGCGACGTGCTGGTGGGCTATGACCAGAACCTCGACAGCGTGTCAGATGACAACCGCCGCCTGTATCGCAGCAGCAATGGGCACTCCTATCTGACCTATTACCCCGATGGCCGGGTCGAAGAGTGGCTTTCGCCCTTGAACCGCCCGGATCAGGAAGTGGTGGCGCCTAATGCCGACGCGCCCTTGCCGCCGGGGGCTGAGCGTGACAGCGCGCTGCGTGAGCGGGCACCCTTGCCCCAGAATACGGGCGCAGAACAGCAGCCCCCGCCGGTGGATGTGCCGCCGATTCCGGTGCCGCAGCCGCTGCCCCTGCCGATCCCCGATCTATGAGCCTGCCCTGGACCTTTGACAACCGCTACGTCCAGGCCTTGCCGGGCGATCGCAGTGCCGATCTGCGCTCACGCCAGACGCCTGAAGTGCTCTGGTCGCTGGCGCCGCCCACCCCGGTCTCTGGACCGCGTCTGCTGGCCTGGAGTGAAGCCATGGCCAGGACCCTCGGCCTGAGCCCCGAAGCGCTGTCGCAGCCCGCGCTGCTGCAGGCTCTTTCGGGCAACGAACTGCTGCCGGGCATGATCCCTTACGCCATGCGCTATGGCGGTCACCAGTTTGGCAACTGGGCTGGCCAGCTGGGCGATGGCCGGGTCATCAACCTGGGCGAAGTGAGCGTGCAGGGCCAGCGCTGGGAACTGCAGCTCAAAGGGGCTGGCCCGACAGCCTATTCACGCGGGGCCGATGGCCGGGCCGTGCTGCGCTCGTCACTGCGCGAATTTTTGTGCGCCGAGGCCATGTTTCATCTGGGCGTGCCGACCACCCGCTCCCTGAGCCTGGTGGCCACGGGTGATGAGGTGCTGCGTGATATGCTCTATGACGGCAACCCGGCCTACGAGCCCGGCGCAATTGTCTGCCGCGTGGCCCCTTCCTTTATCCGTTTTGGCCATTTTGAGATTCTGGCCGCCCGGGGCGAAGCGACACTGCTGGAACAGCTGATTGATTTTTGCATTGCGCGGGATTACCCGGAGCTGGTGGAAGCCTTTCCTGAGGGGGAGGACCGCCGGGCGGCCTGGTTTAAAACAATCTGTGAACGCACGGCCATTATGGTGGCTCACTGGATGCGCGTGGGCTTTGTACACGGGGTCATGAACACCGACAATATGTCGATTCTGGGTCTGACCCTTGATTATGGTCCCTACGGCTGGATCGACAACTTTGATCCCCGCTGGACGCCCAATACCACCGACCGGGCCCAGCGCCGCTACCGCTTTGGCCGCCAGCCTGAGATCGCTTATTGGAATCTGGGCTGTCTGGCCACCGCCCTCGAAAGCTGCTTCAGCGACAGAGAAGCCCTCAAAGCCGGTCTGAGCCATTATGCTGCCGTTTTTGCCGAAACCCAGCAGGCTTTTACCGTGGCCAAGTTTGGCTTTGCTGCCCTCGACGCCTGCGAAGCTGAACTGATGGAGCGGGCTTACCGCCTGATGTCACAGGCTGAAGTCGATATGACTCTTTTTTTTCGTGCGCTGGCCGATCTGGATCCGCAGCAGCCTGAAGTGGCTACCCTGCGCCCGGCGTTTTACAGCGAGAGTGAGTATGCCCAGCACCACGGCGCCTGGCTGCGCTGGCTCAACGACTATGTCGCCCAGTTGCCGCAGGACCCGGCGGCACTGGCACAGCTGCGCACGCGCATGCAGGCCCACAACCCCATCTACGTGCTGCGCAACTACCTGGCTCAGGAGGCCATTGAGGCTGCTGAAGCAGGTGATTTCAGCAAGCTGCAGCGTCTGCAGCGCGTGCTGCAGCAGCCCTATACTGTACAGCCAGATGCAGCCGACCTCGCTGCCAAACGCCCGGACTGGGCCCGGCAGAAGCCAGGTTGCTCCATGCTTTCGTGCAGTTCTTAGGGCTGAATCTCCATCGTATTCTGCACAAAGGCCCGCTCCAGCAATGGGTGTTGCTCAGCCGGAAAGGCCTCTTTAAACAGACCGTAAACGTCGAGCATATCTCGGGCCGCAGGCTTGTCGCGGCGGCCCAGAGCTGCAAATATGGGCGCCATGCCGACGCGAGAGCGATCCTGGCCGTCAATGTGGGTGTCGTAGACATCCCAGAAGGCCGAGGCCACGCGCCATTCGTTGCGTGAACCCGGGCAGACGTCGTCGGGCACGTTTTCAACGCGGATCGGTGCGCGGCGGGGTACAAGATACTGATCAAAGCGGGCATCGGGGTCGTTGCGCTCCAGATGAATGGCCGCTGAAAAGAAGCTGGCAAAGCCTTCTGACAGCGCCAGGGTGGGGCTGTAGCACTCATCGATTTTATGAAAGCCGCCCTGGGAGCGGGCGTTAAGGGCCTGGTGGTAAATCGCGTGCCCCACTTCATGGCCGTTGACATCCCACTGCTCAGCACCGGTCAGGTGTACGGTGTTATTGGTGTAATAATCGCCCTGGCCTGGCCAGATGGTGCGAATCTGAAAGCGCCACCAGTCGAGGGGCACCTGTTCACGGTCAAACAGGGCCAGCGAGCGCAGATACACATCGTGAATCCAGCCGGCTTTGCCGTTTTCACTGCCGGGCACAAGCTGGGTTTCACCCACATTCAGGCCCTGTACATCACCCTGTACCTGAAACTCAGGCCCCTGCCAGCTGTAATTGCTGATCACCCAGCGCGGGTTCTCCAGGGTGTAGCGCACCTGATAAGCACCGGCAGCGGGTGTCGGCAGCTGCCAATGACCCTGGGCGTTGGTCAGAGCAGAAGCCACCTTGCGACCGCCCTGATACAGACTGGCGGTGGCCATGGCCGCCGGCAGGATCTGGCCCTGGCGATCGGTGTAGAGCAGGCGGCCGCTTAGACCGGGCGTGCTGGCCGGCTGAAGCCCTTGCAGGCTGCGGGTGGCAAAGAGGCGCTCTCCGCCCTGCTGGGCAATGACTTCACTTTCCAGGCGGTCCGCTGTCTGGGGGCGGAATCCGGCGGACATGTCGCTGTCATCGATGGGGTTAGCCCCCAGGGCCTGGGCATTCTGAGCCTGCAGGTTGGCCGGCGGCGGGGCAAAGGGCAGATTACGCTGGGGCAAGGGGGTATTCTGGCAGGCGGCCACCAGCAGAGCGGCGGCAGAGGCAAGGGCAAACAGACGGGCGGGGGTGCGCATGAGGATTCTCCTGAATCAGACAGATGGGTTTAAGTTTAACACAGGCCGACAGACAGGGCTAGCCCGCATTTCTCACAAAGGTGCGTTCACATAAGGTGTAGGGTATATTTCGGG
>JACYMC010000193.1 GCA_015272195.1 Candidatus Sericytochromatia bacterium
CCACTTTCCTTTTTTTGGTCAATCAGTCAGGCCATTTCTCCGAAACTACAGTTTTCAAGCAGCCATTGTCAATTTCAGTCAGCAGAGTGTCTGGAGAATCGTCACAAAGCTTTACAGACAGCGCCGTTTGCTGAGTTCAGGAGCCCAGCGCCTCACAGACAGTGCTGATAAAAAGCGGGCCAGAGTTCCAGGCTGATGTCTGGATAAGGGGCCAGCATCTGCTGCAGAACAGCCAGGTCTTCCAAAAAAGGATCCAGCACAGGCGCAAAAGGCTGCAGGGGCTCAGACAAAGGCCGGCTGAAGTCATCCCAGTGCACAGCGACCACGCGTTGCACCCCACGTCCGGCAATCAGCCCCTGAACATAGGCCTCCCGCTCGGACAGCGTGAGGCGATGAAGACCCGGCGTGGTCACAAACAGGGTTTGCCATTTTCCGGGCCATTGTGCCATGGCTGGTGTCAGCCGGGTGCCGTGCAGCAGGCTGTTGCCTTGTGGATGTTCAATGAAAATACTGTAGGTGCCGCCTTCACGGTAGTTCAGCATGTGTGCGGGTGGCACCAGCGGGCGTAAAATGTCGCCATCCAGCCCCAGCCACTGCGCCAACGGGCCCAGTGACATATGCTCACCAGGTGCCAGGGTAATGGCAAAGTTACCACGCAAGTAGCGACTGCCTGGAGAAGCCACCTGAATCCGCGCTTCGGGCAGGCCACCACCTCGGGCCACCATGGCAGTGGATTCAGAACCCAAAATCTCAGCGCCCGTGAGAAGAGCAACGCTGGGACTGTCCATGACATGATCAAAGTGCGAGTGAAAAACTGCCAGAGTATCCAGATGCTGGATCTGAAGCGCCTC
Source organism: Candidatus Sericytochromatia bacterium (assembly GCA_015272195.1). GTDB lineage: Bacteria > Cyanobacteriota > Sericytochromatia > UBA7694 > UBA7694 > JACYMC01. The sequence continues at coordinate 852 of JACYMC010000193.1, forward strand.
CAAAGCATTGCGAATGCGTTCAAGATCAGGCTGAAAAGGCCCCGTCAGCCACTGCCAGAGCGGGGGGCGGGTAAAAAAACCATCAACTAAAATATGGGTCTGCCGATCTTCAAACAGCAGTGTGGTGGTCCCTGCATAGCGAATACGCAAACTGTCTGGCGTACAGCGCATATCAGGTCCTGCTGGCATCCAATCAACATAGCGGGCAGCTTCAGGAGGCCGTAATGCCGCACAGCTGCTCAAAGCAAACACAAAACAGATCAAAACCAACAAACGCATCATACCCTTCAGTATACGGTTTCAAGGATGTGGCAACTGTCATCTTCCTGACAGTTTTAAAGAGCCACCGGGTTTATGCTAAGCTAAAGACAGAACGTTAACAAAGGATTTGACATGCGTTTAAGCCTGATACCCTGTCTGGCCCTGATGCTGATACTTTCAGCCTGTGGCTGGGCCCAACCTCTGCAAAATAGTCGCCAGACCAGCAATCAGACCTTTCAGATTCAGCTGGCAGAAAATCTACAGACGGAGTCCGCACGCTTTGAACCCATTCTGGAGCGCTTCAGACAAACCCTTGAAGCCCTACCGCTGGCACCACAACAAAAAATCACGGTGGAAATCCGCAGCTGCAGACAAGCCAACGCATTTTATATACCTTCAGAGCGTCTGATTGTGATGTGCCCAGGCCTGCTGGATACCCTGAGCCGCCGCTTCGGCGAAAACCAGGGCCAGGAAACCTTTCATTTTGTCATGCTGCATGAATTGGCTCATGCCTTGATTGATCAGCTCAACTTACCCATTCTGGGCAATGAAGAAGATGCTGCCGATGCCATGGCTACCGTTTTGTTACTGGAACAGGCAAACTCACCGATCGGCGCCATTTTAGCCGGTATTGATTTTTATGAGCAATACCAGCAGGGCTTTATAACACCCTGGGCCGGGGTGCATGCCATTGGCCCCCAGCGTATGTTTAATCTGGTCTGCTGGGCATCGGGCGGACAACCCGGTCTGTTGGAAAATCGCCTGATTCGGCGGCTGAACAGTGAAATGCAAGCCTTAAATCGCAACTGCAGCCAGGAATACAGCCAGCAGGAGCGAGCGGTTAAAACCTTGTTGGGGCTCAGCTGATGAACGATTCCCGTACCCTGTTTGCCGGCTTGCTGTTTGTGTCCGCCTGTCAGGCAATGCCTGCTGAACTGCCACAGCGTCCCGAGACAGAAAGCCTGAGCAATCCTCAGTCACAAACCAGATCACACACCACCGTCTGGCCATTGGACGGCCAGCAAAAATCTGACATCCAGCTGGATCTGGCGGCCGCAGATTATCAGCGCCTGCCGCTGAAAACAGCGCCACAGTGGCTCTTACCTCTGCCAGGTACAGTGCCAGGCTGGCTGATTCTGGATAGCCATGGAACAGCCTGGACAGCCCGCTTTGCCGCAGGAGTGTGGCAGCTGACAGCTGCTGATTTACCCCAATACCCCCAGAACATCACGCGGGCACCTGGGCTGCAAAGCACAGAAGCAGACTGGTTGCTGGCCCCACAGCGTTTGAGCACCACCCAGTTGGAGCGACGCCCTGCCGCCCAATCAGTAGACTGCCCTTCCCCTGCCGTGCTCGAAAACCCGGTGTCTGACTACCCGCATGGTGTCTTTGGCGAGCCCATCGAAGCACGGCAGTGGCGCTGGCTTGATGCCGATCAGGCCATTGCAGCCGCGCCGGGCGGGGTATTTGAAAGCTATCAGCCGCTGCTGCTCTCAGGCTGCCGGGTACTGCTGACCCACAGCCTGCCCGGACAGGGAGCCCAGCTGCATGTCTACCAGTCAAACGGTAGATTGCAGGCCAGCAGTGCGCCTGTAGGCACCCATTTTCGCTGGCTGCACATGCTGGGTGCCAGTCAATTTCACCCCGATTTGCCCGAAGAAATCGTGGCCGTTGAAACCCCGCATATTGACGGCGTGGTCAGATTTTATCAGCAAGAAGGGAGTCAGCTGGTTCCAGCGGCCAGTCTGCGTGGCTATACTTCACACCCCAATCGCACAGAAAACCTGAGCATGGCCCTGATCGGACGCTTTGACAACAGCGGCTGGCCGGGCCTGCTGATCCCTGCACAGAATCGCCAGACACTGGTCTGGCTGCGACGCCAGCCAGACGGCATCACAGAAGCAGCCAGCTGGCCGCTGAATGCAGCCATCAGCAGCAATTTACGCCTGGCCCGCTGGGAAGCGCAAGAGACCCAGGCCCACAGCGTGCTGGCTGTGGGCACAGCCGATGGGGTCCTGCACATCTGGCACAGCACTTCGCCCTGAACGGGCCGGCCTTCAAACATAGGTTAGGGTTGAAGCGCGGGCCCCCAGAGTGCCAGCAGGCGCAAACCCGTATTGCCGCCTGTACTGCTAAGCACTTCAAAGCGCAGCTGCCGGGTTTGTAAAGCTGGTTCCAGCACAAAGGTCTGGCTTTGACTGGGATCCTGAAGGCTGAAAGGCCCAAGTGTCTGACCCTGATCGCCGCGCAATTGAAAACGGGTAATGATGGCTGTGCCATCCGCCATGCTGCGGCTGCGCACACGCACATGGCTGATCAGGCGGGCCTGTTCCCATTCAAGCGCCAGCCAGGCCTGATCCCCATCCCCCTGACTGGACCACTCGGTGGCCTGGCGTCCATCCAGGGCGTTGATCGCCGCAAATGCCGGCGCATTGCCAAAAACACTACTGACTCCGCTGACGCGTGCACCTGAATCAGGCAGACTGTGCTGGGTCAGGCCAGGCGGCAGGGCGATCTCGGTTTCAGCCAGGGTCTCAAAGTCATAAACCTCAGAGAAAAAAGTCCTTCCCTGACGGTCCGTGGCCCGGGCCCTGACATAATAGCGCTGACCCGGACGCAGATCTTCAAGCGGTACTTCATGATCCAGGGCATAAGGGTTGCTTTCATCCATCGCAGGATCCGTGGCACGCTGCGACAGCTGCTCTGGGTCTGTGCCATACTCTGCTTCACAGGTGGTTTCAAGGCTGGTATCAAAACGCACCACAGCCCGCTGAGGCCCTATTTCTTCGATGCGAAAATTCAAAAATGCAACACGGGCCTGCTGGCTGGACGGGAAGCGATCAGAAACAGCTGAAGGAACAACAGCACAGGCTGATGCACCCAGCAGCAAAGCCAGTGCACAATGGCTCAGATAAAACAGTCGTTTCATGGGGCCTCATCTCCATTGTTTAAGGTATAGACCTGGCTGTCGGGCCGAAACACCAGCCAGGCAAAGGCAAAATAATCACCGTAAGGCAAAAGCCTCAGTTGCTGACCGCGCAGGGGACCAGACAGCCCATGACCTGTGGCACTCCAGACCGTACCGGTTTGCCGGTCGCGCACCTGGCCTTTGTGCCATTCAAAGCTTAACATCTGACCCTGATGCACAGGATCAAAAACCCCGGTGGTTCCAGCTTCACGTGAATCAGCAATACTGCCCGCGTCCAGGGCTGACACGGCGCCATCCAAATGAAAAATCACCACGGGCTGATCGCCCACCTGGTCCACAATCACGCGCTGTTGGCGAGTCAAACGATAGGGGTAGGCTTTGCTTTGGCCGTTAAAATGAAGGCCCAGCACCTTTTCCATGGGTGGCAGGCGTGGATCTGTTTCTCCTTCAAAACGAAAGGGGCGCTGAGACACATCGTCATAACCCCGATAAGGGTTGCGGCCATAATCCCGCTCAAAACCGGTTTCACGTGACAGCACATGCCCCTCCGGGTACTGGGTGTAAAACTGTTCAAAAGACATGATCTGTGAAGGCAACACAGCTAAACGCTGATCGGTCAGACTGCCGACAACAGCTTCACCCGTAAACTGCTGCCAGAGGCTCTCGGTCTGGCGGTCGTACATGATCATATCAGAGTGACGCAACATACCCGACACACCAAAATCCAGCGTATAAGAGCCCACACGCCGCCCAAAAACCAGGGCACTGTAGCAAAGTGGGCAAAATGTAACCAGAACAGGCTGGCCTTCAAAATGGTCATTGACCATTTCATGCCAGATTAAAATCTGCAGTGGGTAGGCTTTGGCGGACTGCTCACCCGCCAGGGCAATCACAGGCTCCTGCGGCTTCAGCCATTGCTGGGCTGCTGTAACACCAATAAAACGGGGATGATCAATCGCAGGAATCCCGTCTTTGGCTGGCCCACCCGGCAAAAGCTCCTCCAGAGGAATCCTGCTTTTGCTCAAATCAGTGCTGAAGCCAGCAACGGGCAGGCTGGAAAATGTGTGCGTATCGTTCATAGAATCTCCTGTTTGTATAGATGCTTGGGGTGCTGCTGAAAGCTGATAATGCTGCAGGCCCAGCACCAGTGCAAAAAAGACACTGAAACTGAGCAGAAATCCGCCAAAAGCTGATTTTAAAGCAGAAGGTGTCATTGATTAACCTGTGAAGAACTCTCTTGCAGGGCTTTCATTTTCTGGCGGGCCAGCCGGCCAATCAGGGTCAGTACCAGCAATAAGAATGCCAGAACACCCAGTCCGGCCCAGGGCACCTGCTGGGTGGCCATGGCCTGCTTGATGGCATCAACCCCCACAACATACAAAGCGGTGCCGGGCAGCATACAGATCCAGGACCAGAAGACATAAGTCACAAAGGGCACACTGGTTAAACCAAAGCCATAGTTGAGCAGGTTAAAGGGGAACAAAGGCACCATACGGGTCAAAGCCACAATCCAGGCCCCATGCTTTTCGGTTAATTGCTCCAGACGCTGAAAATGGGCATTGTCAGCCAAAGACTTTTGCAGACTGCTGCGGGCCAGATAGCGGGCAATCAAAAAGCAGACGGCTGCGGCCGCTGTAGAACCCACACTGGCCCAGACCACGCCCCAGAAAGAGCCAAAAAGAACGCCCGAGGCCAGGGTCAGAGCCGCACCGGGAATGGCCAGGACGGAAGCGGTAATATACAAGCCCACAAAAGCCAGAGGAGCCCAGGGCCCCAGCGAGGCAATCCAGGGCTGAACTTCTTTAAGATATTCACCCAAACCCAGGCTGCGGGCCAGTAAAAAAAGCAACAGCAGTCCGCCAATAAACAGCAGTGGTTTGCGCCAGCGCTGCCCAAAAGTTTGACGTGCAAGAGGCGGCGTCTTTTCAGTAGGGTCCGGCATCTCATGGGCCTCACTTGTTTTTGCTTTGACCCGGAGGGCCTTTGCCTTTAATATTAAAGCCTGCGCTCAGGCCCTGCTGTCAGCTGGATGACATTTCAGAGCTTGAACATGCTTTAAGCTGAGAGCAAGGCAATGAAACACATCGGAGCAAGCATGAATACCACCTATCTCCACGGCATCGGCACGGCCCTGCCCCAGTGGGCTTACCCCCAGGATACACTCTGTGACTTTATGCAGCGTCAGCTGGCGCTGGATGCTGAAACCAGTGCCCGCCTGCAGCAGCTTTATGCCCGCAGCGGCATTGCCCAACGGCATTCGGTGCTGCCAGACTTTGGCGCTGGCGACGCCGGGCTGTACCGCAGCAGCACGCCGCCGGGCCTGCGTGAGCGCATGGATCTTTATCACCATAAAATTGTACCTCTGGCCACCGAAGCGATTACACAGGCGCTGTCTCACAGCCAGCAGCGCTCCGGGGCCGGCTACACCCTGACTGACGTGACCCATCTGATCGCTGTCAGCTGTACAGGGCTGGCGGCACCAGGCCTGGATCTGATGCTGCTGCAGGCCCTGAATCTGCCCGCCAACCTGCACCGCAGCTGTCTGTATTTTATGGGCTGTTATGCCGCCCTGCACGCACTCAAACAGGCCGACGCCATCTGCCGCAGCGACCCGGATGCGGTGGTGCTGGTGGTCTGCGCTGAACTTTGCACCCTGCACTTTCAGTACAGCACCGAGATGGAGCAGCTGGCGGCCAGCATGCTCTTTGCCGACGGGGCCGCAGCCGCTGTTTTCAGCAGCCAGCCCGGCCCGCTGGCCCTGCGGGGTTTTTATGCCGAAGTAGCCCTGGCGGGCTGGGATCAGATGGCCTGGCAGCTGAGCGAAACCGGCTTCTGGATGCGTCTGGGCACAGAAGTCCCCGCCCTGCTGCAGCAACACCTGCCTGGTCTGCTGCAGCGCGCCCTGCAGCGCTATGGCTGGCAGCACCCGGCTGAGATCAGCCACTGGGCGCTGCATCCGGGCGGTCGCAAAATTCTGGACCTGGCCGCTGAGCAGCTGCAGCTGCCGCCGGCGGCCTTAAGCGCTTCGTATCAGGTGCTGCAACACTGCGGCAATATGTCCTCGCCGACGGTGCTGTTTGTCTTGCGCCAGCTCTGGGAAGACGCTCTGGCGCAGCAAGGCCTGGCACCGGAGCAGAAACTGCTGATGGCCGCTTTTGGGCCCGGACTGAGCCTCGAAACCACGGCTTTAGAAGTGGCGCATGTTTAAGACCCGCTCCACAACCATGGCGGCAGAACCCCGGCCTGTGCCCTGGCCCGATCTGCGCCAGCGCAGCCTGCAGCCGGAGCTGATGGACGCCCCCGAGCTGGTGGAACAGGACCCGGATCTGCTGGTGCGCACCCTCAAAGAGATCGACCGCATCAATCAGCTGCTGGGCGGGCACCGCTGTACCCTGCAGGAGCTGGAGAAACTGCTGGGCGGCCAGCGCCAGCGGACCTGGCGCATTCTGGACGTGGGCTGTGGCAGCGGCGACAGTCTGCGCCAGCTGGCGCGCTGGGGTGAAAGCCAGGGCTACCGCCTGAGCCTGACCGGCCTCGACCTGCAGCCTCTGGCCATTGATCTGGCCCGGGAACTGAGTGCCGGGGATCCTCTGCATGCCCGGATTCAATGGATCTGTGCCGACTACCGCGATTACACCGCAGACTGCGATATTGTGATCTCCTCGCTGTTTTGCCACCATCTCGACGATGCCATGCTGGATCACTTTATTGGCTGGCTGCGGCAGCGGGCCCGCTATGGCTTTGTGCTCAACGATCTGCAGCGCCATGTGCTGGCCTATCAGGGCATTCGCTGGCTGACGCGCTGGTTTTCGGGCTCGGCCATGGCGCGCTACGACGCCCCGCTCTCGGTCTGGCGGGCCTTTCACCGCCGGGAGCTGCAGGCGGCCTTTGCCGCCCACGGGCTGCACCCGCAGATCACCTGGCACTGGGCCTTTCGCTACGGGGTGCGGGGCTTTGTCTGAAGGTTTTGATCTGGCCATTGCCGGCGGCGGGCTGGCCGGCCTGAGCCTGGCCATTCTGATGCGCCAGGCCGGCTTCAGCGTGTGCCTGCTGGAGCAGAAGCGCTACCCCTTTCACCGGGTCTGCGGCGAATACATCGCCATGGAGTCCTGGCCCTTTTTACAGCGCCTCGGGATAGATCTTGAGCCCTTGAAGCTGCCGCGCATCACCCGTCTGCTGGTCAGCGATCCGCGCGGGCGCAATCTGGAGCGGCCACTGCAGCCCGGCGGCTTTGGCATCAGCCGCTACACATTGGACCAGCTGCTGGCCCGTCAGGCCCAGGAGCTCGGGGTGGTGCTGCGCGAACAGACCCCGGTACGTGCCATTGTGCCCACAGCGGACGGCATGCAGCTCAGCGTCGGCGTGGGCAGTCACGCCGAAGAGATCAGCGCCCGCGTGGCCTGCGGGGCCTTTGGCAAACTGGCCAGCCTCGATCGGCAGCTGCGCCCGGCAGCCTTGCCGGCCCGCAGCGGCGTGCCGACCTTTGTGGGCTTTAAATACCACCTGCGCACGCGCTTTGCGTCCGATCTGATCGCCCTGCACAATTTTGCCGGGGGCTATTGTGGCCTCTCACGGGTCGAAGACGATGTGGTGTGTTGCTGTTATCTGGTCAGCCAGCAGGCCTTTGAACGCGTTGGCGGGCAGCGCGAGCGCCTCGAAGCCGAAGTGCTGGCACAAAACCCCTACCTCAAGAGCATCTGGCAGCACGCTGAGTTTGTCTTTGACAAACCCCAGGCCATTGCCCAGGTTCACTTTGCACCCCGCAGCCAGGTGCAGCAGGGCGTGATTCTGCTGGGCGATGCCGCCGGGCTGATCCCGCCGCTCTGCGGCAACGGCATGAGCATGGCCTTTTACAGTGCGAAGCTGCTGGCCCCTTTGCTGCAGGCCCGCCTGCAGGGCCAGCTGAGCCATGCCGAACTCACTGCGCGCTATACCCGGCAGTGGCAGCGCGCCTTTAGCACCCGACTGCGGGCCGGTCGCCTGTTGCAGCACTGCTTTGGCCAGCCCCTGCTGATTCAGGGCCTGCTCAGCGGTCTGCGCCCTTTGCCGGCGCTGGCTGATCGCCTGATTGGCCTGACCCATGGTGAGGCGTTTTAGCCCGCATTTCTCACAAAGGTGCGTTCACATAAGGTGTAGGGTATATTT
>JACYMC010000074.1 GCA_015272195.1 Candidatus Sericytochromatia bacterium
TTTAACTTGGTGAGGTTTATTTTATGCCCTTTCACGACTTTTGGAGAGCCCTGACAAAAAGCGGCTGCCCACCCGCTGATTCAGCGTTTTGTGCTGAAGCCGCTGACCCTCGAAAAACTGGCCGGTCTAGATGACGTCCCAGCTTGAATCATCAGGTTTCAGGCTGCCCGGCACCCGGCCTGAAGCTTAAGCCAGGTTGGCCCAGCTGGCGGTTTTGGTGCCCAGCTGTTTGACGGCGTTGACCGTGTCCTGAAAGGGTGTGGGGTCGTTCACGCCCTGGCGGCGGAAGCTCTTGATCTGGTCGATCATGGAGATGGCGTGGTCAATATCGGCGTTGGAGCCGCGCACATACGCGCCGATGTTGATCAGATCCACCGCACTCTCATACGTCGACATAATATTGCGCATCTCAGCGGCGGCAGCCTGGTGCTCCGGCGTGGTCAGGGCGTTAAACAGACGGCTGACGCTGGGCAGCACGTCAATGGCGGGGTAGATGTTGTCGGAGGCGATTTTACGGCTCATCACAATATGACCGTCCAGAATGCCTCGGACCGCGTCGGCCACGGGTTCGTCCATATCGCCACCTTCCACCAGCACGGTATACAGGGCGGTGATCGAACCGGTTTCGCCCATGCCCGTGCGCTCCAGCAGCTCAGGCAGCAAGGCAAAGACTGAGGGGGTATAACCTTTGGTGGCCGGGGGCTCGCCGATGGCCAGACCGATTTCACGCTGGGCCATGGCAAAACGGGTGACCGAGTCCATCATCAGAAAGACGTTTTTGCCCTGATCGCGGAAGTATTCACAGATGGCGGTAGCTGTATAGGCGGCCTTGACGCGCTCCAGCGAGGAGGTGTCAGAGGTGGCCGAAACCACCACTGCACGGGCCAGACCCTCTTCGCCCAGGTTTTCTTCGATAAATTCCAATACCTCGCGGCCGCGCTCCCCGACGTTACAGACCACGGCGATATCGGCTTTGGCGTTGCGGGCGATCATGCCCAGCAGGGTCGATTTACCCACACCTGAACCGGCGAACATGCCCACGCGCTGGCCGGTGCCAAAGGTCAGCATGCCGTCGATCACGCGCACGCCGGTCGGCATGACCGTGTCAATGCGCTTGCGCTTCATGGGGTTGGGGGCCGGGGCCCGCAGAGGATAGTATTTTTCGGCCACAATCGGGCCTTTGCCGTCCATCGGGTTGCCCAGACCATCGACGACGCGGCCCAGCAAACCAGGGCCGCACTTGACCGAGACCTGTTTGCCGGTGGCGATCACCTCAGCACCGGCGCCGATACCCTCCAGGTTGACCAGGGGCATCAGCAGCACGCGGCGCGCGCGGAAACCGACGACTTCGCAGGGGTAGGTGCGTTTACGGTCCGTCGAGCGGATAAAACACAGCTCGCCGATCTCCACGCCCTGCAGCAGGGCTTCCAGCACCAGACCGACCAGCTGGACGACCGCCCCTTTGGCGCGGATCAGATTGGTGTTGGCCAGGCTGACCGAGTAGTTCTGATAATCGAAATAGTGTTCATAAGACGGATCCACACCGGAAGCAACAGCCAGACTTCCCATTTAGATATCGTCCTCCTCATCCATTTCATCCTCATCGTCAAAGTCGTATTCAGAGCGGATCTGCTGGAAGACTTCCTCAACCACGGCCAGCTGGGTATTGACCTGGGCATCAATGGTGCCGGAGTTGGTCTCGATTAGACAGCCGCCGCGCTCAATGGAGTAATGGCCGGTGATCACAAAGTCCTGGACATCAGGCAGCAGCTTTTTGAAGTACTCCTGCTTGGGCAGCACCAAATCGAGATCCAGCGGGTTGACCTTGATCAGCACTTTTTCGAGGTCGGAAACCTTGCCCATGGCGCGCTCGACGTTTTTGAGCACAATTTCGGGCTTCATCTGTAGTTCGTCCTGAATCACCTCGCGAGAGATCTCCAGGGCCAGTTTGATCAGCTTGTCCTCGTTCTGTTTGACGGCCACCGGGAAGGCGGCGTGCAGCTTGTTGAGGGCGTTGGTGGTTTCCATCAGCAGCTGGGCGTTTTCTTTGATGGCTTCTTCGCGGCCTTCCTGATAGCCCACGTTGAAACCGTCCTGGGTGGCGGCTTCGACGATTTCCTGGTGTGACTGCTCGGCGGCTTCAATAATGCGGGCCGCTTCCATATTGGCCTCGGAGATAATGCGCTCGGCTTCAGCCTGGGCTTCCTGGGCCATCAGCTCGACCTGCGACTCGGCTTCCATCAGCATCTGCTCGGCCTGCTGCTGCTGCATCAGGGCGTCTTCGATGATGCGGCCATGTTCGGTTTCGGCTTCCTGCACCATCATCAGGGATTTTTCGTAGGCTTCGTTCAGAATCTGTTCGCGCTGGCTAATGATCTGGTTGGCGGACTTGATGTATTCGTTGTCTTCGTTGAGGGACTGCTTGTATTCCTGAACGGTCCGGGAGATGTACTCCTGGGCCTCCATCATCATCATTTCGCGCTGCTCATTGATGGAGTTTTCAACGTACTCCTCAATATTGTGCAGCATCTGGGTCCGCTCTTCGTCGATTTCGGTGTGCAGCTTTTCTGCGTGGTGCCAGGCCAGGTTTTCGATGTAGTCGGCGATGTCCTGGAAGATTTTTTCGAAGTCCAGATCCCCGGACTGGGGCACGGAGCGGATGGTGTCGAGGGCTTCGCTGACCAGACGTGACTTTTCTTCAGCGGAGACAAAAGAAATCTGCTCTTTGGTCTGCTCTTTAAAGGCCGCGCTCTGTTCGTTCATCATGCTGCGAACTTTGTCGTCGAGGCGGCTCATCATGCTGGTTTTTTGCTGCTTGGCCCAGGCCTCAGCGGCTTCGTTGTCCTGGTCTGTGCCGGCACCGGCCAGGGCTGAAAAGTCTTTTAAAGCGGCAGGCTCAGCGTTCGGGTCTTCTTCTTCGACAGGTTCGGCAAAGTCGGCTTCAGGGTCGTAGGTTTCGTATTCGCTGGGTTCATCCTGAATGTCGTCATACTGCTCGTAGTGGTCGACGGATGTGGGGGCCTCTCTATGATAAGCCCCCCCGACCATCACGGGCTCGCCAAAGACCACCTCTGTATCTGCGCTGGTAAAAAAGACCAGATCTTCGAGGCTTTCAGCGCTGAGCGACAGACCTTCAAGCTCCAGCAGGCCGTCGCCGCCGATAACCACCGGGGCTGCCATTTCATAATCTGGTGCGGCATCGTCTTCATCGTGCTCGGCCCAGACCGGGCTGTATTGTTCTTCTTCTTGTGTGATCAGTTCGGCGTCTGCCGCTTTAAGGAGTCCCATGCGCACCTCTGAAAAGCCTTTAGTGAAAGTTTGATGATATGAACGGGGTGGTATCGCTCATCCTGCGCTACCTATTATATCACAGCTTGTTCCGGCCAAAATGTGATTTTTTCATACAAAAACATACGAATGCCCGCAAGATTTTTCCGGCTGGATGTTTTTTAAAGTTAAAAAAAGATTAAATTTAAGTCTAGTAATTTAACCAAATCTATACTAAAATAAAATAAATGCAAGTCAATCATGAGGTCCAAACATATGCTTAATCAGATTCAGCAGGCGTCTTTTCATGCCACAGCCCCTGTCAGCTCCCTTTTTCAGCCTGTTCAGCGTCCCGCTCAGCAGCCTGCCATCAGCCGTCTCAGTGAACTGCGCCCCCAGGATCAGGTACAGGCTCTGCATGCCAAAGGTCAGATTCCTGCCAGCCTGAACCTCTTTGTTGCCGCTGCATCTGAATTACAGCAAGTGCTGGCCCAGCTTAAAGCCTCTCCCACCCAGGCCACGGTCCGTGAGGCCCAGGCTGGCTTCCGGGTGGCCATCCGCAAACTGGACCTCAGCGCTCTGGCTGCCCTGCAGCAGAGTCTGCAGCGTGAGATTCAGACCAACGGCGATTTTCGCAGCCAGCGTCTGCTGGATCAGCTGCGCACTGACGTCAATATGGAAATCTTCAGCAAGGGTGGTAAGCCCGACCTGGCCCAGCCCGGCATGCCCCCCCTGCCTGGCAAAACCCCTGAGGCCATTGTTTCAGGCACTCTCAAACAATTGCACAGTCATCTGAGCGAAGCCAACTTCAAAACCGCTCAGGCGGGTTTTCGGGTGGCGATCCGTGCCTTGAGCCCGGCCCAGCTGCTGCAGACCCGCGATCTGGTGCAGGCCGCCATTCAGACCAGCGGCGACTACCGCAGCCAGCTGCTGCTACACGGCCTGTTGACTGATATCGCTTCGGAGCAGATTGTGCGCGGCCTCAAGCCGCAGCAGCCCGCACTCAGCATGCCAACTGCTGTGGGCACCCAGCCTGCTGAAATTGCTGTCCATGGCCTCAAGCTGTTGCACAGCCATGCCAGCGAAGCCAACTTTAAAACCGCTGTGGCTGCTGTGCGCGTGGCCAGCCGTCAGCTCGACGCAGCGGGCATTGCAGCCCTCAAAGCCGAGTTGCAAAGTGCCATGGCCCTGACCAGCGACTACCGCACCCAGCTCTATCTGGACACCCTCGCCCGCGAGATGTTCTGACCTGAATTAAAACTATCGTTTCGGCCTGTCAGCAGATGCAATGCTGACAGGCCGTCCAGGTATAAATCCCTTAATACCACCCTTTGAATGTAAATCCCTGTGAGGCAAACAGATGCAGATTCAAAAAAGTACGCCTGAGGATCTTGATGCGATTCTGGCCATTTACACCCAGGCCCGCCAGTTTATGGCCGAGAGTGGCAATCCGGGCCAGTGGGTCAGGGGCTACCCCCAGCGCGAACGGGTACAGCAGGATATTCAGGCCGGTCACAGTTATGTGGCCCTGACCGAAGACGGGATCGTGGCCGTGTTTTACTTTGCCATTGAAATTGAGCCCAGCTATGCAGAGATTAGCGCAGGTCAGTGGCTGAATGACCACCCTTACGGCGTGGTGCATCGCATTGCCAGTGCCAGCCGCCAGCGCGGCCTGGCTGCGGCCTGTCTTAACTGGTGTTTTGCGCAGCATCCCAATATCCGCATTGATACCCACCGCGATAATCTGCCCATGCGCCGGCTGCTGCAAAAGCTGGATTACCAGTACTGTGGCGTGATTCGCCTCGCGGATGGCGCCGAGCGTCTGGCCTTTCAGAAGATTGCTTCAGACACTTAAAATGGCTTAAAGCGGCAGCACCTGTGGCACTACCAGCAGGGCCACGGCCAGCATCAGCAGCTGCAATGGCAGACCGACTTTGACATAATCAACAAAGCGGTAGCCGCCGGGGCTCATGACCATGGTGTTGACCGGTGAAGAGACGGGGGTTGAAAAGGCCGAAGAAGCGGCCAGGGCCACAACCATTAAAAAGGCTTCCGGCGAAAGCCCCAGGCCCTCGGCCACCTCCAGGGCAATCGGCGCCACCAGCACGGTGGTGGCGGTATTCGACAGAAAGAGACTGCAGCCAGAGGTCAGCATAAACAGCGTGGCCATCATGCCATAGGGCCCAAAACCACCGAGGGTCTCGCCCAGCCACTGGCTCAGGGCTTCGGTGCCGCCGGTGTTTTGCAGGGCGGTGGCCATGGGCAGTATGGCGGCAATCAGAATGACGGCCTCCCAGCTGATGGAGCGGTAGGCTTCTTCGACGCTCAGGCAGCGGCTGACCACCAGGCCCACGGCGGCGAGCAGAATGCTGCCCACCACGGGCAGCCAGCCCAGCAGCAGGCTCAGAACCATCAGGCTGACCCAGGCCAGGGCCAGGCCCATTTTGAGGGGATGGCTGCGCCCTTTTTCGGCTTCTGGCGGTAGGCCCAGCACGCTGAAGTCCCGCTGCTCCAGGGTCAGACGCTCCAGTCGGCGCCAGGGGCCCTGCACCAGCAAAATATCCGAAAAGCGCAGCGGCAGATCGCCCACGTTTTCGGTCAGCAGTTTGCCCTGGCGCTGAATGGCCAGCACGTGCAGGCGGTAGCGATCGCGAAAGCGGAACTCTGAGAGGGTTTTGCCCACCAGCCGGCTGCGTGGCAGCAGCAGCACTTCGGCCAGGCCCAGGTAGCGGTTGCCGAGCTGGTGCTTCTCGTGACTGGACCGCAGCTCCACCAGACCAAATTCACGGGCAAACGTTTCCATTTGTTTGATCGGGGCCATGACCAGAATTTCCTGATGGGGCTCTAATTGGGTCTGGGCCCGGCAGAAGTGAAAGTGATCCTCGCGCAGGCGATGCGGTTCGCGCACGCAGAGCAACTGCACACCAAAGCGGCTGGAGAGATTCAGTTCTGAAAGGGGTTGGCCAAATAAAATGCTGCCGGCAGGCAGCTGAAACCAGCTCAGGTTGTTGCGCAGCTGATAGGTTTTGAGTAAGTCATTGACCGAGAAGGTTCCAGCGTTTTTATTGCCCTGTGGGCCGCTGTGTCCGGGTAGTAAAAAACGCCCTGCCAGCAAAAGATACAGAATCGCCACGCCCAGGGCGGCCAGGCCGGGAAGGCTGAAGGAGAAAAAACCAAAGCCTTCGTATCCAGCGGCTTTGAGGGTATTGGAAACCACCAGGTTGGGCGGGGTGCCAATCAGGGTCAGCATGCCGCCGAGAAAGGCCGCAAAAGACAGGGGCATCAGCAGACGGGGGACGTGCACGCCGGTCTGGCGGGCCAGCGAGACGGCAATCGGTAAAAAAATGGCCACCGTGCCTGTGGAGCTCATGACTGCCGAGAGGCCTGCCACCGAAAGCATCAGCACCAGGATCAGCCGCCATTCGCGGGTGCCGCTGAAGCGGACCACCTGGTTGCCCAGGGCCTGTCCCAGGCCGGTATGCATGATGGCGCCGCCCACCACAAACAGGCCGGCGATCATGACCACCACGGGATCCGAAAAGCCCGCCAGGGCTTCTTCCACGCTGACCAGACCGCTGAGCATCAGGGCCAGCAGCATCATGAGGGCGACCAGATCCAGGCGCAGCCAGTTGGTCACAAACAAAAAGAGGGTGGACGCCAGAATCAGCAGCGTCAGTATCAGGGGAGTCATGCCGGTATTTTAGGCCAAAGCCCCTGGCCTGACAAGCAGACCAGACCTGCCCGGACTGCTTTTGTTGCTGCACTTTGTTGTGGTTATAAAGAGGATATATTAGGTTTAAGAAATGGTTAATTCAGGCAATCATAACCCAGCGTTAACGATAATAACCTTACAATAAGCTTCGCTTCGCAGCAGCGCACCGGCAGAAGCACAGATGAGGAAGTAATATGCAGATTGCACAGGCTTTTAACCCCCTGAACGTTGTGGGCATGGGTGCCAACCAGACGTTTAGCCCTTACGACAACAGCACCGCACCGACTGAGCCCACCCCCAACCCTTATAACGGTCCTGCTGACGGTTGGTTTGTGCGCAATCTCAGTGCCGGCATTGTGGCCCAGAAACCGATCAAACTGGTGCTGGAGGGCAATCCCGGTGGCCAGAATCTGGGCAATATTCTGAAGAATCCGCATATTCAGGCCGTGGGTTATACGGTTGGGGTCAGTGCGGCCGTACATACCGGTCTGTCGATTTTTAAGCAGGGCCGGGGCCTGATCAAAGGGGAGCAAACCGGGGCAGGTGCCGCTGCAAACATTATTACCGACGCCGTGCGCGGCACAGGGGCTGGTCTCGGCGCCTACGCCGGCGGCAGCATTTCTGCGGTCGCCATGAAGGCCTTTGGTGCCACGGGCACCTTTGGCACCATTGTCAGCACCCTGGGGGCGATTTATGGCGCCACCGTCGGCGCTGAAATTGTCGAGTCCACCGGCCTGCGCGACAGACTGCTGGGCAGCTTTGGCGCTGCCTGAAGCGCCGATCCCATTCTATGATTTGATCCCGGCCTTTGGCCGGGATTTTGCCTGTCTGTTCTGCTGTTTGGCTTACGTTTGGATCAGGGGTTCAGCGAGGGGTTCAGTGAGGCCACAAAGGCCATAATGGCCTGTGCTACGGCCTCTGGCTGGTGCAGGTGCAGATTGTGTCCGGCTGATGGAATGACTTGATAAGCCGTGGGGCGGGGCGCTTGCTGCATGGCCTGCAGGCGCAGAGCCTGATCGGCCAATTGGTGAATGGGCGAGTCTGCTCCGGCCAGCAACAAAGTGGGTGCCTTGACCTTTTGCCAGCAGGCCAGGGCCTGATCCAGCCGGAAGGGTTGGGGTGAGCGGCTGCGGTGCAGCGGATCGTGGCCCCAGCTGAGGCCTTCGGGGCTGGGTTTGAGAGCGGCTTCGGCGAGAACCTGGGCCTGGCGGTCGCTGAGCTGCGGATCCTGCTTTTGCAGGCGCACTGCGGCCTCAGCCACGCTGGCAAAGTGCTTCCAGCTGCCGGGCTGCTGGCGTTCGCTCAGCCAGCGGGCCAGACGCTCCGGGGTGCTGGCCGGATCGCCATCAGGCACCATCCAGCCTTCGAGATTGATCAGACTGGCGACCTTGTCTGGAAAGACGCCAGCGTAAAGTGACGCGATCATGCCGCCCATGGAGTGGCCCAGCAGGTGTACCGGGCCGGGCAGGGTTTGCAGCAGGGCGTGCAGATCGCCGAGGTAGTCATAAAAGTGGTAGTAGGCCGCTGTGGGCAGGTGCTCAGATTGGCCAAAGCCACGGGCATCCCAGGCCAGCATCCGCCAGGGCAGGTGCGCAGCCAGTTCAAAGAAGGTCATGCCTGTATCTAAAAAGCCATGCAGCATCACCAGGGTTGGCCCGGCCTCTGCAGGGCTTGTGGCGGGCCACTCGCGCAGCATCAGCTGCAGGCCGTTGAGTGGCTGCAGGTGGCCGTGATTTGGGCGCAGGGGCTTTGACGGGGTGGCGGGTGCTTCAGACATGGCCCTTATTATGCAGTCTGCCGGTGCCGGTGTACAATGGGATACCGCTTGAATCAGGTATCAAAGGAGATCATGATCTATGCTTTCACGTCAGGAATACATTGAAAAATTTAAAGGCCAGCTCGACGAGTGGAACGGCGAAATCGACAAGCTGGAAGTCCGCGCCCAGAAAGCCAGCGAAGAAATGAAACAGCAATTTGAAGCCCAGCGCCAGAAAATGGAAGAGCAGCGGGAGGCCGTGCAGCAGCGCCTGAGCGAACTGCAAAAGGCCAGCGAAGCCTCCCTTGAAGACCTCAAAAAAGGCTTTGAAGGGGCCTGGGCCACCTTCAAAGAAAGCATCGAAAAGGCTCAGAGCCACTTTCAATGGTCCGGACATTTTTGAGGTTGGTTTGAGGGAGTTGGGACATCTCAGTTAG
>JACYMC010000213.1 GCA_015272195.1 Candidatus Sericytochromatia bacterium
ACCCTGCCTACCCAGAGTTACGTGTTTACGGGGCCATTGCCTCATGAGTTCTGTCCGGAGTATTGATTATAGCGTCTTATTAAAAAGCCGCTGCCGCAATTTTAAAAGAACCTGTTCAGCGTTTGCTGCGTCTTACCGCCAGCACTTCTGCCAGAAGCTCTTAACATGTGCCGCAAAACATGTTTCAATCAGACTGAAACAGGCTGAACGCTCAATTCCCCTGCCATCAACGCATCCAAAGGAAGTCATCCATGTCTGAAACCGCTACCGAAACCCTGCTTTTGCATATCTCCGGTCAGGATCGTCCCGGCATTCTGGCCGATGTGATTCAGACCCTCAGCTGGTACGCCGTGGATATGCTGGATTTGCAGCAGACCACCAGCCTGGGCCAGCTGAACCTCTCGGTGCTGTTTAAACTGCCCGCCAGTCAGGGGCTGGCCATTGTGCGCGATATGGGCCAGCTGCTGCGCGAGCGCGGCCTGGCCGTGGACTTTATTGTGCTGGACGGGGCCAGTGAATGGCGGCAGCTCAATGGCAAAAGCCTGGTGCTGACCTATCTTGCGCCGCAGGTAGAAGCCAGCGGCCTGCACTCTGTCCTGCGCGAAGTGGCCGGCATGGCCCTCAACGTGGAGCGCATCAACTGGTTTACCTACCCCAGCGTGCAATGCATGGAGTTTGTGCTGCTGCAGCCGCCCGACAATGCGGTGGCCTTTGCTGAAATCCGCCGCCGCCTGTTTGAAATCGCTTTTCGGCACCATTTTGATCTGGCGATTCAGCCTGAGGGCCTCTACCGGCGCCCCAAGCGCCTGGTGGTGATGGATATGGACTCCACCCTGATTCAGCAGGAAGTAATCGACGAACTGGCCGCACTGGCCGGCGTGGGTGAGCAGGTGGCCCGCATTACCGAGGCCGCCATGCAGGGCGAGCTGGACTTTACCGCCGCCCTGCGCGAGCGGGTGGCCCTGCTGGCCGGTCAGCCCGTCAGCCTGCTGGAACAGACCCTGGCGCGTATTCAGCTCACCCCCGGCGTGGAGCGCCTGATCTGTGTTCTCAAAAAGCTGGGCTTTCGCACGGCGGTGGTCTCGGGTGGCTTTGACTTTTTTACCGATCACTTTCGCCAGCAATTGCAGCTGGACTACAGCTTTGCCAACCGGCTGGAGATTTTTGACGGCCAGCTGACCGGCCGCGTCTGCGGCGAGATTGTGGATCGGGCGGCCAAGGCCCGCCTGCTGCGTGAGATGGCCGCCCGCGAGCAGATCCCCCTGGAGCAGACCGTGGCCGTGGGGGATGGCGCCAACGATCTGGATATGCTCAACACCGCCGGCCTGGGAGTGGCCTTTAACGCCAAACCCCGCGTGCAGCAGCAGGCTGAGGCCTTTGTGAACCAGCCCGGCCTCGACACCCTGCTCTACCTTCTCGGCGTGACCCCCCGCGATCTGCAGGATTTGCTCTAGGCCCGTGTTACAATACAGCTGCCTGTCAGCCGCTGTGGCCGGGCAGAGCCATTGATTCTGAATACAAAGGACAGCACCGTGCAAAAACTGGCCCAGGGGCAAATCAGCAAAATGAAAACCGAGCTGCAGAGCCCGGTGCAGTATTATCTGGCCATGGGCACCCAGCGCCTGGCCATGAACCCTTTGATTGGCCGTGAGCTGCTGCTGGCCTACACCTCAGAGATTCACTGCATTCACTGCGGCCGGGCCACCAAAAAGAGCTTTGCCCAGGGCTATTGCTACCCCTGCATGACCAGCCTGGCCCAGTGTGATAGCTGCATTATGAGCCCCGAAAAATGCCATTATGCCGCCGGCACCTGTCGCGAACCGAACTGGGCCCAGATCCATTGTATGGTGGACCATATTGTCTACCTCTCCAATGCTTCAGGTCTCAAAGTGGGCCTGACGCGGGCCACCCAGGTGCCCACCCGCTGGATTGATCAGGGGGCCGTACAGGCCATTCCCATGCTGCGGGTGCGCACCCGCCATCTGGCGGGTCTGGCCGAAGTGCTGTTTAAGGCCGAGGTCTCCGATCGCACCAACTGGCGCAAAATGCTCAAAAACGAGGTCGAGGATCTGGATCTGCCTGCTGAGCGGGCCCGTCTGCTGCAGCAGCTGGAAGCCCGGTGGCGGGCCCTGGACCCGGATCAGACCGGGGCTGTGCAGCCGCTTGAAGATGCCCCCGTCAGTATTGATTACCCCGTCAGCCAGTACCCGGCCACAGTCAGCTCGTTTAACCTCGACAAAAACCCGGAGGCCCGTGGCCGCCTGCTGGGCATCAAGGGCCAGTACCTGATCTTCGATACGGGTGTGATCAACCTGCGCAAATACACGGGCTACCAGCTGGCGATTTACGCCGCCGACTGAGCTTTTCAGGGCTCTCTGGCCGGCCGATTTTTGTTTTTTGTTCTGATTGACAGCTATTTATGGCGGTGCTACAATCCATTCGCTTGGTCAGGATTGTCTGAAACCGCCCTGGCGCGGCAGCAGTCCAGACCGCTTCGCAATAAATCTGAAATGTATCTGCAAAGGCCATCGCATGACAACAGGCACAGCACCGCTGTTCTTATTGCTTCCTCAGTTTGTCCGGGCTTTTGTTAAGCCCAGAACAGGCCTGCCGGGTTTGCTTTTGCTGCTGATCATGGCCTTGCATCCGTTTTTACCCGTGGCTGCCCAGGCGCTGCAGGCCGAAGCGCCGCAGCAACCCGCGCTGAACGCTCAGCAGGCAGATGGCTGCCTTAAGCAGCATGTGCCAGGCCGCTCCGAGCGCCATGATCACGCTGAGCTGTCCTTTTGTGAAACTGACACCGAAGCAGAGTCTTTGCTGGCCGCCTTGCCCGCAAATGCTTTGAATCAGGTGTCAGGTCGCCGTGTGCCGGCACCGGATTATCAGGCGCCGGGCCCGGCTGCGACGCCCCCGTTTACAGCGCGCCACCACGCGCCTGTTTTTATTTTTCTTCAGGTTTTCAGATTATGAATCTGCGCGCCCCCGCCCCTTAAGGGCTGGCCGGTCGCTTTTTGATGCCTGCGCGCCATGAGGCAGCGCAGATTTTATTCTAAAAAAAGAAAGACACGATCATGTTGAAATTGCTGATACCTTTTGGGCTGTTGCTGTGCCTGCTGACGGCCTGCCATGCTGGAGACCATGCCGAATCCGGTCACGAGGCCCACGGCGAGCCCCTGCGCCTGAAAGTCACCCAGCCGCTGAAGCGCGATACCCAGGTGCCCCAGGATTATGTGGCCCGGATTCAGGCGCGCAGCCGCATTGAGCTGCGCTCGCTGGAGCGGGGCTACCTCGAAAAAATTTATGTCGACGAAGGCCAGTGGATCAAAAAAGGCCAGCTGATGTTTCGGCTCAAGCCCAATGTGTATCTGGCGGAGCTGAAAAAGTTTCAGGCTGAGGCCAGAATTGCGGAGCTGGAGTATCAGAATACCCGCAGCCTGGCCGACAGCGCGATTGTGTCGGGCAATGAGCTGGCCATCAGCAAGGCCAAGCTCGAAAAAGCCCGGGCGGAGGTGGGACTGGCTCAGACCCATCTCAATTTTACCGAGATTCGCGCGCCCTTCAGCGGGCTGATGGACCATTTTGAGGTGCGTGAGGGCAGTCTGCTGGATGAAGGGGAGCTGCTGACCACCCTCTCGGATATTGAAAAGGTCTGGGTCTATTTTAACGTCTCTGAAACAGAATACCTCGGCTACGCGGCCGCCAAAGACAAAAAATGGTTTCAGCAGGTGCAGCTGGAGATGGCCAACGGTCAGCTGTTTCCCCATCGCGGGACCGTGGAGACCATTGAAGGTGAGTTTGATTCAGAAACCGGCAATATTGAGATCCGGGCGGCCTTTCCCAACCCGGATCGGCTGCTGCGACACGGCGAAACGGGCCGGGTGATTGTGAACCGGCCTTATCCCGGCGCGATCCTCATTCCCCAGCGGGCGACCTTTGAGGTGCTCGATAAAAAATATGTCTTTGTGCTCGACAAAGAACAGAAGGTCAAACAGCGGGCCATTACGGTCGCCGCTGAACTGCCCCATCTATATGTGGTCCAGAGTGGTCTGAAACCTGAGGATCGTCTGCTGCTGGAAGGCCTGCGCAAGGTGCGCGAAGGTCAGGTGCTTGTGCCTGACTTTGTCGCCCCTGAAAAGGTCTACAGCCAGCTGGATGTGCACGCAGAATAAATCAGGCAGGTACTCACGTCGTGTTTAAAGTTTTTATTCAACGGCCCGTGCTGGCCATTGTGATTTCGGTGATCATTCTCTTTCTGGGCGTACTCTCGATGCTTTCGCTGCCCGTGTCGCAGTTTCCGGAGATTGCCCCCACCCAGGTGATGGTGGCGATTGCCTACCCCGGCGCCAGTGCCGATGTGCTGGTGAAATCCACCCTGATTCCGCTGGAGCGCGCCATCAACGGGGTGCAGGGCATGAAGTATCTGGTTTCAGACGCCACCAGTGCCGGCGAAGCCACCATTCAGGTGATTTTTGAGCTAGGTACAGATCCCAATGCGGCGGTGGTCAACGTCAAAAACCGCATTGATCAGGTCATGAACCGTCTGCCCGAACTCGTGCAGCTGGAGGGGGTGATTGTTTCCCCCGTGCAGCCCAGCATGCTGATGTACATCAACCTCTTCAGCACCGATGATGCCGCCAATGAAAAGTTTTTGTACAACTTTGCCAGGGTCAATGTGATTCCCGAAATCAAACGCATCAACGGGGTCGGCAGCGCCAAAATTCTGGGCAGCCGCCAGTATGCCATGCGCATCTGGCTGCGACCCGATCGCATGCGGGCCTACAAGATTTCAGCCGAAGAGATCATGCATGCCCTGGATGAGCAGAGCTTTATTGGCCGGCCGGGCCGTCTGGGTCGGAGTTCTGGTATTCAGTCCCAGTCGCTGGAATACGTGCTGGCCTACAAAGGGCGACTCAACAAGCCTGAAGAATATGCTGATATTATTATCCGGGCCACGCCCGAAGGGGGCGTGCTGCGCCTCAAAGATCTGGCCCGCGTGGAACTGGGCAGTGAGTTCTTTGATATTTACTCCAACAAAGACGGCCGCCCCTCAGCCGCCATTACCCTCAAACAGTCCTATGGCAGCAATGCCAGCAAGGTGATTGAAGACATCAAAAGTCAGATGGAACAGATCAAGGCCAACAGCTTCCCGCCGGGCATGGACTATGAGATCAACTACGATGTGTCACGCTTTCTGGATGCCTCGATCGAAAAGGTGATTCACACCCTGGCTGAAGCCTTTGTGCTGGTGGCGCTGGTGGTCTTTCTCTTTCTGGGCGACTGGCGCTCGACCCTGATTCCGATTCTGGCCGTCCCCGTCTCGCTGGTGGGTACTTTTGTCTGCATGCAGATGTTTGGCCTGACCATCAATCTGATCACCCTTTTTGCCCTGGTGCTGGCGATTGGCATTGTGGTCGACGACGCCATTGTGGTGGTGGAAGCCGTGCACGCCAAAATGGCGGCTGAAAACCTGGGACCCTATGCCGCCGTGCGGCAGGTGCTGACCGAAATTGGCGGCGCCATTGTGGCCATTACGCTGGTTATGACCTCGGTCTTTGTGCCGGTGACCTTTATGACCGGGCCGGTGGGCATTTTTTACCGCCAGTTTGCCATCACCATGGCTTCAGCCATTGTGCTCTCGGCGGTGGTGGCCCTGACCCTCACACCCGTGCTCTGTGCGATGCTGCTCAAAAATACCCATGGTCAGCCCCTGCGCCGCAGCCCGATGCGCTGGCTGCTGGATCTGTTTAACCGTGCTTTTGACGGCATGACCGGCGGCTATGTGCGCGTGCTCGAAAAGATTGTCAGCCGGCGCCTGGTGACCGTGCTGCTCTTTGCTCTGTTTGCGGTGGGCTCTTTTTATGCCCAGCATATTTTGCCGAGGGGCTTTATTCCGGCAGAAGATCAGGGCATGATTTACGCCATTATTCAGACCCCACCCGGCACCACGCTGGAGGTCACCAACCAGGTGTCTCATCAATTGCAGGAAGTGGCCCGTGAGATTGAAGGGGTGGCCTCGGTGTCCTCGCTGGCGGGCTATGAAATTCTGACCGAAGGGCGCGGCTCCAATGCCGGCACCTGTCTGATCAACCTCAAAGACTGGTCTGAACGCGACCATACGGTGCATGAAATCATCGAAGAACTCGAAGAAAAGACCCGTCATTTTGGGGCCGTGATCGAGTACTTTGAGCCGCCCGCCGTGCCGGGTTACGGGGCCGCCGGCGGCATTGCCCTGCGCCTGCTCGACAAAAACAATGAAACCGATTACCAGGCCTTTGACGTCATCAACCAGGAATTTATGGCAGCCCTCGACGCACGTCCTGAGCTGACGGGGCTGTTTACCTTTTATGCGGCCAATTACCCTCAGTATGAGCTGATTCTGGACACCAAGCTGGCCATGCAGAAGGGCGTGTCGCCCGGCGCGGCGATGAAGAATCTGAATATTCTGATCGGCAGCACCTTTGAGCAGGGCTTTATTCGCTTCAACAACTTTTTTAAGGTCTATACCCAGGGGGCGCCTGAGTTTCGCCGCTACCCCAGCGACATTCTGAATTATTATGTCAAAAACGAGGCGGGTGAGATGGTGCCCTACGCGGCTTTTATGCATATGGAAAAGCGCCAGGGCCCCAATGAGATCACCCGCTACAACCTGTATAACTCGGCCGCCATCCGGGGCGCCCCGGCGCCTGGTTATACCACCGCTGAAGCGATTGCCGCGATTCAGGCCGTGGCCGAAGAAACCCTGCCCCGAGGCTATGATATTGCCTGGGAAGGCCTGTCGTTTGACGAGGCCGCCCGCGGACCGGAAGCCCTGATTATTTTTGCGATTGTGATTTTCTTTGTGTATCTGGTGCTGGCGGCCCAGTACGAGAGCTTTCTGCTGCCCCTGGCGGTGCTGCTCTCGTTGCCGGCGGGCATTCTGGGGGCTTTTGGCCTGCTGAAATCCCTCGGCCTGGCCAACGATATCTACGCCCAGGTGGGTCTGGTGATGCTGGTGGGTCTGCTGGGCAAAAACGCGGTGCTGATTGTGGAGTTTGCCGTCCAGCAGCACCATCAGGGCATGCCGGTGGCCGCAGCGGCCATTGCCGGTGCCCGGGCCCGCTTCCGGCCGATTCTGATGACCTCGTTTGCCTTTATTGCCGGGCTGGTCCCGCTGGTGCGGGCCACCGGCCCGGGAGCCATCGGCAACCAGACCATTGGGGCCACGGCCCTCGGCGGCATGCTCTTTGGCACGGTCTTTGGGGTCTTTCTGATTCCGGGGCTGTACTTTATCTTTGCCAAATGGGCCGAAGGCCGCGAACTGATTAAAGGAGAGGATTTTGATCCCTTAACGGAGACTTATGCGTACACAAACAATACCCATCTGGATACTTAGTGCCTGCCTGCTGTTCTCTGGCTGCGCGCCCCTGCTGGCCGCCAGAGAGGCTGAACTGGATCTGCCGGCCCATTACCCGCAGCAGCCGGCAACACCCGATAACAGTGCCGCCACGGCCTGGGATGTTTTTATGGCCGACCCCACCCTGATTGAACTGATTGATACGGCCCTTGCGCACAACCAGGAAATCAAAATTCTGCGCCAGGAAATTCAGCTGGCGCAGAATGAAGTGGGCGCGCGCAGCGGGGAGCTGCTGCCTTTTGTGCGCTTGAAAGGGGGTGCGGAGCTGTCGGCGTTTAATCACCGGGCGCTGAACCCGCGCTTTCCGCAATTGACGGCCGAAGGTGAGCTGGAGCTGCCGGAAGCGGACGAAGACCTGCCGGGTCTGAGCCTGGGGGCTTATCTGAACTGGGAGCTGGACGTCTGGCAGCGCCTGCGCCAGCGCCGCGATGCCGCCCAGCTCAAATTTCTGGCCGCCCGCGAAGGCCAGACCTTTATGGTGACCCGTCTGGTGGCCGAAATTGCCGTGAACTATTATGACCTGCTGGCGCTGGATAATAAGCTGCTGCAGCTGCAGAACAGCATTCAGATTCAGCAGGAGATTCTGGCGATTATTCAGAAACTGCAGCAGGCCGCCCGCGCCAATGCCCTGGCCGTGAAGCGCTTTGAGGCAGAAGTGCAAAAAAACCAGAGCCAGATTTATCAGATTCGCCAGACGATTGCCGAAACCGAGAACAAACTGAACTACCTGCTGGGGCGTCAGCCCCGACCGATCCTGCGCCAGGCCGAGCGCTTTGCGAGCCTGCAAATCAAAGCCCTGTCTGGCGGCCTGCCCTCACAGCTTCTGATCAACCGGGCCGATGTCAGGCAGGCTGAGCACCGGCTGGTGGCCAGCAAGCTCGACCTGGCGGCGGCCCGCACCCGCTTTTACCCCAGTTTTGATATGAATGCAGGTCTGGGCTATCAGGCTTTTAACCCGATGTATCTGGCCAGCAACCCGCAGGCACTCAGCTATAATCTGGCGGTGGAAATGCACTTTCCGCTGGTGAACCAGAGTGCGGTGGCGGCCGAATACCAGAATGCCTCGGCTGAGCAGATCCAGGCGGCCTACCTGTATGAGCAGACCCTGCTCAAAGCCTATCAGGAAGTGGCCGACCAGCTGGCCCGCATTCGCAACCTGGGCGAAAGCTACCGTCTCAAATCCCAGCAGGTTGAAAACCTCAACCGCTCGATTGAGATGGCACGGGATCTGTTTCGCTATGCCCGCGCGGATTATATGGAGGTATTGCTGACCCAGCGCGAGGCCATTGATGCCCGCATGGAGCTGATTGAAACCCGCCAGGAGCAGCTGCACGCCATGGTTGAGCTGTATCAGGCTCTCGGCGGGGGCTGGCAGGCGCGCCAGGCCGCAGGGATGGACAGCGGCGGCTGAGCTTCAGATGTGCTGGCGGATGTTAGTACTACAGCGAGGAATTACAAAATTTGTTCTGAAAAGCAAGGCGTCGCTTGCGGTGTGAAAGGTAAGCAACGCGATTGCGTTCTTGGTAATAG
>JACYMC010000163.1 GCA_015272195.1 Candidatus Sericytochromatia bacterium
CAAGCGACGCCTTGCTTTTCAGAACAAATTTTGCAATTCCTCGCTGTAGTACTAGCTGAAATCCGAAAACTGCAGCTGGCGCAGCACGCTGACCTTGACGGCTTCGCTGCGGCCAAATCTGGCCGCAATGGCACTGGCCAGTTCGCGGCTGAGGCTTTGGGCGCCAGCTTCTGAGACCTGATCCGGGTCAACAATCACCCGCAGCTCCTGGCCGGCCCGCAGCACCCAGGCCTGCTCAACCCCTTCAAAACTTTTGGCCAGGGCCTCCAGCTGCTGCAGGCGCTCAAAGCGCTGATTGACCGCGCTGCTGCGTGCGCCGGGCCGGGCCGCTGAGAGGGTGTCGGCCAGCTGCACAATCACAGCTTCGATCGTTTGCGGGGGCACTTCATTGTGATGGGCCGACATGGCGTGCAGTACGGCCGGGCTTTCTCCGCAGCGCCGGGCCAGCTCGGCGCCCAGCTCGGCATGACTTTCGGGTCGGTCAGCGTGGACCAGGGCCTTGCCCAGATCATGCAGCAGGGCTGCCCGCCGGGCCAGGGCGATGTCAGCACCAAGGGCTTCAGCCAGCGCGGCGGCCAGGCGGGCACATTCCTGGGCGTGCAGCAGCACGTTCTGGCCATAGCTCTGGCGGTAGTGCAGCATGCCCAGCACTTTGCAGATCTCAGGGTGCAGCTCCCTCACACCGACGGTCTTTGCGGCTACCCGGCCCAGTTCCGGCAGCTCAGTGTCTACCGCTGCGGCCTGGCGACGGGCTTCTTCCTGAATGCGATCGGGATAAATACGCCCGTCGGCCAGCAGAGCTTCAAGGGTGCGCCGGGCGACCTCACAGCGGCGGGCGTCAAACGCCGAGACCCAGACCAGCGGGCTTTCGTCATCCATGGCAAAACCTGCGCCGGTCGCTTCCTGCAGGGCCTCAATATTGCGTCCGGCTTTGCCAATCACCCGCCCCCGAAAGCTGTTGTCGGGCAGGCGCACCTGCACAGACAGATGATGCTGGGCGTGGCTGGCCGCTGAGCGCTGCAGGGCGTCGGTCAATAGCTCACGCGCCAGTTCGGCTTTGTGCTTGTGCAGGCGCTCCTGAAACAGAGCCAGCTCCCGCTGGTAATTGCTTTCCAGCTGGCTTTGCCATTGCGCCAGCACCTCAGCGCGGGCCGCCTCCGGGCTCAGGCCGCTGAGTGCTGCTCTTTCGGCCTGTACAGCTGCTTGCGCTGCCTGCAGATCTGTTTGGGCTGCTTTTAGTTCAGCCTGTGCTGTGCTGAGCGCGTCTTTTTGACCCTGCAGGCGCTGCTCAGCGGCTGCCTGCAGTTCGGCCTGCCAGCGCTGGCGTAAGTCCTTGTCACGCCCGATCAGCCACTGGCTGAAGCTGAACCAGCCCATCACGGCGGCAGCCAGCAGGGCCAGACCTATCAGCAGACCAATCAGAAGGTGTTCCAAGCTCAGCTGCTCAGGGTGTTGAGCAGGTCTTCGTCAATGTTCATATTGGCGTAGACGTTTTGCACATCATCGTGTTCTTCGAGCAGATCCAGCAGCTTAAGCAGCTTTTTGCCGACATCCAGCTCGCTGACCTCTACCGTATTGAGAGGCACATAGGTGATCTCCGCGCTTTCGATTGTGTAGTGTTCCAGTGCTTTACAGACCGCCTCAAAGTGTTCCGGTTCGGTAAAGACGGAGACCTGTTCGCCGTCTTCCTGGATGTCTTCAGCGCCGGCGTCGAGGGCTTCCAGCATCAGGGTGTCGCTGTCGGTTACTTCGCTGAGCTGCAGCACGCCTTTTTTGTTGAACATCCAGTTCACGCAGCCGCTTTCGCCCAGATTACCGTCGCATTTATTAAAATAAGAGCGAATATCGCCGGCGGTGCGGTTGCGGTTGTCGGTCAGGGCGTCAATCATCACGGCCACACCGCCCGGGCCGTAGCCTTCATACTGAATGGCCTCGTAGCGGTCGTTTTCGCCGCCGGCGCCGAGGCCTTTCTGAATGGCGCGCTCAATATTATCATTGGGCACACCGGCGGCTTTGGCGCGCTGAACGGCGGTGCGCAGGCGAAAATTGGCTTCGATATCGCCGCTGCCGCCCTCGCGTACAGAGACGGTGATTTCGCGGGCCATTTTGGTAAAGACCTGCCCGCGGGCAGCGTCGTTTTTGGCTTTCTGGCGTTTGATCTGGGCCCATTTGGAGTGTCCGGCCATGGTGAACTTGCCTTTCTGAATCTTTGGATTTCTGCTTCAAGACCCTGCTGCTTGCTCAAGAGCAGCGTATAATGCATCTTGAAATACATGCTGTCTGGGTATTTTAACAAAAGCGCTCGCCCGCCAGCATTTTTAAACACCGTGAGCAGACTTAAGGAGAATCTTTTATGAGCACAGGCCCCCTCAATCCGTCTGACGCTGACAACCAGGATGAAACTGGCCGTATTTTTCGCGATGCCCGTAACCGACTGAACAAAGCCATTCAATATTATCCGATTTCTCCCGATGTTGAAGAACAGTTGAAATATCCCAAGTCGTCGCTGGCCGTCAGCGTGGTCGTGCGCATGGATAACGGTTCCCGCCGGGCCTTTAAAGGCTTTCGCGTGCGCTACGACGACTCGCGAGGTCCCAGCAAGGGCGGCATTCGCTATCACCAGAACGTCAGCCTGGACGAAGTCATGGCTCTGGCTTTCTGGATGACCTTCAAGTGCGCGGTGGTGGGTGTGCCTTATGGCGGCGCCAAAGGCGGCATCTGTGTCGATACCAAAGAGCTTTCCAAAAAAGAGCTGGAGCGCCTCAGCCGCACCTATATCGACATGATCGCCGATATGATTGGCCCGGATATCGACATTCCGGCCCCCGATATGTACACCAATGAAATGGTGATGGGCTGGATGGCCGATCAGTACAACCGCATCAAGCGTGGCAAGTATCCTGGTGTGATTACCGGCAAGCCCCTCAGCCTGGGCGGCTCGCTGGGCCGCACCGACGCCACCGGCCGGGGCGGTGTGTACGTCTTGCGCCGTTTGGAAGAACACCTGCAGCTGGTTCCCGAAAAAGCCACCGTGGCCCTGCAGGGCTTTGGTAATGTGGGCTTTTACTGTGCCCAGCTGCTGCATGAAGCGGGTTATAAAATTGTGGCCATCAGCAACTCAGAAGGCGCGATCTATGACCCTGACGGCATTGATCCCGGCCCGCTCAAAGCCTGGGAGCAGCAAAACAAAGAAATTCTGATGGGTGGCCCCACCAACGGTAAAGCCCAGGCCATCAGCAACGAAGAACTGCTGAAGCTGCCCGTGGACGTGCTGGTGCCTGCTGCGCTTGAAAACCAGATCACCACCCGCAACGCCCATGAGATTCAGGCCCGCATTATTCTGGAGCTGGCCAATGGCCCGGTGACCACTGCGGCGGACGCTATTCTGGAAGAACGTAAGATTTTGGTGATCCCCGATATTTTAGCCAACGCCGGCGGCGTGACCGTCAGCTATTTTGAGTGGGTGCAGAACCAGACCGGTTTTTACTGGGAGCTGGAAGAAGTACATGACAAGCTCAAAAAAATCATGGAGAAAGCCAGCATCAACGTCTGGAACACCATGACAGAACACGGCTGCGATATGCGCACCGCTGCGTATATTGAGGCCCTCAAAAAACTGACCGAGGCCATTGAAGCCCACGGCACACGCTACTATTTTAATGTGCCCTGACCGCTCGGCCCGCTTTCGGGCTAGCCTCAGTGAAGGTCGTCTGCTGCTGTTTGACGGCGGCATGGGGACGATGCTCTACAACCGGGGCGTGTTTATCAACACCAACTTTGAGCTGCTGAATCTGCAGCAGCCGGAACTGGTCAAAAGCCTGCACGCAGAATATATCGCGGCCGGGGCGGAGATTATCGAAACCAATACCTTTGGGGCCAACCCCGTCAAGCTCAAGTCCCATGGCCTGGCTGATCAGGTTGAAGCCATCAACCGGGCCGGGGCCGAGCTGGCTCGTGAAGCGGCCGGTGAAACGTTCTGGGTGGCCGGTTCCATCGGTCCGCTGGGCCTTAAAATTGAGCCGCTGGGACCGACTTCTTTTGCCGAGGCACGGGCCCTGTTTAAAGTTCAGGCCCAGGCTTTGCTGGACGGGGGCGTGGATCTCTTTGTGCTGGAAACCTTTACCCATCT
Source organism: Candidatus Sericytochromatia bacterium (assembly GCA_015272195.1). Taxonomy (GTDB): domain Bacteria; phylum Cyanobacteriota; class Sericytochromatia; order UBA7694; family UBA7694; genus JACYMC01. Next base: position 4,130 of record JACYMC010000163.1, read on the forward strand.
CAGAGAGCTGGAGCAGGCCGTGCTGGCCGTGCGCGACATCAGCGATCTGCCGATTATCGCCTCCATGACCGTGGATGACGAAGGCCACACACTGCTGGGCACCCCGCCGGAGATTTTTACGCCCTTTCTGGATAAATTGCCTGTAGACGTGCTGGGCCTCAACTGCTCCGTCGGCCCCAAATCCATGCTGGACGCGATTCAGCTGATGCAGGAATACACGGCCAGGCCGCTGGCGGCCCAGCCCAATGCCGGTCACCCGCGCCTGTACCAGGATCGCACCATTTACATGTGCTCCCCGGAGTATATGGCTTCGTATGCCCGCAAACTGCTTAAAGCCGGCGTGCAGCTGATTGGGGGCTGCTGCGGCACGACCCCCGAGCATATTCAGGAAATGGCCCGCTCGGTGCAGGCCCTGCAGCCCATGGTGCGTCACCACCAGGCGGCCCCAGTCCGGCCTGTGGCTGATATTTCTGAGTGCCATGTCACCCCCGTGCCCCTGGCCCAGAAATCGCGCCTGGCGGCGCGGCTGGCCGCCGGCCAGAAAGTGGTCAGCATTGAACTGACCCCGCCGCGTGGCTCAGACCCCACTGAGATTCTCAAAAAAGCCGCCCGGCTGCACGAAGCCGGCATTGACGCTATCAATCTGCCCGACGGCCCACGGGCCTCAGCCCGCATGAGCAATCAGATTCTGTCGGTGCTGATTCACCAGCAGATTGGCATTGAGCCCATCCCACATTACTGCTGCCGGGATCGCAACCTGCTGGGCATGCAGTCTGATCTGCTGGGCCTCTACGCCATCGGTATTCATAACCTCTTGCTGGTAACGGGGGACCCGCCCAAGCTGGGGGATTACCCGGACGCCACGGCGGTTTTTGACGTGGATGCCATTGGTCTGACCAATATGGTCTACGGCCTCAATCACGGCCTCGATCTGGGTCAGAACCGCCTCAAGCAGCCCACGGGCTATCTGATTGGGGTGGGTGTGAACCCGGTAGCAGTTGACCTGGAAAAGGAAATCAGCCGCTTCCGCTATAAGGTTGAGGCCGGGGCAGAGTATGCCATCACCCAGCCCATCTTTGACATTCAGGCCTTCAGAGACTTTCTGGCCCGCATCGCCTCCCACCGCATCCCGATTCTGGCGGGCATCTGGCCCCTCACCTCTTACCGCAACGCTGAGTTTATGAACAACGAAGTCCCTGGTGTAGTGATTCCGCCAGAAATTATGGCGCGCATGGAGGCGGCTGACGCGCGGGGTGAAGCCCAGGCTGAAGGCCTTAAAATTGCCCAGGAGATGGTGCAGGCCATTCAGCATGAGGTTGAAGGCCTGCAGGTCTCGGCCCCCTTTGGCAAAATTGAGCTGGCCCTGGACGTCGTGCAGGCCCTGGATAACTGGCCTGAAGCCTAGGCTTCGCGATGTTGCTTCTGTTTTAACAGCTCACTGCGCCGCAGCAGCTGGGTGCGCGGGGAGCTGACCCGGTCAATAAACAGCACCCCGTCGAGGTGGTCGATTTCATGCTGAATCACCACGGCCTCAAATTTCTGGGCCTGCAGGGTGAGCTGTTCACCGGTCGGGCTCAGGGCCTCGAGCGTGATACGCCGGGCCCTGTCGACCGGGCCAAGGTAGTCAGGCAGCGACATGCAGCCTTCGCGCAGGCTGTAATAGGCTTCGCTGGCGGTAATCACTGGATTGATCAGCACCTGCAGGCCCAGGCTCTTTTTGACGTGGGCCTCACAATTGATCACAATGATGCGCAGCAGCGCGCCGATCTGGGGTGCGGCAATGCCCACCCCGTGGCCAGAAGCTTGCAGGGTGTCACAGAGATCCTGAATCACCTCCTGGGCTGCGGCCAGATCTGTGACCGGCGCGCAGCGCTGGCGCAGGCGGCGGTCCGGGTAGCGCAGCACCGCGCGCACAGCCATCTCAGATCTCCAGCGATTCCAGCGGGTGCAGATCGGCGTCGAGGTCCAGCTCGGCCGCCAGCTTGCTGATGGCCACCTTGAGCAGCTCGGCCTGCTGGGCCTGTTTGTGAGCCGGCAGATGCAGCTCCAGAATCATGGCATAGAGCGGCGGGCTGTGGCTGCCGTCGAGCAGTTGGGTGTGCACATCGGTCAGATTGGCGCCGTAGCTGGCGATCAGCTCGCTGAAGCGATACAGCATGCCGGTCTGATCCTGGCCCAGGACCGACAGACTGTAGTTGGGCATGCTTTCGGCGCTGCGCTGGCCGGCTTCACTGGGGCTGAGTTCGCGCAGGTTGAGGCTCAGACCCTCGCTGCGCAGGCCGTCGAGCAGGTTTTCGAAGCTTTCTGCCGCCAGTTCTTCGGGCAGCTGCACCACCAGCATCATCACAAACTCCCCGCGCAGGGTGCTCATGCTGGAGTCCAGCAGATTAACGCCCTGCCGGTAGAGCAGACCGGTGACTTCGGCCACCATGCCGCTGCGGTTGGGGCCTTGAACACTGATTAAATAAGCTTGCATAGCCTTCAGCATACGCTGCCGCTCCCCTGCAGATCAAGAGGCCGCAAGGAGAATCCTGTCGCAAAAAGGGCAAAACCCGTTATGATAGGGTTATAGATGCTTCTGAAATCTGAAAGGAGGCCCCCATGATCTCTGCGTCTGAAAGTATCAGTGAAGACGATACAGATTCTGCTGAACTGTCGGCTTACGAAAAAGCGGGCCTGGAAGGCAAAGACCCGCGCTGTATTCCGATCAAACTGGATGCCCCCTTGCCTGTGGGTGACGCCATTGTTACCCCGGAATATACGCCGGAACAGCATAAAATATGGTCTTTTTTGTCGCGTCGCCAGCACGAGGTGCTGCCGGGCCGGGCCTGTGAGGTCTTTTTGCGCGGTCTTAAACAATTGGATCTGCCGCTGGACCAGATTCCCAGCCTTTCGGTGCTGAGCCGCCGGTTGCAGCAGACGGCCCAGTGGCAAATCTGTCGCACCCCTGGCCTGCTGAACGAACAGGATTTTTTTGAGGCCCTCTCGCGGCGGGTTTTTCCTTCGACGGACTATATCCGCGAAGACCATGAGCTGGATTACACCCCGGCACCGGACTGCTTTCACGATATCTTTGGCCACTTGCCCATGATCACCGCGCCGGATTTTGCGGACTTTTACCAGATGTATGGCCAGGCCTCGCTGCGGGCCACGGGTGCCAACCGGCGCAAGCTGGAGCGCTTTCACTGGTTTACGGTGGAGTTTGGCCTGATTCTTGAAGACGGCCAGCCCCGCATTTATGGCAATGGCATTGCCTCCTCTTACCGCGAAACCTTTCACGCTCTCGGCGATGAGGTGGAGCGCCGGCCCTTTGATCCGGAGGGCATGGCCGCCCAGGAGTATGAGGTCTGGCATCTTCAGCCCATTTTGTATGTGGTGGAGTCCTTTGAACAGCTCAAACAGGGCTTTAAAGACTGGGCTGGCGGTCAGCTGGGCCTGCTCTGAGGTATACTGCGGGTAATCTTTTGTACCAAAGGAATCCCGCATGTCTGCTTCTGCCTCCGCCCCGCAAACCCTGAATCAACTGGCCTCTCGCATCGATCCCGGACTGGATGCCCTGCTGACGCTCGACTGGTCGGGCTTTATGGCCGAACTGGCTGACCTGCGGGAGCAGATTCAGGCCCAGCTGGGCGCTGAAGATCTGCAGCACCTCTATAAAATTGAAGGCTGGGGCCAGCCGGCCTCTGTGCTGGGTCTGCTGACAGCCGGTCTGGGGCCCAATCCGCTCAGCATGGGCGGCCTGAGCCTGGGGCGCACCACGCGCTGGCTGCTGATGCACCATATTGGCCATCGCGGCTATGATCGGGTGCCGGGCGTGCCCAAGCGCTATACCAGCAAGTACTTTGCCCGTGGTTGGCGCCGCTGGGTCGACTGGGCCGACTGGATGAGCCCGGAATCCTGGAAGTACGAGCACAACGTGCTGCACCACAGCCACACCGGCCAGCTGGCTGACCCAGACCTGCTGGAGCGCAACACCGCAAAAATCCGCAATAGTGCCTTGCCCGTGCCGCTGCGATATGCCCTGATGCTGGCCCTCGGCCTGGTCTGGAAGCCGGTCTATTATGCCCCCAGCAATCTGCACGCTTTGCACGACAAGCAGCCCAAAGGCCCCAGCGGCGAGTTTCAGCTGGATGCCGAGAGCATCAAAGAGCTGATTTTTGACGGCTATCTGCCGTATGTCTTACTCAACTTTGTGCTGCTGCCCACTTTATTTCTACCGGCTGGCCCACGGGCCGGGGCCAGTGCCCTGATCAACTCGCTGGGGGCTGAGCTGCTGGCCAATTTTCACACCTTTCTGGTGGTAGGGCCCAACCACACCGGCGACGATATCTACCGCTTCAGCCACAAGCCCCGCAACGCCGCTGAGCGCCTGCTGCATCAGATTGTGGGCTCGGTCAATTACCGCACTGGCAATGACTTTGTCGACTTTATGCAGTTCTGGCTCAACTACCAGATCGAGCACCATATCTGGCCCGATCTACCCATGCTGCGCTACCAGCAGGTGCAGCCCCAGGTTAAAGCCCTCTGTCAGAAATACGGCGTGCCCTACCTGCAGGAAGACGTGCTGCAGCGCTTCGTTAAAATGCTGCAGGTGACCACCGGCCAGCGAGACATGCGCCGCGCCTGACAAAAGCCGTGCACACCCGTCATGCAAAAGCCCCCGGTATGAGACCGGGGGCTTTGATTTTAAGGGGCTTTAGCCCGCATTTCTCACAAAGGTGCGTTCACATAAGGTGTAGGGTATATT
>JACYMC010000077.1 GCA_015272195.1 Candidatus Sericytochromatia bacterium
TTGTAGTAACCTCTTTGACACTGGAGCAGACAACACCCAGAGATCTTTACGAGCAGGTCTACTGTGCCCGCGGGGACATGGAAAACCGGATCAAAGAGCAGAAACACGACCTCGCTGCGGGACGAACGTCAGCGCATCTGTTTCGGGCCAACCAGCTTCGGCTCTGGTTTTCAGGGCTGGCGTATGTTCTGATGCAAGCGATTCGCCGGCTCGGATTGACGGGCACAGAGCTTGCCAAAGCCCAGGCCGGAACAATTCGGCTCAAGCTGTTGAAGGTAGCGGCGCGCGTCCTGCATGTCGGTGGGCACCTGATCTGTCAATTGGCGAGCGCGTGCCCCTTTCGTTCTCTGTGGGGACAGGTTCTGAAGCGATTGCGAATACCGTGAGCCTGAGCCCCTTCACCAAGATCTCAATCGCCTGAAACCAGGTTATCTTTGGCCTGTCGTCTTTCACCCAGCGAACGAACAAAGACAATGAATCAAGCGTGAAACGGCCTGTTCAGAGGCTACCGAGTTCAGTAAAAACTCCCGAAATATACCCTACGCCCTATGTGAGCGCACCCTTGTGAGAAATGCGGGTTAGGCATGCGGGCTTCAATCGCACCGGCCGTGCCGGCGGGCACCTGGCGCAGGCCCATGCGGGTTTCAAAATCTGCCCAGTTGGCCGTGGATGGGCTGCTGCCGGGCAGCAGTTCGTGTCGGCCATTGGCGTCGGTCAGACTCATCGTGCCCGACATCGCGCCCAGCAAAAGGCTGACCATCGGGTCGCCAAAAATATCCGGGGCCTGCAGAATCGTCAGCTGCTCCTGCATGCCAATCAGCAAATTGGCCTCATGAATCAGGGCTTCACGTTCGGCCATCAGGGCATCAATCCGCTCGCGGTTGCCCACAGGGTCCTCCCGCTCCAGAATGCGGGCCTGATCACTGCGGATACTGGGTTCTTTGTACTTTTCAAAGGCTGAGATCACAAAGCCCTGCGGATCACGCATCTGCTCTGTGGTAAAAGTCTGACCGCCATGGGGCCCATCGTAACCCGCAGCGCGCAGCGCGGCCAGACCGTCTTCACCCCGGCTTTCAGCCTGCATAAAGACGTCATAGGGCCGGGCAATGTTTTCATAAATGCGCGTATTAACCGTCACCATGGCCTCGCGCAAACCACCCAGGGCGCCAATCATGCGATCAGCAAAATCCACGCCAGCCACCACACCAGGCACCACAGACGATCCCGGCGGCCCCAGCAAAGCCGTGGTCAGAAAGGCTCTGATGTCCACATCCTCACCCACCTCAAAGGCCATGCGCACGGCCTGCTCCATCATGCGGTCACTGGTCATGACCTCAATCAGCGCACCCACAGCCCGCTCATCATTGCCCGTAGAAAAATCCACCTGCTTAAAGGTTTCGAGCGCTTCCAGGGCCGCTTCCAGATTCTGAATCTGGGTGCCTGCCTCACGGGAGGCATATTTGCCAAAACTCATCCAGTTGGCCGTGGGCGGGTCACCCAGAAAGCGGCTGAACTGCTGGTCCAGAGCGTTATAGGTTTCATTGATGATGCGGTTGGCATCCACACCCGAAAGCCCGGTTGAGCCGGGTGTCCGGGTTTCACGGGCAGCCGAGACATCGCGCAGGTTCAGCGGATTATAGGCAAAGTCAGGCAGATTTTCAGCCAGTTCCACGCGGGCTTCAAGACGGGCAGAGGCTTCACGGGCCTGGGCATAATCGGCCACATAGGCATCCACATTCTGATCCAGATCCCGCAGCATACGGCCTTCCTGGGGTGAAATGCCGCGCCAGATTGAGGACTGGGCCGTGATCACGGGCAAAAGCTCTGCCTGGATCGCATTCAGGCGTTCAACAGACGCCCGGCTCTGGGCCGGATCACTGAAGTTGAGGCCCTCGATTTCTGCAATCTGGGATTCAATAAAACGACGGGCTTCAGCCGCCTGGGGGCCGCTGTTGTCGCGAAACACACGCGCTTCTGCCCGCAGGCCGCGCACCAGCGCACTGCGCTCCTGCTCAATTTCGCGCTGGACGCCTTCCATGGCCCGGCGGGTCGCCGGCGCATTCTGACGGGGCCCTGAGGGCCCTGCCTGCTGCTCCAGCAACTGATCGTGCAAGGTGTTGAAGCGCTCTGTTTTTGTTTGCAGACTGGTACTGGACCGCTGCAGGGACTGGTTCATGGTGGCCAGCGAGCCCACGCCCATGCGCATGGCCAGAGCCGCGCACTGAACTTCGCGCTCCTGGCGGGTGTTTTGGGCATACCCGGCTTCCACCAGGGCCAGCTGGTCCTGCAGACTGGCCTGCTGCGCCGGATCCTGGGTCTGGGCAAGCTGATCCTGCAAAGCGCCACGGCGCTGCATCAGCGACTCGCGCACTTCACCAAAATGGTTGCGGCTGGCGCCCATGGGCACGGGCTGACCATCGCGCTGCAGGCCAGGAATATCGCCGCCGCCCTGAGAGGCAACCAGCAGGCGACCGCGAAGAATGCCCCGCTGGGTGGTGAGCTCTTCAAGCTGGGTGCGGGTTTGCCGCAGGACATCAGCCTAGGCCGGATCTTCAGCCTGACGCGCCGCACGGGTTTCGAGGGTGGCAATGCTTTCGTCCAGGCGGCTGACCACACTAGCGAGGTTATTTTTATACATTTCGCCACGCACGCTGTCTGTCGTCAGCCCCCGGCGGTAAGCGCCCACTTCGCCGGCCACGGCAATCTGTGCCAGCTGCTGGGTGCGATCAATCTGACGCTGTTCCTGACGCACCACCTGTTCCGGGCTGGCGTCCTGCGGCAGAACGGCTGGCTGCAGACTCTCAATGCGGTCCATGCGGGCACTGGTATATTGCTGGCCGTTGTTGTACTGGCGATCACGGCTGATCAGGCGCTCACCAAAGTTCAGGCTCTGCTGGGGATCAAACACGGCATCAGCTTTAATTTTGCGGTGATTGTACTGATCCTGCTCCACCTGTTCAGGTGCCACGCCCCGCAATTGGGCTGTGGTGGATTTTAATTCGGCCACGGCCCAGGTGCCGTCTTCCAGTTCAACCACCAGCTCATCGCCGCCATCAGCGGCAGCATAGCGCAGGGCTTCTTCCTGGCTGGCAAAAACACGGGCCTGGACCTGGCCATCCTGCGTGGCGGTGGTTTCAGCTTCGATCAGGCTCTCGGCCTCGGGGCGCAGGCCCAGGGTCTGGGCCTGTAAAAGCTGGGGCGGGGGCGGGATATTGCGAATGGGAGAAGTCATACTGGTTAACTCGCTTTCATCCAAACGCTGCGGTACCTGAAACTTATACCCACAAAACCCTGAAATAAAACCAGCGGTCTGATTTTTATGCTGCCAGCCAGCTTGATTGCCGGGCAAAGAAGCGCTGCAGCTCAGCCCGCAGCAGGGCATGCTCAGCACGGAGCAGTTCTGAGTCATGGCTCATCAGCTCAAGACTCAGGCTGCGGGCTCGCTCCAGAATCTCCGTATCTTCGGCCAGATTGGCCAGGGTCAGGTCGGGCAGGCCGCTCTGGCGCGTGCCCAGAAACTCGCCGGGCCCGCGCAGGCGCAGATCCTGCTCGGCAATCACAAAGCCGTCATGGGTCTGGGTAAACACGCTCAGACGATCGCGTGCCGTATCCGAAAGCTTATCGGCCAGCAGATAACAATAGGCTCGATCTGCACCGCGCCCGACGCGGCCCCTGAGCTGGTGCAACTGTGAGAGGCCAAAGCGCTCGGCGTGCTCAATCACCATCACCGAAGCGTTGGGCACATCCACGCCTACCTCGATAACAGTGGTGGCCACCAGCATGTCGAGTTCATGGGCCACAAAGGCGCGCATCACCTGATCTTTTTCGACCGTTTTCATTTTGCCGTGCAGTAAGCCGACCCGGTACTGCGGAAAAATCTCGTGACAGAAACGCTCATACTCCACTGTGGCCGCTTTGAGATCCACCTTTTCAGATTCTTCAACCAAAGGAAACACCACATAACACTGGCGGCCGGCATCCAGCTCCTGGCGCACCAGCTCCCAGAGCTGACGACGCTGAGACGCCCCTTTGATCAGGCGGGTTTCAACGGGCTGACGGCCCGGCGGCAGCTCATCAATGATCGAAACATCGAGATCGCCATAAAGCGTCAGGGCCAGGGTGCGCGGAATCGGCGTGGCGGTCATGCTGAGCACTTCGGGGTTCTGGCCTTTTTCGCGCAGCAGCGCCCGCTGTTTAACGCCAAAGCGGTGCTGCTCATCGATCACCACCAGCCCCAATCGGGCAAAATTGACGCCTTCCTGAATCAGGGCATGGGTGCCCACAGCCAGGGCGGCTTCACCTGATGCCAGCCGGGCCAGCGCTTCGCGCCGGCGACGGGCCCCCTGAGAACCCAGCAGCAGCTCGGCCTGCAGGCCCAGCGGCAGCAGCCAGTCAAAGATTTTGCGGTAGTGCTGCTCGGCCAGAATTTCGGTGGGCGCCATCAATGCGCCCTGATAACCGGCCTCAATCGCTTCGAGCAAAGCCAGCACGGCCACCACGGTTTTGCCGGATCCCACATCGCCCTGCACCAGCCGCCCCATGGGTTCAGGTCGGCGCAGATCGCTCTGGATCTCGTGATAGACCCGCTGCTGGGCCTGGGTCAAAGCAAAGGGCAGTTGATCCAGAAAGGCCGCCGCCAGGCGCCCCCGGGTCTGCAACTGCAGCCCGCTCTGTTCCCGTTCACGCTGTTTGCGGCGGTACTGCAGGCTGAGCTGGGTTAAAAAGAGTTCATCAAAAACCAGGCGCTGGCGGGCGGCCTGGAGCTGGGCCTGATCGTCAGGGAAGTGAAACTGCTGCAGAGCCTGGGCCAGAGGCAGTAACTGCTGCTGCTGGCGCAGAGCAGGTGGCAGCGGATCCTGAATCCGCCCCGCATAAGCTGCCAGGGCAGCGGCCATAGCCTTGCGCAGGGCTTTGGCATTCAGCCCCTCACTTAAAGGATAGACGGGCACAATTCTTGCCAGATACAGGTTCTGGGGCATCTGGCCGGGCTGAAAGTCCTCGTCATCGCCCAGAATCTCATACTCCAGTTGATCCAGGCTCAGCCCCTTGCTGAATTTGTCCCATTTGACCAGCCCGCTGAGCAAAATCTGAGCCCCCTGTGGGAAACGGGCTTCAAACTGCTTGCGCAGCCAGGCGGAGCGCGCCCGCTGAAACAGGCTGATATTCAGCTTGCCCGTGCCGTCGCTGACGCGCAGCTTTAAAATATGTAAGGTGGCCTTGCCCGGCGGACTATAACTGGAGACCTGTTCCAGCACGCCCCAGACCGTGGCGCGCTCCCCGGCTTTAAGGTTGCGGATGCGCACACACTGTGAGTAGTCGAGATGGCGCCGTGGGTAATAGTGCAGCAGTTCCCCGACCTGGGTAATGCCCACCTGGGCCAGCCGTTCAGCCAGTTTCGGGCCCACCCCCCGCACAAACTGCACGGGCACTTCGCGCCAGTCGGCATCGGGCTTCAGGCGGGCTTTCAGTGGCTGCAACTGCTGCGCCAGCTGGGCGCTTTCAGCGGCCCGGGCCTGCTGACGCAGGGGGGCTTCAGCCAGCCGGGGCAGCTGCAGCTGCGCCAGGTGCTGACGGGTTTCGGCAATCAGGTCCCGGCGCTCAGCCACCGCCGCCAGCGGGTACAGCGTAAAAATATTGGCCAGCCGGTTGGCCAGCGGCTGCTCTGTACGGGCAAAGCGGGCCTGTTGTACCTGCTGCAGCATAAAGTCAGCAAAATAAAACTGCTGGCCCTTCAGGTTGCGATACTGCCCGCGCACTTCGGCTTTGATGGCCCGCTCACAGAGCTGAAACCAGGCAGCTTCGGGCATGGATTCAGGTATAGAGATAACTGCGCAAAAAGGCCAGAGTCAGACCCCAGGCCTGGGCTGCAGCCATGGCATCATAGTCTGCCCGCGCATCACACGAAAAGCCATGCCCCACATCTGCGTACTCGGTGCTGACAAAGTTTTTGCCGGCTTCACGCAACAACTCCACCAGACGCACATGGCTACTCGCGGGAATATAGGGATCTTTGCCGGCCCAGTGAAACAGCAGCGGGGTTTTGACTTCGGGAATCAGATCCACGTGGTTTTCAAGAATACCACCGCCATAATAACTGACCGCACAGGTCACAGGCAGATGGGCTGCACTGACAAAACTTAAGCGCCCCCCCAGACAGAAACCCACACAGCCAATCAGGCGCTCTTTAAGCAGGACCAGCTGATTCAGCCACTGGTAAGCGGCCTGGATGTCGGCAATCACCCCTTCAGGGGTCAGGGCTGCGGCCTGCTGAAAACCCGGCTGCAGATCCTCATAGCCGCTTTCAAAACCGGGCGCACTGCGGTGAAACATATCCGGCGCCACCACCAGATACCCCTGCAGGGCCAGGCGCTCAGCCATGTCGCGGATATGGGCGTTGACCCCAAAAATCTCCTGATAAAGGATAATGCCGGGCCAGGGTCCCTGGCCTTCAGGCCGGGCCAGATACATGCTCATTTCGGTCTCGTCAGAGACAGGCACTTTGACAAACTCAGTGTATAAAGCCATGGTGATGCTCTCCATCTTGATGCTGGATGCATTGTACCGGAAGATGGCCAGAGACGGTCAAGCCTCATGTGCGCCGGGCCTCAATCTCCGGCCACCAGCGCCGCAGCAGCACATTCAGGTCCTCAGGGGTAAAGGGCTTGGTGAGATGATCATTCATGCCTGCCGCCAGTGATTTTTCACGATCCCCATGCATGGCGTGGGCCGTCAGCGCAATAATTAAAATCTGACTGTCGGCACCGGCCTGCCCGGCACGAATCCGGGCGGTGGCCTGATAACCATCCAGCTGGGGCATCTGGCAGTCCATCAGCACCAGATCGTAAGTCCTCTCACGCAAGGCATCCAGGGCCTGCTGGCCATCACTGACCAGCTGCACCTGATGCCCCTGTTTCTGCAAAATGGTCTCCGCCACAATCTGATTGACCGGATTGTCTTCGGCCACCAGAATCTTCAGCGGTGGCACAGCATCCAGAGTCAAAGATGCTGAGGCCGCTGTCAGCGCTTGTTCCTGAGGGCTGGCCGCAGACAGCACTTGCTGCAGTACCGTCAGCCGGAGCGGCTTGCTGACCGTGACAACCGGCAATCTTTTGATAAGAGGCTGCGCTTGCGTCGCCTCCTGCAGCCAGAGCACCCGACTGGGCTCAGGGCACTGTGACAGCCAGTCCGGCACCTCAGGTGTGTCCAGAATCAGCACATGTGGGGCCTCTGGCGCTCCCTGGAGCCAGACAAAGGGGAAGCGCCAATGCGTTAGCCAGCAGGCCAGCCAGGGCAGATACAGACTTTGCGGCCCGTATAAGCCTATCGGCAAATCGGGAGAGGCCGGCGGCTGCACAACAGCGGGCTGCGCATCGGCCCGTGTAAAAGGCAAAGGGAACCAGAAACAGGAACCCTGGCCCGGCTCACTGATGCCCCCCATTTCACCCCCCATCAGTTCCACCAGCTGGCGTGAAATGGCCAGCCCCAGCCCTGTACCGCTGAAGCTGCGACTGCTGGAGCTGTCAACCTGACTAAAAGGCTGAAACAGCTTCTGTACCGCTTCAGACCCAATCCCTATCCCCGTATCATGCACCTCAAAACGCAAAGTCAGAGACGGCTCGTCCCGGGCAAGCATCAGAACCTGCAGCTGAACCGTACCCTGCCGGGTAAATTTTAAGGCGTTCCCCAGCAGATTCAGCAAAATCTGTCGCAGGCGCAAGGCGTCGAAGCACAGCCACTGGGGCAATTCCGGCGGATACTGCAGAGCCAGCGCCAGGCCTTTGCTGGCGGCATCAAAGGCCAGCATTTCGCCCAGCGATTCCAGCAGCAAAGGCAAAGCCGTTACCGAGGGTTTGATTTCAAGTTTGCGGGCCTCAATTTTAGAGTAGTCCAAAATATCGTTGATCAGATTGAGCAGAATCTCACCACTGGAGCGGATGATATCAGCAAAGCGTTTCTGCTGCTGGCTCAGCGGCGTTTCAAGTAAGAGACGGCTCATGCCAATCACGCCACTCATGGGGGTGCGAATTTCATGGCTCATATTGGCCAGAAACTCGGACTTGGCCAGGGTGGCCTGCTCGGCCTGAACTGCCATTTCCTGCACCCGCTGCAGGGCCGACTCCAGCTGGCTGTTGGCCTGACGCAGAGCTGCTTCATGGCTTTTCTGCTGGGTCACATCCAGCTTCAAACCCAGCAGACGTTCAGGCTGCTCCTGGGCATCAAACAATACCGTGCCATAGAGGTCAAGATAAGCTGGTGACGCCTCCCCACAAAAAATGCGCAAACTGGCATAGACATCAGGGGCGTCGGGTCGGGCCTCCTCCAGCAAATGCTGCAAATGGATGCGGTCTTTGACTTCAGGCTGTTGCAACCAGTGCCCGAAGTTCCGGGGCTGTGCCCCGGCAGCCAAGCCATACAGGTGATTGAGCACGGGATCCCAGCTCAGATACTGCCCGGTGCGCAGATTAACCTCAAAGGTACAGATGCTGGCCGACTGCTGGGCCAGACGAAGCCGTTCCTCATGCAGCAGCGGGCATCTGTCAGCTGATGTTTATCGGTGATATCCACCAGATAGCCGTGCCAGAGCGTGCTGCCATCCGGCAGACGTTCAGGTTCTGAACCGCCCATCAGCCAGCGCTCACCCAGATCGGGCAATGTGACACGGTACTCACAGTTCCAGGTGCTCAAGTGTTGCGCTGAAAGCACAATACTCTCGCGTACCCGTGGCAGATCTTCGGGGTGAATGCGCTCAAAAACCGGGCTGGCCTCCACAGCCAGCGGCTCAGGATCCACGGCCTGACATACTCCCCTCCCTAAAGAAAGGGGATTCTCAAGCTACGCTTACCCCAATGGGTTACGTTAGCGGTGCTGTCTTCAT
>JACYMC010000223.1 GCA_015272195.1 Candidatus Sericytochromatia bacterium
ATGAAGACAGCACCGCTAACGTAACCCATTGGGGTAAGCGTAGCTTGAGAATCCCCTTCCTTTAGGGAGGGGAGTATGTCAATCTGTTAACAATATGGCCAGCATTCTCGAAGGCCTTCAGAGCGGCGGGGGTCTGGCCGACCTCGAAAACCCGCTGGTGCAGCCCTTGATTCTGGAAGCGCTTAAGGCCCTGCCTTTTTACCAGAACCTGCTGCAACAGCCCCCGGAGCAGGTGCTGCGCCAGAGCGCTATTGAAGAGCTGAACGAAGCCAGTTACGATAGCCTGATGCAGAATATCAAGCGGCTGGACGCTTTTTTGCTTAAAAACCAGATCAGCGTTCTGCAGCCCGAACGCGACTGGGTACGCATCACGCTGTCGCCGGGTGAAACCGCTGCCAGTCTGGGCCAGGAGCTGGATCAGGGCTTTAAAGTGATGGAGTACCGCCTTGAAAATGACCGTGAACAGGCCGTTGAAATTGGCTACGTCAAGGTACGGGAGCTGGAGCCCGGCCAGGTGGGCCTGCAGACCATTCTGGCCCGGCGGGAGCTGGAGCTGGGGGATCAGCTGATCGAGTACCCTCAGCTGGGCTACCAGATCGATATTCTGGGCGGCACCGCCGCCATCGGTCTGGAAGGTCAGGAGCAGGATCTGTTTGCGCCCGCTCTGGGTCTGCGTGGGGCCTTCAGTCTGGCCAAAGCCCTGAATATCTCAGAACTCTATGGCCTGCTCAGTTTTGGCATCAGCCTGCCGCTGCAGCGCAACGCTGGCAACACAGCCAGCTTTGCGGGGCAGCGCGTCAGCGCTGACGCCATGGCTTTGCCCCTGAGCCTCGAGGTGGGTCTGCTCAAACGCTGGTATCTGCGCCAGTGGATGCTGGAGCTGGGCGCCCAGGGCGGCGTTCTGGGCGGGGTACTGCTCAACAGCGGCCTCGACGACACCCCTGTGACCTTCTCACCGGGTCTCAGCCTGCTGGCCGGTACGGGCTGGCAGGTCAATCCCGATTTTGCCGTGGGCCTGCAGGGCGGCTGGCGCTTCTTTGTGCCCGGCACCTGGCAAAGCGGCGAAGACAGCAACCAGGTCAATGTGAACTACCCCGGCCTGGTGAGCAACGGCCCCTTGCTGCAGCTCTACGCCAATTTTGTCTTTTGACTTCAATTTTGGCGGACAGGTCAGCTACAATAAAAAAAGCCGATAAGGAAATCAGGCCGGGCACTGCCGCCTGACATCACATCACCAGGATAAGAAGCATGAAAAAACCCCAAAGCGCTGTATACTTTCTGACCTCGGGCCTGCTGGCCCTCAGTCTGGCCCTGCAGGCCTGTGGAGAAAAAGCCCCGCCGCCGATGACAGAGCCGCCAGCCTTTGGCAATGAATTTACGCCGATTGGCGATCCCATGCAGCCTTTGCAGCCCGATCCCAATGCCGGCGGCAGCAGCAGCTTTAACCCGGTCGATACCCCCCAGGGCAGCCCCCCTTCCCGCCCTTCGGGTCTCAAAGTCAAATACATTGATGCCGCCACCTTTGAGCTGAGCTGGAACCCGGCCCAGGGCGCTCAGAGCTATTTTGTGGTGATGGACGATACGGTCCTGGCCGCTGAGCTGGTGGAGCCCTATCTGACCATTGACGGGGCCGAAGCCGACGGCGTGTACGTGCTGGAGGTGGGTTCTCTCAACGAAGTGGGCCGTTCGGCCCAGATGACTAAAATCACCGTCAGCATGGCTGAAATCACCCCGGCTGAAGGCACAGCGCCTGAGGATGCCGTCCCCGAAGAGCAGGACGAAGAAGAAGTCGAAACCCCCGAAGATATTGAAGTGCCCGATACGTCCACCCAGTCGCCGGAGCCGACAGCCAGCGCAACAACCTCTGCAGATCCCAGCGCTACGGCCACCCCCGCTGCCACCGCCACCCCCGCTGCCACCGCGACCCCTGCAGCCACCGCGACACCCGCTGCAACAGCTACTCCTACCGCGACCGCCACGCCCGCCGCGACAGCCACACCAGCACCGACCGCCACACCCACGCCAGCCCCAACCGCCACACCGGCATCCGGTGATCCGGGCAATGCCTTTCTGGGGTTTATGAACACACCTCAGATGGTCGATCTGATCGGTCTGGCCGTGGTCGGTGGGCAGGCCTATATGACCCACTATATTGATGGCACCTTCAGCAATAACCTGTCGGTACGGCGTCTGGCCCTGGCCAATGGTTCTACCACCGAAACCACCGTCTGGGGACAGTTTACCGGCAAACCGGCCGTTCAGCTCAGCGGGGTAGCGGCCAACAGCAGCAACGGGGAATTCTGGACCGTCAGCAACAGCCTGCCCTCGGTCACCAACGGGGAAGACGAGGCCTATAACCTCTATCACTTCAACAGCAGCGGTGAACGCATCCAGCGCTACCGCGTGGGCAGCCAGGGCATTGTGCTCAACGACGTCGCTGTCGACAGCAGCTCTGGCATTGTGTACATCGTCAGCCCCAGCACCCAGAGTCTGATTCGCTTCAATCCGGCCAATCTGAGCGAAACCCAGATGATCTTCAGCGGAGCGCAATCGATTAATCCAGTCGGCGTCGGCCTTGATGCCAGCGGCAATATCTACGTCAGCGACGCCACCAGCCGCCGGGTGATCAAATACGCCAAGGCCGACGGCGCCAAAATGAGCGAGTTTGGCGCCAGCCAGAACCTCAACGCCATTGGCGACGTGGCCGTGGACCCGCGCAACGGCGATGTCTACGTGATCGGCAACAGCGGCAGCGGCCAGCGCATCTTCCGCTTTAACAGCCAGGGCAGCCTGATTCACAGCTTTACCCACCAGAGCCTGAGCCAGCCGCAAAAAATTGCCGTGGGTGCCGACGGCCATGTGCATGTGGTTGAAGCCAGTCAGCGTTCGGTGATGTCCTTTAACGCGGGCAACTAAGCCCCTGCGCTGCGCAGGCCGAGATGTGTCACAAAAGGTTCAAAATCACGGTCAGCATAAAGCAGGGGGGCCTGATGGGTAATGCACCAGGTGGCGATCAGACAGTCGATGGTTTTACGCACCGTCAGGCCTTTCTGACGCAATCTTCGAAAATGCTGCGCACTCTGCAGGGCCAGCGCAGGACTGCACAGGCTGACACAGGGCAAAGCCTGCAAGAGACTGCAGGCCGTCTGAAAGTCAGTTTCCCGGCGAAAGCCCTGCAGCACTTCAGCCAGAATCAAATCCCCCATCAGAATCTGCTCCGTCTGCAGGTAACGATCCAGGGCCTCGCTCTGGGGCGTTGAAACCCCGTTAAAAAAATCAATCCAGACGCTGGTATCAACGAGCATCGTCACGCCGCAAGGCTTCGAGATCGCCTTCCCAGCGCAGGCGGCCGCGCCAGGCGCGGATCTGTGCCTGCTGCCTGAGTTGAATCAGGGCTTTTAAACCCTGCTCCACCGTTTCTTTTTTTGTTTTAAAGCCCCCCAGACGCATGGCTTCGGCCATCAGTTCAGGATCAATCACAATATTGGTGCGCATGCGCAGGTCTCCTGATGTGTATACTTAGTTTATTTTATACACAATTTAGTCTTTAAAACAACCAAGATCTCAGCATGATTCAGTCCAAACAATGAATGCTGCCGGTTTCGGCGTTGAGGCGCACGCGCTGGCCCTGGCGCAGGCCGGCTGCGGCCGGGCAGGCCAGCACGGTGGGCAGGCCCATCTCGCGCAATAAACTGGCGGCCGTCTGGCCAATGGCGCTGCCGGTCAGAATCACGCCGCCCACCTGCAGCAGCGCGGGCATCCAGCCCGGGTCGATATGATCAGCGAGCAAAATACTGTTTTCGGGCTGCCAGCCTTCGGGCAGGGTGGGCAGGCTGTCAAAAGACCCACTGCAGCGCCAGATCTGGCCCTGGCGCAGACCGTTGCGCAAGCCCGTGCCCTGCAGACTGCTTTCAGGCGGGCAGGGTGCAGCAGCCTGCTGCCAGCACTGCCGCCAGTCGGCAAAGCGGGCGCGGCGTTCGGTGCTCAGATCATGCAGGGCCTTTGCCAGGGCCGTGTTGGGCTGCAGGCTGTCGATCTCATGGGGCCAGAGCCACCAGATATCGGCTGTCTCGTGCAGAGCACCGGCTTCCACCTGGGCCTGGGCCAGGCTTTGCATTTGCTGGCGCAGCTGCTGCAGGGCCCAGAGGGTGTCAGAAAGCAGGGTATCGCGGGTCTGCAGCAGGCGCTTCAGCTCACCCCAGAGCGGCTGCCAGAGGGTGTGCTGCCAGTGTGTATCAACACCCACGGCCTCAGGACCCCAGGGGCGCATTAATAAGCGGATCAGCGCGCTGCTCTGATCCGAAAAGCGGCGGGGTTCGAGGTCGAGGCCGCCAGGGCAAAACTGACCGTACTGGCTTAAAAAAAGCTGCCAGCTGCGCTGAAAGGCCGGGTAGCGCAGCAGTTCCTTAACCGTGGGCAGTTCCCCCTGCTGGTTAATAATGACTTGTTGCACGCTGTCGCGCAGGCTGCGCAGCTCCAGGCCCATGCGGCTGGCCGGGCTGACGTTCAGGGCCAGATAATCGGCCAGCAGGCCCCGGCTTTCAAGCAGGGCGCAGAGCTGGGCGATAGAGCGCAGGCCTTCAAAATAAATGGGTAAAAAGTGGCGCAGCATTTCACGCCAGTGGGCCAGGGCCCCGCTGAGGCTGCTGCGCGGTACGCGAAAGGTCTGCCAGATCTGCTCCAGGGCCGCCTTGCTGCGGGCAGGCCAGCGCCAGAGGGACCAGATATCCTGTGGCCGCAGCGGGGCCGGTTCGGTGAGTCGCCAGCCCAGGCGGGCTTCAAAGGCCGGCGCCGAAAAACAGAGCTGACCGCCCAGGCTTTCGAGCCAGTCAAAGCCCCCGGTGGGCACTTCCGGATCCAGCACCTCCAGCCAGTCACCGGCGGCCTGCTTCAGCACTTCAAGGCTCAGCAAAGACGCACCGGTTTGCAGGGGCAAATCCAGTTGACTGCCAGCATACCAGGCACCCGGCGTGGCCTGCCAGCCCCAGGGAAAAACCCCCAGCAGCCAGAGCTGATCTGCGCTCTGGGCCACATGGAGCAGCCAGTCGCGATCGCCCAGCGCACAACGCAGGGTGTCGATCAGCTGCTGCAGCTGCAGCCTGAAGCCCGTGGTGTGAGGGCCACTGTGCAGACGCGGCAGGGCAAAGGCTTCGGTTTCGGTCTGGACCAGATCTTCGCTGTAGTCTGCTTCCAGGCGCACGCAGGCCAGGGTCTCAGCGGCGGCGGGCAGCTGCCAGGCTTGCGCATCGGCCTGTGGTTCACGCTGCAGACAGGCCAGCAGTACGGCCAGACCGGCCGCCGGGTCGGGTTCAGCCGGCGGCGGCTGCAGCCAGAGGGCTTTGCCCGCTTCAGGTGTTGCGTCCGGTGGCAAAAGCGGCGGCACAGGCAGGCCCAGACCGGCGCAGACCCCCAACCAGGGGGCCGGCTGCCGGGCCGAGATTTCAAAGGCCTGAGATAAGCTGCTGGACATGGACTCCATTGTACAGTCCTTTGCGCTTCAGCGTTGGATCTGGCTCAGCGCTTGGGGTTCTTTTTGCGCAGACGGATGGCCTTGGGCGTGATCTCAATCAGCTCATCATCCTGAATGTAGGACATGGCTTCTTCGAGAGCCAGCACCCGTGGGGTTTTGAGGGGCACCAGGTCGTCCGCGCCCGCTGAACGCATATTGGTCAGCTTTTTGGCCTTGCAGACGTTGACCGGCAGCTCCTGCGGACGGTTGTGCTCGCCCACAATCATGCCGACATAGACTTCCGTACCCGGCCCAATAAAAAAGGTGCCGCGGTCTTCGAGCTGCTGCAGGGCGTAGGCTTTGACCGGCCCGGCTTCCATGGCCCAGATACAGCCATTGCGCTGCTGGGGCAGATCACCTTTGTAGGGCGCATAGGAATCAAAGCTGGAGTACATAATGCCCTCGCCCTTGGTCAGGCGAATGTATTCAGACGAAAAGCCAATCAGGCCACGGGCCGGAATCTGAAAGCGCAGCAGGCTGCGGTTCTGTTCGGTGCTCTCCATATGGACCATTTCGCCCTTACGGCGGCCCAGGGCTTCAATACAGGAGCCCACATAATCGCCGGGCAGATCCAGCACCAGCTGCTCAATCGGCTCCTGCAGCTTGCCGTTTTCTTCGCGCAGAATGACCTGCGGGCGGCTGATCTGAAACTCATAGCCCTCGCGACGCATGGTTTCGATCAGAATGCCCAGATGCAGCTCACCGCGGCCACTGACTTTAAAGCTGTCGGTGGTTTCACCATCGCGCACGCACAGACTGAGGTTGGTCATGGCTTCTTTGTAGAGGCGGCGGCGCAGGTGGCGTGAGGTCAGAAAATCACCCTCACGTCCAGCAAAGGGGCTGTCGTTGACCGAAAAGGTCATCTGCATGGTGGGCTCATCCACTTCAATCGGGGGCAGGGGCTGGGGGTTTTCCAGGTCGACGAGGGTCTCGCCGATTTCAAGCTCGCCCATGCCACTGAAGGCCAGAATATCGCCGGGGGTGGCGTCCTGGATTTCTTCGCGCTTGAGGCCGTGAAAGCGATACAGCTTGCCCGCGGTGACCGTGCGGATTTTGCCTTCACGGTCAGAAACCCCAATGCGGCTGCCACATTTGAGCACACCCTGCACCAGACGGCCAATGCCAATATGGCCGATGTACTCATCATAGTCAATATTGCTGACCTGCACCTGCAGCGGCAGCTCCGGGTGCACGTTCGGGTGGGGCACTTCTTTGACGATCATTTCAAACAGGGGCTGCATATTGTCAGTGGGGGTTTCGGCTTCGAGTGAGGCAAAGCCCTGCAGGGCAGAAGCGTAGATCAGAGGAAAGTCACACTGTTCTTCGCTGGCGCCCAGCTCCAGAAAGAGGTCCAGCACCTTGTCGACCACTTCACCGGGGCGGGCAAAGGCCCGGTCAATTTTGTTGACCACCACAATCACGCGCAGATTTTTTTCGAGGGCTTTGCGCAGCACAAAGCGGGTCTGGGGCATGGGGCCCTCAACCGAGTCCACAATCAGCAGGGCACCGTCGACCATACCCAGAATGCGCTCCACTTCGCCGCCAAAGTCGGCGTGACCGGGGGTATCAACCACGTTGATGCGGGTGTCGTAGTACTGAACGGCGGTGTTTTTGGCCAGGATGGTAATGCCGCGCTCGCGCTCAAGGTCATTGGAGTCCATCACGCGCTCAACAATTTTCTGGTGGGCCTGAAAGGTGCCGCTCTGTTTTAAAAGTTCATCCACGAGGGTGGTTTTGCCGTGGTCCACGTGGGCAATCACGGCAATATTGCGAATCTGTTCTTGCATGGGTGTATCCGTATTTCTGGAGAATTAAAGGCCGCCGGATGGGGGAACAAAGGCAGCTTTGGGGTTTAAACGGGGTTAAACTCAAGTAATAAACGAATTATATCACCGGCAACGGTGCGGCAAAAGCAGATAGCACCGGCAAGCGGGCAAATCCCACCAAAACTCAGAATAGCGTTCCGAGCTGCGCAGTGGCCAGCAGCGCACCCAGCACAAACAGTCCCTCGGCCCAGCGCCGCCAGGGGCGCTGTTCCAGCAGCCCGCTGAGGGCCACAAACCCCAGGCTCAGCAGGGCAGCCAGAGCAGCCAGAAACAGCGGGGGCAAATAGGGCGCTCCCTCCAGCAACAGCGTGGAGGCCAGCAGCACGGCCAGGAACTGCAGCAACACCAGCGTGTTGAGTCCAAAACTGCCCGACGTGCGGTATTTAACGATCGTATCAGCCTGCACAGCCGGAATCTCAGGCGCCGGCCGGTCCGGCCGCCAGCCGGGTGGTTTGAACCAGAGGCGCAGCTTGTCAGCGGGGTGTGGCAGCTGGCGAGATTGCTGCAGCAGATCGCCAAAATAGTGCAGGTTGGCCCAGAGCGGGTTCCAGCTGCGCAGGGGGGTGACAATGCCATAGACGGGCGCTTCGTGTTCCGGGGCAAAGCTGCCAAACAGGCGATCCCAGATAATCAGAATACCGCCGTAATTTTTGTCGATATAGGACGGGGTTTTGCCGTGGTGCACCCGGTGATGGGAGGGTGTATTCAGGACCCACTCCAGCGAGCCCAACTGACCAATATGCCGGGTATGAATAAAAAACTGATAGATTTCCATCAGCTGCACGCAGCTCAGATACATGATCGGCGGAAAGCCGAGCACAGCCAGTGGCAGCCAGAACAGCCCGGAGTAAAAGCGCTCAAAGGCCCCCTGGCGCAGGGCCACGGTCAGGTTGAACTCCTCACTCTGATGATGGGGCCCGTGGCCAATCCAGATCAGATTGATGCGGTGGCTGGCGCGGTGAAACCAGTAATAGCCAAAGTCCACGGCCAGCATGCAGGCCACCCAGGCCCAGGCGGCGTCCAGCGGCAGGGTCTGCAGCCGGGCCTGCTCATAGAGCCAGAGATAGCCGCCCACAATGCCGGCTTTGGCAAAGAGCTCCAGAATCTGCTGCAGCGCGCCACAGCTGAGGTTGGCCAGGGAGTCCTGCCAGTGATAGGTGTTGCGGTGGCGCCACAGGCCCCAGAGGACTTCCAGGGCAATAAAGACAAAGAAAAAGGGAATAAACTGGTGGGTGATATTGACCTGGGGAATGGGCATACACAAGGGCTCCAGCTGGCAACAATAAAGATTATTGTAGCAGAGCCCACCGGCGCTGCCAAAGGCCGCGCCGTGAGCCCAGTGCTTCAGAATGAAAAGTCCTGAGACAGCCTATCATCTGAGCCAGCCAGCCT
>JACYMC010000162.1 GCA_015272195.1 Candidatus Sericytochromatia bacterium
TTGTAGTAACCTCTTTGACACTGGAGCAGACAACACCCAGAGATCTTTACGAGCAGGTCTACTGTGCCCGCGGGGACATGGAAAACCGGATCAAAGAGCAGAAACACGACCTCGCTGCGGGACGAACGTCAGCGCATCTGTTTCGGGCCAACCAGCTTCGGCTCTGGTTTTCAGGGCTGGCGTATGTTCTGATGCAAGCGATTCGCCGGCTCGGATTGACGGGCACAGAGCTTGCCAAAGCCCAGGCCGGAACAATTCGGCTCAAGCTGTTGAAGGTAGCGGCGCGCGTCCTGCATGTCGGTGGGCACCTGATCTGTCAATTGGCGAGCGCGTGCCCCTTTCGTTCTCTGTGGGGACAGGTTCTGAAGCGATTGCGAATACCGTGAGCCTGAGCCCCTTCACCAAGATCTCAATCGCCTGAAACCAGGTTATCTTTGGCCTGTCGTCTTTCACCCAGCGAACGAACAAAGACAATGAATCAAGCGTGAAACGGCCTGTTCAGAGGCTACCGAGTTCAGTAAAAACTCCCGAAATATACCCTACGCCCTATGTGAGCGCACCCTTGTGAGAAATGCGGGCTAAGGCAAAAATGGGGGGGCTTTAAGCCAGTTTTGCAAGGTGCTTTTGGCCTGGCCTGCGGCCTGGGCCTGCTCCCAGAGATGCATCAGCTGGCGAATCTGCGCAGGCTGGTAATAGGTTTTTTGCTTTTTGGCCAGGTCGGCGGCTGGAATCTGCTGATAAACCCATTCACGGTAGGCGATCAAGCCCTCACCAAAGCCTCTGGCAATGGCCTGTAAATCAGTGCGGTACTCGTAATGTTGATTGTGAAACAAGACCTGCCAGCCGACTTTGGCCAGCCCGCCCAGGCCGTGGCGGTGATAATCCAGGGTGTGGGCCAGCTCATGGGCTAAAATGGCACGGGCTGCTGGCAGGGGCAGCTGGCGCTCAAACAGGGCCGGATTGACCTGAATCACATACACTGGTTTTTGACTGAGTACACTCAGGGGCTTAAAATTGCTCTGAAAAAACACATCGCGGCTCTGCAAGGGCTGGAGGACCAGTTTTTCTTTGACCAGCTCAGGAAAGGCGCTTTGCACAAGTTCCTGCAGTATTTGCTCCACCTGAGCCATGCTTTGCAGGTAGATGCCAGCTGGTGGCAGCAAGGGCTTGTGCTGAATTTGCAGGTGATCTGATGGGATATTGGATGTATCCGATGATTCAGGCTGAGTCTGAGCCTGCTGGGCAGACTTTCTGACCTGGTACTGACCGACAACAGAACGAAAGGCTTCGGGTGGTGGCAGATCAAGAGGCATGGGTAGGTTTGTCCGCTGAGACATAAATATGACGTAGATAAGCCACAATATCGGCTGATTCGAGCATGGGCTGACCATCGATTACCAGACAAGGCACCTGGGTGCGTCCGGTCAGCTGAAACAGTTCCTGGCGGTATGCGGGGGTTTCTTGCACATCCCGGTAGCTTACCGGTAGCTGATGCTGGCGGATAAAGCCCATCACCCGCTGGCAAAAAATACAGCGGTCGAATTTATACAGCACCAGCTCATCAGGCTGTTTAGTCAGATCAAAGCCCGCAAAGCGGCTGGATTCCACCTGGGGCTTCAGACGCTGCCAGAGTTTTTCAAATACGCTAAAACAATTCATTAAGCCTCCTGTAGCTGGTTTTTTAGCGCTGCCAGCGCAGCCAGATTTCAAACAGATTTTTGACCCAGGGTTTTAAGCGGGTGCGATTGTATTGATCCCCCAGATGCCGAATTGCTTCAGCCTGGGTAGGGTAAGGATGTATCACAGAAGCAATTTTGCCCAGACCAATGTTGTGCTGTATCGCCAGGGTCAGCTCACCCAGCATATCGCCCGCATGACGGGCCACCACGGTAGCGCCCAGAATCCGGTCACTGCCTTTGGCGGTCAGTACTTTGACAAAACCCTCGGTTTCGCCATCGGCCAAAGCCCGATCCACTTCGGCAAAGGGCTTTTGATAAATATCCACTGCAATGCCCTGGGCTTTGGCTTCGTGGGCGTAAAGTCCTACATGCGCCACTTCAGGATCTGTATAGGTGCACCAGGGCATCAGCAGGGAAGACAGTTTTTTGCGCCCCATAAACAGGGCGTTTTGCAAGACGATGCGAGCGGCAAAGTCTGCGGCGTGGGTAAATTGCCAGCGCATGCAGACATCACCAGCGGCAAAAATACGCGGGTTGCTGGTCTGCAAATGGTCATTGACTTCTACACCCTGTGGCTGAAAGCGCACCCCCGCCGCTTCGAGTCCCATTTTTTCTACATTGGGCTGGCGACCCGTGGCCAGTAAAATGGCGTCGGCCACAATCTGGTACGATTGCCCGGCAATGCGATAGCTGACAGTTTTGCCTGCCGCTGATTGCGCCACACCCGTCAATTCGGCATTCAGTATCAGCTGAATGCCTTCTTTTAAAAACTGGGCCTGCACAACGGCGGCTGCGTCTGGATCTTCGCGGTTGAGCAAATGGTCACTGTTGTGAATCAGGGTGACCTGGGCCCCCAGACGGTGAAAAGCCTGGGCCAGTTCGCAGCCAATCGGTCCTCCGCCGATACAGACCAGGCGTTGGGGTAAGGCGGTCAGGTTAAAAACGTTCTCATTGGTCAGATAACCCGCTTCAGCCAGACCTGGAATTTCGGGCACACGTGCGCGTGCGCCGGAGGCAATCACAGCTTTTTTAAAGTCCAGTGTCTGGCCGCCCACTTCAAGCTGCCGGTCATTGATAAAGCGCGCTGAACCCATATAAACATCAATGCCCAGATTTTTAAAGCGTTCAAAAGAGTCATGGTGACTGATCTGGGCCCGGACCTGGCGCATGCGGCCCATGGCGGCAGCAAAGTCAATGGCTTCAATCTGGCTCTGAATCCCAAAATGACTGGCTGCGCGAATATCATGCGCGGCCCGGCCTGAGCGGATCACGGCTTTGGAAGGCACACAGCCGGTATTGAGGCAGTCTCCACCCATTAAGCTGCGTTCAATCAAGGCTACTTTGGCCCCCAGGCTGGCGGCACCGGCTGCTGACACCAGGCCTGCGGTGCCACCGCCAATGACTACCAGGTTATAGGGTCCGGTGGGTCGGGGGTTTTGCCAGTTTTCTGGGTGCACATGTTTGAGCAATTCACGGTTGTGGGTATCTAAAGGTTCAACGCTATACATCAGTGGGTGCCTCTTTTTTTTTATTGATGACAAGTCTTTAAGTGCTGGGACATGATTCGCATGGTGCGACGTGTTAATATATGGGTCATTTCTTGCAGTTGTTCTGGTGAAGCCTGCATTTGCTGAAGCACATCCTGGTGTACATGTTTTAATTCAGCGGCCAGCTTTTGCATGGTTTGATGGTAATCCAAGGATTGATACCATTGCGAAAAATCTGCCAGTGCGGTGTTCAGTAGCGCTTCGCTCTTTTGGAGCAGTGAGCGGGTCAAAGGGCTGCTTTGTTGCAGGGCGTTGATGGCATCAACATCAAAATAAAGGGTATGGGGTGCCTGTGCCAGGGCCGGGTCCAGGTTGCGGGGGACTGCCAGGTCCAAAAAAAGACGGGGCTTTGCGCTGACGGGTGAAATCACGTCAGCCGGGCGAACAAGGATGTGGCCTGCATCTGTACAGGCGATTACCACATCAGCCTGTGTCAGGCCGGTCCAGCGCTTTTTCCAGGGTAACCAGTGCTGCTGCAGCTGTTCGGCCAATAATGCGGCTTTAGCATCGGTGCGGTTGACAAAAGTCAGGCGGCAGTTTGCATTTCTTGTGAGACAGCGCGCAATGCGGGTATTGATTTTGCCCGCGCCTATCAGAAGAATGTTCAGGCTTTGTGTCAGGTTACAGTGGGTCTGTATGGCCAGTTTAACCTGCTGCTCAAGACTGGGAACTTTGCCTTGTGATTGCCAGAAAGCTCTGACTGATTTGGCGGCCTGAATGGCCTGACGAAAGAGCTGGTTCAAAATCTTTCCGCTGCTTTTTTGTTGCAGCGCCAGTCCAAAAGAAGCTTTGATCTGGTGCAGAATATGGCTTTCACCTTTGAGCAGAGAGTCCAGACCACAGGCCACATGGTAAAGGTGCTGTGCCACCGCCAGACCCTGCTGATGGTAAAACACAGCTGCATCCAGGCCACCACCCAGATAGCCTTGCAATAATTGGTGCAAGGTCTGCCGGACCTGTTCAGGGTTTGCGCCGATCAGATAAAATTCTGTGCGGTTGCAGGTCGAAAGAATCAGGGCTTCATCAATGCCTTCAGATTGCTTTAAGGCCCTGAGCACAAAGGCCTGCTCGCTTTCTGTCCAGGCCAGCCGCTGGCGCTGTGAAATACTGGCCGTGCGGTAAGAGATTCCCCAGAGCATCATGTGCATGGCATACCCCTTAAAACAGACGGCTGGGCAGGGTGGTCAGGGCCGGAATCTCAATTGAGAAAACAAAGCCTACACGGAACACATCTGCCAGATTGGCCCCTGGCGAAATCGTCCGGCCAGTCAGTGTGCCCTCCTGGGTGTTGCCAGCATAAAGGGTAAGGATATGGGGCGTATGGGGAATCCGTTTTTTGATGCCGGCATGCCAGATAAGACCGCGCCGCTGCAGCAAATCGCCGTCGAGGGGCAGGCTGAGGTCCGCAAAAAGATGCCAGTGCTTCCAGACCCTTACAATTGTATTGAAGCCAAAGGCGTGAATCATGCGATCAAAACCGTCTTCACGGGCGTTGCTCAAAAAGCGGTAGTCCCAACCCAGCTGCCAGAGATCTTCAATCACAAAACGGCTGGCGCTCAGCTCAAAGCCTAAAATATGGCCCCGGTTGTTATAGGCAATGCGGGGCGCGAGGCTGAAGAGATCCCCTTCGTATTCATTCAGCAGCTGATACTTCAGTCCCAGCTCCAGTTCCAGGGGGCTCTGGCGCAGCGCAGCGATAACGTCAAGCTGAAGATTGGGCAAAGGTACATAATGGGCATAAAAAGCCGGGTTGCTGCCACGCGGAAACGAGGAACCGAAAAAATTGTGCGAAAACAGCAAATACAGGCTGTCGGGATCAAAAGTATGTGCAGACGTCAGGTTGGTAGTGCCCTCACGAAAAACACGGGTATAGTCAAGATCCTCTTCTTTTTCAAGATGATGTGTTTCACATGTGCAGTCTGCAGGAGGCAGGAGGTCAGATTCCGGCATTTGATCGGAGGGACTTTCAAGCAATATATCGTCGGGTAATGTCAGAAGTGCTTCAGGGGTATTGTCAAATGGAATATTGGGTTCTGCAGAAGCAGCAGCCAAACCAACATTGAGCAGCAGGCATCCAGCCGACACACATAGCGTAAAACGGGAGAAAAGGCGCATGGGTTCCTCTTTGCAATTTCAATCTATAGGGTGATAAAGGTGATAAATAACCAAAGGAATGGTCCGGGGCTGAACAGCCCCAGAGCCATCATCAAAACTTAGCGTGCTTTATTCAAAGCCATAGACAAAGTCTTTGCTGCGTACAGCGCCATGGCAGGAGATGCACATCTGGATACGGCCTTTGTCGCCAACCATACCGTCACCGTTGGTCATGGCATAAAACCAGTCACCGTTTTCAGGATCATAACCGGCGATCTTTTTCATGATAAACAGGGCTTCAACCGGTCCATCAGCGGTTTTATGGCCCTGCTTGACAATCTCAGTCCCATTGGCATAGGGGTAAGACTGGCTGTTAAAAGCAGCCATCGCGGTAGGATCCAGGTAAGTACGCACCATCATGTTTTCATGGGTGCCGCTGCGCTTCAGTTCTTCATTCAGTGCTGGAAAGCTTTGGTAGTTCTGAACCAGGGTCTGGATCTCTGTGTCGCTCATGCCTTCAGCGGGTGCGCTGACCCCATTGTCTGTACCGGGTGCACTGGGTGAAACAGGAGCCTGTGATGGCGACGCATTACAGGCGGCCAGTGCAAACAAAGCCGCACTGGATAAAAGCAAGCGGGTTAAGTTCATGTGTGTTCCTCTTTTGTGTGGTTTATTTGACAATCGCATAGTTCTGGACTTTGGATGAGACCAGATTAAAATGCAGCTCAAGGTAGTCATCCACCTTGGCGATGGAACCCCCCGGACCTACCTGTGGTGCGGGAATTCCCAGGGCTGTGAACTTGGTTTGAACAAAGCCATAAACCTCAATATTGCTGCCAGACTTGCGCAGTTTGGCCACGGTATTGATTGGGTAGGATTTACCGGCAATTTTGAGACTGCCGCGTACAGCCCCCTGCCCATTTTTGAGCATGGTCTGCCACTGGGCAGCCGTCAGAGGCAGGGTGGTGAACTCAATATTGGCCTGCTTATCGGCTTGCAGAATTTTGAGGACTTCTTTATCGCGGTCTTTTTCTTTGCTGTTAAATGAGCTGATGGGGATGGTGACGCTTGCCTGATATTTTCCGTCCCCTGTTTTGCTGGCTTTGACGGTCACACTGCAACTCGTGCCGATGGCCTCCTGGCGTTTGACCATGGCCATGGTTTTCTGGGTGCGCCAGGCCACGCAGTGCTGGCCACTGCCAATGACCTGTTTGGGTGCCATACTGGCCCAGGCGCTGGTTCCGCTGAGCATCAGCAGGGCGACTGCTGAGGCCCAAAGTGTTTTTGCTTTCATTCACAACTCCTTTGAATGTCGGGATTTAAATTTGTACTTTGTTTAATTTAAAAAAATGGACAGAGAGACTCTGTCAGGCAGCTGACAAAACAAATTTTTTAGGCTAAAAACCATTTGATGCCTTCGTAGAGGGCCCAGAGCCCGGCCAAAAAGAGCACGCTGCCAGAAAGACGGGTGATAATCGCACCATGATATTTCAGGCCACTGACCTGTTTGCTGAGGCCTGTAAACAGACTGGCCAGAAAAATCAGAGCTGAATAGCCCAGGCCGTAAGCAGCCATGGTGGCCACCGACCAGGCCATATTGCCCGAAGTGGCTGCCATGGCCAGCACGCCAAAGAGCACCGGGCTGGCACAGGGTGATGAAATCAGCGCAAAAGCAGAACCCACCACAAAGGGGCCTGAGCTAGGCACCCGCTTGACCACCGTGGGCAGGGGCAAATGGATCCACTCCAGCATGGCCGCTGCCATGACCAGAATCAGCAGCCCCACGCTGATAAACAAATACCCGCGCCAGGTCATCATGACGGCCTGGGCAAAGCCTGAGGCCAGGCCAAAGAGGCTGTTGATCAGCACTACGCCCAGCACAAAAGCCCCGGCTTTGCGCAAGGCATCCAGACGGCTTTCAATGTTCAGGGTGCCGATATAGCCCAGATTCATGGGCAGCATGGCCAGAATGCAGGGTGAAATGCTGCCCAGCACACCGCCCAGAAAGGCAAAGCCCATCAGCAGCAGTGGATGTGTGCCCGCCTGATTTTCTAATAGCCCGCCGTACCAGCTTTCGATGCTGCCCAGCAGATGCTCCAGCCAGAGCGGCTGAAAGACGGCGATCAGACCGAGGCTTAGCAGCAGGCCAAACAGCAGCCCAAACCCCAACAGGGGCAGTGGCAATGGCTTTTTTGTTTTTTCTGTGGTAGATTGTGCCATATGTGGTGTCCTTTCTCAGCGCATTAAAAAAAGTGCAGACATCTGTGCCTGTCTGCACCAACTAAAAAATCCAGAGGCGTGTCTAAATCGCTTTGCGTGCAGCCTGCAGGGCTTCGGCGTATTTTTCTTTTTTGCCCTCAGCCATCAGCACTTTGAGCACCTTTTTGGTTTCGGGATGCAAAATCGCCACGGTGGCTGTTTTGGCGCCATATTCTTTAAAAAAACTCTCCAGACCCAGCTCTTTGGCTTTGGCCTGGGCAGCCTTGCTGCTTTCTTTATCGGAGATATCAAAGACGACCCACTGGGCCTGATCGCCATGTTCTTTCATTACTGCCTGTACGGTCGATGAAATTTTTTGACAGGCCGGGCACCAGCTGGCTTTGATCACGGCCACAATAGGTTTTGATTGGGCTTTTTTGTCGCTGGCTTTGGTTTTGCTTTCTTGGTGGTGATCGGCAAACGCCTGGGTGCCGCTGGCCAGCAGCAGGCTTGCACTCAGCAGAGTCAGGGTGAGGGTTTTTTTGTGAAACATCTTGTGTCTTCCTTTCGGTAATTTAAAATCCCGGATACTGTAATAAAGGGATTGTTATGCCGAGCATAGATCAAAAGGGCTCATCGCTTCTGTCAGGTAGATGACAAATTCAAGAGCCATTGTTCCAGCTCCTCGCTGGAAGGTACACCCGCAATACTGTGTGAACCTAGAACGATCAGAGGCAGAAATTTTGGTTTATGGGTGGCCAGAATTTCAGTGCTTTCGGCTTCGCTGGCCAGCCGAAAGTCAAAACCCGACAGGCGCTGGCGCACGTGCTCAAGCGTATCAAGCAGGCGTGCGCGGCTGAAACAGAACTGGTCACAAACAATTAAGGCTTGCTGCATGTTTCTAAACTAACATAGGCTTTTAAAGGCTTTCTGTCAGCCCGATGACATTTTTTATTTGCGTTTTGTATTGGAGCGGGTTATGATGAACCACATCTTTGCATGATCCGAGTCATATGCAAAAATGTCTCTGATCCCCTGATCAAATTGTGTATCCCTTCAGCCCCCTTCCCAAAACGCAAATCTCGGCTTAATCTAAAGACATGACAGAATCAGAACGCATTGCTTATCTGGAAGAAA
>JACYMC010000133.1 GCA_015272195.1 Candidatus Sericytochromatia bacterium
TGGCTGGCTCAGATGATAGGCTGTCTCAGGACTTTTCATTCTGAAGCACTGGCTGGCAGATTGAGCAGCTTGACAGCAGCAAGCGTCAGATCGCATGATGATCTTCATCAGGCCCTTTACAATGGAGAAACGCATGTCACAACGCCCTTTGCTCAAAACAACGCTGCAGGTCAGTCTGTTGGCCGGCCTTGTCACAGGCCTCTGGTATTTTGCTGCCCGCCAGGCCCAGGCCCGTCAGCTGCCGCCCCAGCAAACCGTAGCAGAAGTCGATACCGATCGCATCATGGGAACCTGGTATGAACTGGCCCGCTACCCCAACTTTTTTCAGCGCGAAGACTGGGTGGGGGCCCGTGACCATTATGAGCCCCTTGAAAACGGCCAGTTTAAAGTGTTTTATCGTTATCATCCCGGCAGCCTGGAGGCCCCTGAAAAATCCATGGAGGCCCGCATGTGGCGCGAGCCGAGTGAGCAGGGTGGCCGCTTTAAAATTCAGTTTTTCTGGCCTTTTGTGGCCGATTACTGGATCATTGACCGGGGCGATGACTATGAGTATCTGGTCATTGGCTATCCTGACCGCAGCATGCTCTGGATCATGAGCCGCGAGCGCAGCCTGCCCAAAGCCACCTGGGATCAGATTCTGGAGCGCCTGAAAGCCCAGCACTACGATCCTGCACGTCTGATCGACGTGCCCCAGACGGCGGCCCAGCCCGATTAAAGTTCTTCAGCGAAACAGATGCTGCAGGGACAGCATTTCCTGTCCCTGCTGCACAAAACGCTGCAGGTCCGGAAACTGTTGCATTGCACCCTGAATATCTATTGATACTAGCCGGCCATCCTGGTCAAAAGTGGCAAAGGTGTTGTTCAGAATCTGCTTTTTGGGCATCAGATCCTCACGGGCGGGCGGTTTAAAAAATTCAACCACCAGCACATTGCTGGCCGCATCAAAATTAAAGCCCGGCTGATAATCCGCCGGCTGTTCGGCCTGGGGATCGTCGCTGAGACGAATGGTTTTTTCAATCGCCAGCAGGGCTTCTTTGGCGATTGCATCGGCCTGCCGCAGCACTTCCTGTATCAGCATCTGAACCATGTGCTTTAACTGGGGATCATGGCGCGAGGCCTGCTGAATTTCCAGCTGAACCAGCGCACCACGCGGATCAAAAATCATCCAGACACCTGGCATGACTTCCTTGCGTCGGCCTTTTTGATCGGGTTTGCCGGGCTTAAAAAAAATGCCCAGCACGTCTGCTTTGGAGCTGTAGTAAAAACGCATTCTCATTGAAGCAATTTTTTAAAAGCAGGTAAATCCTGCAAAAAGACCAGGGCCGGCTCTTCTTTGGCACTGGTTTTAAATTCAGGATTGTATTGAATGGCCTTGCGCAGAGCAGTCACGGCTTTGTCAGGCTCCTGCTTGAGGGCATAAAGGCAGGCCAGCCAGTAATGGCTCCAGGCGTCTTCAGGCATCAGGCTGACCACCTGGCTGAAATCTGCAATGGCTTTGTCAAACTCACTCAGGCGATAATAGCTGTCCCCCCGGTAATAATAAGCGTCGGCATCTTTGGGGTTGTTGGCAATCACGGCGGAAAAGTCGCTGGCTGCCTCGTTGTATTTTTGCTGGTTATAATAACTCAGCCCCCGGTTATAATAAGCGTTGGTATAGTTGGGGTTCAGCTTCAGGGCTTTGTTGAAGTCTGCCAGAGCCTTGTCATAGTCTTTGAGGATATCGTTATAGATAAAGCCCCGGTTATGGTAAGCCTCAACGTAGGCCGGGTTCAGCTCAATGGCCTTGTTGTAGTGGCTCAGGGCCTCGGTGTACTTCTCCTGGTAGGAGGCAATCAGTCCGAGGTTATAGTGCGCCAGAGGGTAGTCGGGCTTGAGGCTCAGGGCTTTATTGAAGTCTGCCAGGGCCTGGGGATACTTTTTGGCTTCCAGGTGAATGATGCCGCGGTTGTTGTAGGCATCAACATATTTGGGGTCCAACTCCAGGGTGCGGGAGTAGTCCTGCAGGGCTTGCTCGCTTTTGCCTAGGCGGTCATGGGCCAGCCCCCGGTTATAATAAGCGCGGGCATAGCCGGGCCGCAGCTGCAGGGCTCGGGTAAAGTCTTCCAGGGCTTTGGCGTACTGCTTGAGATGTTCGTTATAGATAAAGCCACGGTTATTGTGAGCATCGGCCAGCAGTTTGGGGGGCTTGAGGGCAATGACTTTTGAAAAATCGGCCACGGCCTGGTCAAAGGCCTGCTGCTGCAGATAAAGATTGCCGCGGTCATAATAGGCCTGGGCGTAGTTGGGGTAGATGCGGATGGCGTCGTTCAGGTGTTTGAGGGCGGCGTCCAGCTGACCGGCCTGGCGGGCCTTGATGCCCTGCTCGTAAGCGGCAAAGGCCAGAGCGGCCAGCGAAACGCTGCGCCCGTCGGGACGGATCAGGATGGCGTCACTCAGCTCCTGGATTTCTGCCTGCGCAAAAGCTGCCGGCGCGTAAAGGCTGCTGCAGGCAGCCAGACTCAATAAGATATAAGCAAAGCGGTTGTAATGTTTCATTCTTGTGCTCTTGTCTCAGAACTGGGTAAATAAAAGGCAAAGGTCATTTTAGCACACAAAGTCAGCCCCACCCAAAATATCCCTGCGGCTGCAGGCAACGCAGTGGCGGTCAGGGGCTGGCATCTGTTACAACATAAGCATGCGTCGTTTTTTTGAGCTGAGTTTGATGCTGGGTCTGAGCTTTTTGCTTTCAGGTTGTCTGCTGCTGTTTTTGCTGGCACCCAAAACCACTTCTGAAGCCTTGCCCGGACCGGATGCCATCCGTCCCCTGAAGCAGGCTTATACCCAGCACTGTGGCCGCTGTCATGCGCTGGTGGATCCGGTTTATTTTGACAAAGCGCGTCCGATTCAGAACTATACCCGCCGCTATGTACAGCAGGATCTGATCCATGAACGCGAAGCCCAGCAGGTTGTGGCGTATATTCAGGCTTTGTCTGCAGTCAGGCCGTGATACAGATGTCGTTTCAGGAAGATTTGCTGGCCTGGTTTGACCAGTCAGCGCGCGAGATGCCCTGGCGCGACAGCCGGGACCCTTATGCTATCTGGGTCTCTGAAATCATGCTGCAACAAACCCAGGTGGCCACGGTTGTGCCTTATTTTGAGCGTTTTATGCATGCTTTTCCCACTGTGTTTGCGCTGGCTGCCGCCCCACAGGAGAAGGTTTTAAAACGCTGGGAAGGGCTGGGTTATTACAGCCGGGCCCGCAATTTGCAGCGCGGCGCCCAGCTGGTGGTTTCAGCCTATGGCGGCAAGATCCCCCGGTCTCTGGAGGAGATTCTCAAAGTACCGGGTATTGGGCCTTATTCAGCCGGTGCCATTCTGAGCATTGCCTTTGGTCTGCCCGTACCGGCCATTGATGGTAACGTGATCCGGGTGTTCAGTCGTCTGGATACCCTCCGGCATGCTTTTGACAGTGCACAGCCCCGCCGGGCCTTGTCTGAACGGGTGGCCGCCCTGATTCCGCCTGAGCGGGCCGGGGATTTTAATCAGGCTCTGATGGAGCTGGGTGCTTTGGTCTGCAAGCCACGCCAACCCCTGTGCACAGACTGTCCGGTGCAGGTGCACTGCCAGGCATATGCTGAGGGGCAGCCTGAACAGTATCCTTATAAAGGCAAAAAAACACAGGTCAAAACCCTGCTGCTGGATGTGGCGGTGATTCAGGATGGGC
The DNA here is from genome assembly GCA_015272195.1 of Candidatus Sericytochromatia bacterium. GTDB lineage: Bacteria > Cyanobacteriota > Sericytochromatia > UBA7694 > UBA7694 > JACYMC01. Next base: position 3,704 of record JACYMC010000133.1, read on the forward strand.
AGGGCCGCGTGCTCTTGCAGCAGCAGACCCAGAAAGGGATTTTTAAAGGCCTGTGGTGTTTGCCCTGGCGTGTGGCAGAAGCTGCTGCGGAGAGCCAGCTGGCCGGTCAGAGTCTGTGCTGGGGTGAGTCTATGACCGTGATTGAACATGTGCTGACCCATCGCCGCCTGCAGATGCAGGTGCGCTCAGCCCGTTGGCAGGGAGCAAATGGGCCTGACCTGGTCTGGGTCAATGCCGCTCAGAACCAGGACTATGCTGTGCCTGTGGCCCATCAGAAAATACTGGATTTTGTGAGAGCCCATCCCTTATTGTTTGAGATGTATACCCAGGCTTAAATGCCTGATCAGCCTGGTGGCGGACGGTATGGAAAAAGGGCTTTGGGAATAAAATACTTGCTGCAGACTTGTAGCTATCTGAGCGCCTGAATTGTCAGGCAGATGTTCTAAAAAGCGGAGGGGACAGGATTCGAACCTGCAACCCCTTGCGGGGCAACGGTTTTCAAGACCGCGTCCTCACCACCCGGACCCCCTCCGTATTTGAGAACGAGTTCAGATTAGCATATCTCTCCTCAGGCGAAAAGGCCTTTGTCTGCACGAATGCACTTGTGTCTCTTCTCCTTGGCGATTGTGTAAAAACATGCGATCATAAGAGATGATCAACTTAAAGGAAAATTAACAAAAAATAAACGGAAGACCAAATGTCCTATCTTCAAACCCCGGTCCAGTCGGACTATAAGCAGTTTATGCAGGCTTTTAAACAGTATCGCGATCAAAACCCCCAGCTGGATTTTAATCAGGCTTTTGAACAGTTTATGCGCCAGCAGCAAGACATGGGGCCTGTCAGACCGGTCTGACTGAGGTCCTGTTGATTTTGGAACATTTTCTGTTTGTGCGTGCATAAAACCCGCTGGCAGTGGGTATATGACACTCAGAAATAAAGTCCACAAAACAGGAAACACAGATTATGAGCACAATCGGGAATTCCCCCCGGCCCATCGGAGAGCCAAACTGGTCCAGCAGCCAGGCCGCTCAGGGAACACCGACCCCCCAGACGCCGCCTGAACAACTGAGCGCCCCGCCGGCCATGCCACAAGCTGCTGCTCCGGCTGATTCTACATCTGAAGTGAAAACCGACAGCACGCGGACCTATGAACTTAAAAATCAGGTCTCTTTTGGGCAAAGTCTGTCCGAATCCCAGAGCGTGAATATTCAGCCGGTCGCCAAACTTCAACCGGCCAGTGACACTGAAAGCCAAAGCAGTATCTTCTTAAATGCCGCACTGCAGCCGGTCTCTGAAGCCGTTCAGGCTTTTAGAGCCAACTTTTCTTCTGTTTCTGAAGAAGAACTTCAGAGTGCTCTGATGCAGGCCGCGCTGCAGCGCGTGGCCAGTGATATAAACCTTCCCTGACATCTTCTGTTTCAACAACACACCCCTTGCCGGCCTGAACAGGCCGGTTTTTTGATGCGCACTGGCGGTGGCTGTCAGACCATAAATTGCCTATACTGAATACATCTCACACCCTAATTGCATCGCAGAGGAGAAATTCATGTCCAGCCCGTCAGAATCCAGAAGCCTGCTTACCCGCTCTCTGGACCGCATTGAACAGATCGGCAATAAACTTCCGGACCCTTTGACCCTGTTTGTCGGGCTGGCTTTTTTGATGCCTGTGGTTTCATGGCTGGTCTCGCTGACCGGCTGGCAGCTGGTGCATCCTGGCACCCAGGAAAGCATTCAGGTGGTCAATCTGCTGGCGCCGGATCAGATCCAGCACATGTTCACCGACTCGGTCAAAAACTTCACTGGATTTCCGCCTCTGGGTACCGTGCTGGTTGCCATGATCGGGATTGGCGTGGCCGAGCGCAGTGGCCTGATTAAAACCATGCTCAAAATGATGGTCAGCTCCGTGCCCGGCAGCCTGATCAGTGCCGCTCTGGTCTTTGCCGGGGTGATGTCTTCGATGGCTGCTGACGCCGGTTATGTGGTGCTCACACCCCTGGGCGCAGTACTCTTTGCCGGTCTGGGCCGGCATCCGCTGGCCGGTCTGGCGGCAGCGTTTGCCGGGGTGTCGGGTGGCTTTTCGGCCAATTTGCTCCTAACCAGTCTCGATCCGCTGCTGGCAGGCTTTACGGAGTCTGCCGCCCAGATTTATGACCCGGCTTATGCTGTGGCCCCCACCGCCAATTTTTACTTTATGTTCGTTTCGGTCTTTCTGGTGACCCTGGTGGGCTGGTTTGTGACCGATAAAATTGTCGAGCCCCGCCTGGGCCAGTGGGACCCGGCCCATGCCGTACAGTCTGGGGATGGCGAAGCAGACGAAGACCTCAATACTCTGCACCCGGCTGAAAAAAAAGCGGCCTGGGCGGCTTTTGGGGTCTTTGCGCTGACCCTGATTGGTTTTGCTGCGCTGGTGGTTCCTGCCAACGGGATTTTGCGTGACGCCGAAGGCGGTCTGGGTCCCTTTTACCATTCGCTGGTGATTATGATCTGTCTCGGCTTTTTGTTTCCGAGCCTGGTCTATGGCGCGATGACGGGATCGATCCGCAATGATCGGGATGTGGCCCGCATGACCGGGGATACCATGGCCTCTATGGGAGCTTATGTGGTGCTGGCCTTTGCCGCAGCCCAGTTTGTGGCCTTTTTCACCTGGTCCAATCTGGGCCTGATGTTTGCCATTTCAGGTGCGGCGCTGATTCAGACGCTGGGCATTGGCGGGATTCCCCTGCTGCTGATTTTTATGGTGATTTCAGGGATTGTCAATTTGTTTATTGGTTCAGCCTCTGCCAAGTGGGCCATTATGGCGCCGGTTTTTGTGCCGATGCTGATGAATCTGGGCTACAGCCCGGAGATTGCTCAGGTCACCTACCGCATTGGCGATTCGATCACCAACATCATTACGCCGTTGCTGCCTTACTTCCCGATTGTGGTGGCTTTTGCCCAGCGTTATGACCAGCGGGTGCGCCTGGGCACACTGATTGCCGCCATGCTGCCCTACTCGATTGCTTTTGCCCTGGCCTGGACCGTGATGCTGATTGTCTGGTATGTGCTGGGCCTGCCGCTGGGGCCAGGTGCAGGGCTGTTTTATACGCCTTAACGCGCTGCTGACATGAAGTATATTTTTGTTCTGCACGGTCTGATCAACGGCTTTCTGACCCAGCCAAAGAATCGCCGAAACATGGTGTTTTTAGTGCGCTTCTTTTTGATTTTTGTGTTGCTGGTGGCTTTGTTCAGTACAGGCTTTCATTATTTCATGGCGCTCGAAGGGCGCTCCTACAGCTGGGTAGCTGCCGTTTACTGGACCCTGGTAGTGATGTCGACCCTGGGTTTTGGCGATATTACCTTCACCTCGGATATTGGGCATCTCTACTCCCTGGTGGTCTTGATTTCCGGCACGGTGTACATGCTGATGCTGCTGCCCTTTGTGCTGATTCAGTTTGTGTATCTGCCCTGGGTGGAGGCGTCTTCTGCTGCCCGCGCGCCGCGTGAACTGCCTCCGGACACCAAAGACCACGTGATTCTGACGGGTCTCAGTCCGATGGAAATCAGCCTGATCCGCATGCTGGAGTCGGCCCAGATGCCCTATGTGCTGCTGGTTCCGCAACTGGAGCAGGCGCTCAAACTCTATGACGAAGGCTTTCGCGTCATGCTGGGGGAACTCGACGACCCTGAAACCTATACGCGGGCTCAGGTGCAGCAGGCCGCGCTGGTACTCGCTTCGCGCAGTGATCCGGTCAACACCAATATTGTGTTTACGGTGCGCGAGGATGTGCAGCAGGTGAATCTGGTGGCCACAGCTTCATCTCCTGACAGTGTCGATATTCTGGAGCTGGCCGGTTGCAGCCGGGTGCTTCAGATGGGACAGATTCTGGGGCAAGCCCTGGCTCGCCGGGTCCTGGGACGTGATGGAAAAAGCCATATTATCGGGGAGTTTGGCCCGCTGAAAGTGGCCGAAGTGGCGGTAGGCAATACCCCGCTGGTGGGCAAAACCCTTAAAGAAGTGCGCCTGCGCGATTATGCCAATCTGAATGTGGTGGGGGTCTGGGACCGGGGGCGTTTTGCCTTTGCCGGCTCCGATACCCTGATTCAGCCCAGCACAGTCCTGATTCTGGCAGGGGCAGAAGACCAGCTGCGGGCTTATGACCAGCAGTTCTGTGCCGGTCAGCCCAGCGACGCGCCGGTGGTGATTATTGGCGGGGGGCGTGTAGGCCGGGCTGCAGCTGAAACGCTTCAGGCCCAGGGGCTGGATTATCGCATTGTCGAAAAACTGCCGGAACGGGTCAAAGACCCCGAAAAATACGTGATCGGTGATGCGGCCGCGCTGGAGGTTTTGCACCGGGCAGGTATCAAGGACTCTTCCTGCGTGGTGGTCACCACCCATGATGACGATATCAACATTTACCTGACCATTTATTGCCGCCGCCTGCGCCCGGATATTCAGATTCTGGGCCGGGCCAATCTGGAACGCAATGTTTCGACCCTGCACCGGGCCGGGGCAGATTTTGTGATGTCTTATGCCACCATGGGTGCCAGCATGATTTTTAATATGCTCAAACGGGCCAATATTCTCACGCTGACGGAAGGTCTGGACGCTTTTCGCCTGCCTGTGCCGCCCGCGCTGGTGGGTCGCTCACTGGCCGAGGCCCGGATTCGTGAGCTGACCGGCTGTAATGTGATGGCCCTGATTCAGGGCGAGCAGTTTGAGGTCAACCCGGACGCCTATGCACCCCTGCCGGCTTCGGCTGATCTGATTGTGATTGGGGATATGACCTCAGAACATCGTTTTCTGAAACAATTTCATACCGATTAAGTCCCTTTGGGGGCAGTGATTCAGAATGAACCGTTCTTCGCACTCCCTGAGTAGACTTGAGGGGA
>JACYMC010000248.1 GCA_015272195.1 Candidatus Sericytochromatia bacterium
TGAATCTTAAGCATTATTTTGGGGGCTTCCTTTCGAGGGATGCCCCATTTTAGCTTAAATCCAACACGGACAATACTTACAGGCTATTTAGGGCTCTCAAACCCTCTCCCTGACTTGTCAAGTCAAAGCTTTGTCATATTTTAAGTGATTTCTCTGTTCTGCAGAGTCCACTTTTTCGGGTAAAGGTCAGGAGCTGCAGACCCCGATCTGGGTGCACGAACGGAGTGACGGTCACTGGCTGGTCGTCGACGCCAGCCGCCGCCTCTGGCTGCACGTCGATCAGCAGGGGCGCTTGCTGCGGGCCAAACCCCTGCCGGGCAACGGCAATTTGCCCGCTGAGGCCGTCTGTCACTGGGCTGAAGGCCAGCTGCTGCTCAGCAATGCCCGCGCCGCCTGGCGCTGCACGCCCGGACATCCACATCTGCTGGGCCACTGGCCCGATCAGACAGACGTTCCGCGCCTGAGTGATACCAGCCCAGCGCCACGCAAAACCACAGCTTCCGCCTGGCCCACGGCCCTGCGCCAGTATCCTGCGCTGAAAGACGCTTCAGATAGCGTACTGGCCATGGCCGAGCGCCTGGGACGCATGCAGCATCTGAGCCGGAGTCAGCAAATCAGCCTGCCGGCGCAGGGTCTGCATTTACTGATCAGCGGCCAGCTCGAAAGTCTGGGCGCCGAAGCGCAAGTACACAACAGCGGCGAGCTACTGCCTGTGGCTGCCCGGCGTTATCGGATCCTGAAGCCAGGCCAGCTGCTCAGCCTGAGCGCCTGGGCCCTGCGCACCCTGCAAGCCTTTGCCCCACCTGAAAAAAACAGCCAGATTGCCGGACAGATTGGTGCCCCGCATATTCAAACCCGGCTCAAAGCCCTGAGCCAGAACTACAGTCAGGTACTCCGACAAGGGCAGCCACTGCAGGCTGCAGCCCGCGCCGAGCTGCTGGGCAATCTCTGCCTGTATTACAGCCCCACCGAACGGCAGCTGCTGGCTGCAGCCCAGCAGCAAGGGCATTTTCATCTGGAGCTGCACCTGCGGCTGGGGCCCGGCACAGAACCGGCTTATCACCGGCTGAGCCTGCTGCGCGAACTCAAGCACCAGGCCCAGATCTTCAAACACCAGTGGTTTGAAAACGGTCAGGTGCTGATTGCGCGCCTGCTGCTGCCGCGTGAAGCGCTCCAGCGCCTGCAGGCCGAACTGAGTCAGCGCGCGGATGTGCTGCAATTTGGCTTCTGGTTTTGCCCTTTACATGCAAAAAACTCCGGCTGGTCCACTCAGCCGGAGCTTAGAAGCAGCATCGCCTAAAACGGCGCTTGCATTTGTTACCTGAAACGGTGTGGACTAGTTGTCGTTCTGAACAACATACCGTTCGTTGACCATGCCCCAGCGTTCGGGTGAGCGCCAGAGGCTGGAGAGGGTGAGTTCACGCATAAACAGAAACTCTTTTGGCAGTTTATCATAGAGCTTGTCAAACAGGGCCTGATGCGAAAGAATTTCTGTTTTCCAGAGCTCCCGATCCACTTCCATCAACTTGTCAAAGCGCTCGGGGCCAAAGCCATCCAGCCCCTCCCAGTTCAAATCTTCATAACGGGGCATCCAGCCCAGGGGGCTCTCAGCGGCATAGGCCTGGCCGCGCACGCGCTTCACAATCCACTCCAGCACACGCATGTTTTCACCAAAACCGGGCCAGAGAAACTTGCCGTTTTCGTCGCGGCGGAACCAGTTCACGCAGAAGATGCGCGGCGGCTGGCTGAGGTTGCGGCCCATTTCGAGCCAGTGGTTAAAATAATTGCCCATATGGTAGCCGCAGAAAGGCAGCATGGCCATCGGGTCACGGCGCACGGCACCGGTGCTCTCAGCTGCCGCAGCCGTGGTCTCCGAGCCAATGGTTGAGGCCAGATAAACGCCAAAGTTCCAGTTGACCGCCTGATAAATCAGGGGCACCACGCTCGGGCGGCGACCGCCGAAAATAAAGGCCGAAATGGGCACCCCTTTGGGATCTTCCCAGGCCGGATCAATCGAAGGGCACTGGCTGGCCGGAGCGGTAAAACGGGCATTGGGATGGGCCGCTGGCCGACCACAGCCGGGGGTCCAGGGATTGCCCTGCCAGTCGGTCAGCTCCGCCGGGGATTCTTTGGTCATGTCTTCCCACCAGACGTCGCCGTCAGGTGTCAGGGCCACGTTGGTAAAAATACTGTTGGCCCGGATCGAGTCCATGGCATTGGGGTTGGAATCATAGGACGTACCCGGCGCCACGCCAAAGAAGCCGGCTTCGGGGTTGATGGCGTAGAGTTTGCCGTCAGCACCGGGCTTGAGCCAAGCAATATCGTCACCCAGGGTGGTGACTTTCCAGCCTTTGTCCTGAAAAGCTTTGGGCGGAATCAGCATGGCAAAGTTGGTTTTGCCGCAGGCACTGGGGAAAGCGGCAGCCACATAGGTTTTTTCGCCTTCGGGAGACTCCACACACATGATCAGCATATGCTCAGCCAGCCAGCCCTCGTCGCGGCCCATGGCAGAGGCAATGCGCAGGGCAAAACATTTTTTGCCCAGCAGAGCGTTGCCGCCGTAGCCGCTGCCAAAAGACCAGATCTGACGCTCTTCGGGGAAGTGCACAATATATTTGTTGTCGTTATTACAGGGCCAGGATACATCCTGCTGCCCCGGCTGCAGCGGTGCACCCACCGAATGCATACAGGGCACAAACTCACCGGTTTTGCCCAGCACGTCGTAGACGGCCTTGCCCATGCGGGTCATGATCTTCATATTGATGGCCACATAGGGCGAGTCAGAAATCTCAATACCAATCTGGGCAATATCTGAACCCAGGGGCCCCATGCTAAAAGGAATCACATACATCGTACGGCCCTGCATGCAGCCTTTGAACAGATCACGCAGGGTTTCTTTCATTTCTTTGGGGTCGACCCAGTTATTGGTAGGGCCGGCATCCTGGCGGCGGCGGCTGCAGATATAGGTGCGATCCTCAACGCGGGCCACGTCTTTGGGATCTGAGAGGGCCAGAAAGGAGTTGGGGCGCTTTTCAGGGTTGAGCCGTTTGAAGGTGCCTTTTTCGACCAGCTGTTCACAGAGCTGCTGGTACTCAGCATCTGAACCGTCGCACCAGTGAATGCTGGCCGGCTGACACAGTTCAACGGCTTCCTGAACCCACTGAAGCACGCGGGGGTTCTGAATATAATCGGGGGGCTGAATGGCGATGGTCATACTACTTCTCCTTGCGATTCTGCTCGGCAGATTGAATGCATTATACTCCAAGCCGCCGATTGCGCCCAATTTTTTTAGAATTTACACAGCGCATAACGTATTGGTTATGCTCTGCAGCCGGTCTGACTTGGTCGGCTTCAGGGGACTGGGGTATAATGTCAGAGAGATTATCAGGGAAAGAGGCCACACGGTGCAAAAATACCCACCACTCAAAGTCAAACCCGATTTCAGCCCCCATGTGTTTGTGGAGCGGCTGGCTGAGATCGCCGCTGAAACCCCCGATTATCAGGCCGAATTGAGCGAGGCTGACGACAGCGATACCCTGATGCTGAGCCTCAAATGTGGCACGGTCGAGATCCCGGATCTGGAGGCCCGCGTGATCAGCGCCCGCCGGACCGATGTCAAACATGTGCACGTGCGACTCAACAGTCCGGCATGGCAAAAGAACATCCCCGATTACGAAGACTATACGGCCCTGGGCAAAAGCATTCTGGACCCCTTGCTCAAAGATTACAACCGCCGCCACAAAACCCGGCTGCGCCTGACCGTGAAATCGCTGGATACCCTGGCGCCCAAATTAACGACCAAAATTCATCAGGCCTTTGAGGACTTTGTGCAGCACGCCCATAAAAACCTGCTCGGTGGCCAGGACTGGGAGCGTTATTATCGCTTTATTCGCCTGACCCATGCATTTCAGGTCAAGCTCGACGAAGAGCAGATCTTTTATCTGCTGGTACAGGCGGGATTTGACCGCCAGTACGCCCGTGAAATTTCAGATGTCTACCTGCATGGCCGGGCCCTGCTGGCCAATTAAATTCATAAAAGAAGGATAACGCCATGATCGAACTGCGAACCTATACCTACATCGACATCCTGCAGCCTCAGACCGCCGCTTTTCAGGCCACCATCTCCCAGGGATACCTGCCGATCGAAGGCCAGGCCGCCCTCTTTCTGGAAGTGGCCCCCGGTATTGCCATCAACCAGTTGACCGACGCCATCTTAAAGCAGACCAACGTCAAGCCGGGCATGCAGATCGTGGAACGCGAATTTGGCGTGCTGGAAGTGCACGATTTTGACCAGGCCCAGGTGCGCTCGGCCGGCGCCACCGTGCTGGAGTTTCTCGGTCTGCGCGAAGAGGACCGCCTCAAGCCCAGCATTGTCTCCAGCCAGGTGCTCACCGGCATTGACCCGCACCACTCCATGCTGATCAACCGCATGCGCCACGGCGATATGATCCGGGCCGGCGAAACCATGTATGTGTTCGAAACCTACCCGGCTGGCTACGCCCTGCTGGCCGCCAACGAAGCCGAAAAAGCCGCCAACATCAAAATTCTGGAAGTGCGTGCTGTCGGCGCTTTTGGTCGCATTCACCTGGCCGGCAACGAAGAAGAAATCAACGAAGCAGCCAAAGCCATGCGCTATGCACTCGAAAAAATTGACGGCCGCAGTGAGGCCAAAGCAGGCAAGTGAAAACCTCCCGCATCCCTGGCTTTTATCAGCTCAGCATTCATGAGCGCATCCAGAAACTGGCCGAAGTCTATGAACTCGATGTCTCGGAGGTCAGCGATCTGAGCTCTCAGGGTGCTTTGAGCCTGGCCCAGGCCGACAAAATGATCGAAAACGCCGTGGGCATTTTCAGCCTGCCGATTGGTATTGGCACCAATTTTTTGATCAATAATAAAGAATACCTGGTTCCCATGGCGATCGAAGAGCCTTCGGTGGTAGCCGCCGCCAGCTTTGGCGCCAAAATCATCCGTGAGGGGGGGGGCTTTACGGCCACCAGCACCGAGCCGGTCATGATTGGCCAGATTCAGGTGGTGGGCTGCGCTGATTTTGAAGCCGCCGCCGCCGCCGTACTGGCCGCCAAAGCCGAGCTGATCAGCGAAGCCAACACCCGCTATGTGCCCAATCTGGTGCAGCGCGGCGGCGGCGTACGCGATATTGAAGTGCGCCAGCTGGGTGAAGGCAGCCCCTACAACCGCATGCTGGTGGTGCATGTCCTGCTCGACACCTGTGACGCCATGGGCGCCAATCTGATCAACACCACCGTTGAAGGCCTGGCCCCGACCGTCGAAAAACTGACCGGCGGCAAAGTCTATCTGCGCATTCTCTCCAACCTGGCCGATCAGCGCCTGGCCAAAGCCCGCTGTGAGATTCCACCTCACTGCTTCACCACCCAGAATTACAGCGGCGAAGATGTGGTAGAGGGCATTGTGCAGGCCCAGAACTTTGCCATTCTGGACCCCTACCGGGCCGTAACCCATAACAAAGGCGTGATGAACGGCGTGGATGCGGTGGTCATGGCCACAGGCAACGACTGGCGCTCTGTAGAATCTGCCGCCCATGCCTACGCCGCCCGCAGCGGCCAGTACCGCGCCATGACCGAATGGTACCGCAATGAAGCCGGCAATCTGGTGGGCGAGCTGGAACTGCCGATGGCCCTGGGCATTGTGGGCGCGGCGATTTCACTGCACCCGATGGCCCGCATTGCCCTCAAGTTTCTGCGCGTGCGCTCGGCCCGCGAGCTGGCCGAAGTCACGGTCTGTGTCGGCCTGGCGCAGAACCTTTCGGCCATCAGGGCTCTGGCCACTGACGGCATTCAGAAAGGCCATATGGCCCTGCATGCCCGCACCGTGGCCATGACCGCCGGTGCGGAGGGTGACCAGATCGACGCCATTGCCGCTGAACTGGTGCGCACGGGCGAAGTCACGCTGTCACGGGCCCAGGCCCTGATGGCTCCGTCAGCTTGAGCCACCGGGCAAAACAGATGCATACGGCCTCTGCCTGCGGCAAAGTGATTCTCTGCGGCGAGCATGCCGTGGTCTACGGCATGCCCGCTCTGGCACTGCCCCTGCACAATTTGCAGGCCACAGCCACAGCCAGTCCAGCTGCAGGCTGCAGCCTGCATGCCCCGGATCTGAGCTGGCAGCACTGCTTTAACAGCACCCAGACGCCTGACAGCGCGCATCCCCTGGCCCTGACCCTCTGGGAAGGCCTGCGCCATTTTGGGCTGTTAAACGATTCACTGCCGGCAGCGGCCGTCCATGTCAGCAGCCAGATCCCGATTGGGCGCGGGCTGGGCTCCGGGGCGGCCATTTCAGCGGCGCTGTTCCGGGTGCTGGCCGCTTACGCCGGCCAGCCCTGCATCCTGGCTGAGACCCTGGCCTTTGTGCACGCCCAGGAAATGCGCTATCACGGTCGGCCCAGCGGCATTGACGGCGAAGTGATCAGCCGCGCCCAGCCGCTCTGCTTTGTGCGCGGGGCCGCCCCCGAAAGCCTGCAGATCGCCAGCGGGGCCGTGCTGCTGCTGGGCGACAGCGGGCCAGCGCCGCCAACCCACGAGGTAGTGGGTGCAGTGCGGGCGGGTTTTGAAGCCGATCCGACGCACTACCAGGCCCTGTTTGAGGCCATTGGTCAGCTCAGCCGCAGTGCCCGCGCGGCCCTGGCCAGCGGCGACTGGCCTGAGCTGGGCCAGTGTCTGAATCAGAATCACCAGCTGCTGCAGGCGCTGCAGGTTTCCAGCCCGCGCCTGGATCAGCTGGTGCAGACCGCACAGGATGCCGGGGCGTGGGGTGCTAAGCTCTCGGGGGCCGGCCGCGGCGGGCTGGCCCTGGCCCTCTGCAGCCCGGCAAAGCTGGCATGGGTGGAAGCGGCCTGGCAGGCCCTGGATGTGCGCTGCTGGCAGCTGGTGCTTTAAAAAAGAGTTTATTGCCGGCCCACCAATATGTTTTTAAAAGACTTTTCCTGCAGACTGACAATCATCAGATAAGGCGCCAGAAACAGAAGCCCACCACATGCTGCGCTCAATCCAAGCAAAATCCCTTGCAGGCTGAACTGGTGTCGCCAGGCAACCCATAAACCCGAAAGCATCAGATAACAAATAAAATCCAGATAAAATTGCCCTGTCCAATTCAGTTGAAACAGATCACTGAAAATGACAGGCAAAAAATTCCAGCCATGTCCGGCGATCGTTAACCCCGTATACACCGTCACAGTTGTCAGCATCAAGCCAACCAGGATTTGAAACACGCGCATTGTTATGCTCCTTTATTCTTCAGCCTTGTGCTTATAATAAAAAGACACCGTATGAGTGTCGATTACCTCTGAGGTAAAACCATGCATCACAACTTGTTTCAATGGATGCCAGAAACCCTCGGCGAAAGCCTCCGTTTCTGGCGAAAAGCCAGTGGGCTGAGTCAAATGCATCTGGCATTGAAGGCAGGCATCTCCAGCAGGCATCTCTCATTTATTGAAACCGGACGCTCAACAGCCAGCGAAGCCCTCATTCTGACGCTGGCACACAACCTCAAGCTGAATTTCAGGCAAACCAACAGGCTGTTGCTTCAGGCGGGTTATCCGCCAGCTTTTAATGAAACCCCATTAGACGATCAGGCGATGTCACTGATAAACAGCTTATTGCACCAAATGCTGACACAGCACTTGCCTTACCCTGCTTTTGTGATTTCATGCGACTATCGTTTACTGATATGGAACAGCGCTTACGCGCAGCTGGTACATTTTTATGCGGGGGAAAACGCTTTAAAAACGGAGCAAAATGTCATGCGCCTGTTGTTCGCTGAAAACGGTTTAACCCGCATTTCTCACAAAGGTGCGTTCACATAAGGTGTAGGGTATATTTCGGGAGTTTTTACTGAACTCGGTAGCCTCTGAACAGGCCGTTTCACGCTTGATTCATTGTCTTTGTTCGTTCGCTGGGTGAAAGACGACAGGCCAAAGATAACCTGGTTTCAGGCGATTGAGATCTTGGTGAAGGGGCTCAGGCTCACGGTATTCGCAATCGCTTCAGAACCTGTCCCCACAGAGAACGAAAGGGGCACGCGCTCGCCAATTGACAGATCAGGTGCCCACCGACATGCAGGACGCGCGCCGCTACCTTCAACAGCTTGAGCCGAATTGTTCCGGCCTGTGCTTTGGCGAGCTTTGTGCCCGTCAATCCGAGCCGGCGAATCGCTTGCATCAGAACATACGCCAGCCCTGAAAACCAGAGCCGAAGCTGGTTGGCCCGAAACAGATGCGCTGACGTTCGTCCCGCAGCGAGGTCGTGTTTCTGCTCTTTGATCCGGTTTTCCATGTCCCCGCGGGCACAGTAGACTTGCTCGTAAAGATCTCTGGGTGTTGTCTGCTCCAGTGTCAAAGAGGTTACTACAA
>JACYMC010000224.1 GCA_015272195.1 Candidatus Sericytochromatia bacterium
ATGAAGACAGCACCGCTAACGTAACCCATTGGGGTAAGCGTAGCTTGAGAATCCCCTTCCTTTAGGGAGGGGAGTATGTCAAATATAAAAACCTGACAATATAAGACTCACCTTGCCTAAATTGCATTAGATACCCCGCTCAAAGTAGGCCCAGGTGGTGGCGTAGTCGGTTTCGCGGTCGCAGCGGTCGAAGGGGGCGTGGTAGGTGATGCTGCGCTCGGTGGGGCCGCCGGGGAGGGTATCGTCGGGGAAGGTTTTGGTGATGGTACCCTGGGTGAGATGCTGCACGTCTTCCCAGCCGAGGGCGATGTCGTGCTGCTGGCGGCCGGGGGCGTCGATGCTGTAGCGAATGCCGGCGCTGAGGTCTTTGGCGCTGGCCTTGCGGGGCAGGCCGACACCGGGCAGGCCTTTGCTGGCGGTAAAGACGATGCGGCCCCGGACGTCGTACCAGGTATCCTGCTCGTACTGGCGCATGACGGGGAACTGAATGCGGTAGATGGTTTGCAGCTCGTCAAGGCTGAGGCCGAGGGCCATGGCGGCGAGCACGTCGATTTCGACGAGGGCCTGGCGGCGGGCGTAGTCGCTGCGCAGGGCGCAGTGGCGCTGCCAGTGCGGGGTGAGGGCTTCAAAGAAGCCATTGTCGAGGCGCGGGTCGGCTTTGGCCCAGCGCTGCTGCGTGTAGGCGGGGTCCCAGCACTCACGCCAGAGGTCGGCGTAATGGGTGGTGAGGCAGTTGAGGGCCAGCACGCGCATATGCAATAAACTTTGTACGGCGCTGGTATCGGTTAAAATCAGCTGTTTGGCTGTATCATTTCTAAAATCGCTCTTTCCTGTGGATTTAACAAGAAAATCGTAAGGAACTGAAAGAGTTAAACTAAAAACCGACAGCATGGTTTCAAGAGATTGAAAGGTTAGTGAAAAAACTCCGTCAATATGCGCAACTTGTGGGGGTGCAATCATGGTAATTAAAGTGCGCTCACCTGATTGGCTGAGCTGGCGACGGCAAGCCAGCCGATAATACGCCGTGACCGGCTGCTGGTCGCCCCAGGGCACGGTGGGGGTGCGGGCGGCATAGGCTTCGGGGCTGCAAGCGGGCACATAATTGGTGCGGGGCAAGTAGTCGTCAGGCAGGGTCAACAGATCCAGCGTATCGTAATGCATGTTGGCCGTGCATTCACGACGCGGAGTTTTGTTTAAAGGCGTGCCCACATAAAAATGCGGGCCTGACAGAATCCACTGATCCGGCGTGGCGGGGAACTGGGTATCACGGCGCATGGTCCCGTCATTTTGCGCGTTGGTTTCATTCCAGTATTGAGTCACATAATACTCACCTTCAAAATCTCCCAACCGCCGGGGCTGATCGGCAAACTTTTTGAGCACTTCCACCACCTGGCGCGAGTGCACCACGGGCAGACGGGCCTGCAAAGGCGGCGTGCCCTCGGCATCATACAACCGGGCAAAAAGCTGCAACATGGTCTGGTCCACTTCAATAATTCGGTCACGGTGAGCTTGTGTATTCCACTTATTATCATCATCTTTGATGCCACTCACTGGCCCCAGGCCGTGGTGCTGAAAGCACTGCTCTACCGTCTGTGTGGTATATAAATTGCCCAGATGCCAAAAAGTCTCAGTTTTCTGACCATGAAAAATATTGATACTGAATTTCATATGATGATCCACATCATCAAACAAACTCAGCTCATTCTGAAACTGAAAATGATAACGCAACCTCGGATACAGCGCCTCGCGCAGCGCGCCGCCACTCGGATCATCATACACCCCTTCAGGATGCACAAAGGCCGATACGCCCTGATCGTCGGCAATGCGCCAGGCCAGGGGCAAAAAACACTTGTAGAGATTGGCTTTCATCCCTTTTAAAAGCGGATAGTTCTGAGCCGCCTTTAAAAAATTCTGAGTGGCCGCAACCGATTCATAAGCCTCCAGATAAGCACTCAGCAGCTGGGCGTTGGCGGCGAGGGTTTCGTGGCGCAGGCTGGCCAGGCGGGAGGCTGAGAACTTCTGAATCGCAAAGCGCGGCTCAGCGTCGCTGAGAATGCCCTTTTCTTCCCATTCGACCTTGATCCAGGGCGGGTTGCCCAGCACAAAGTCAAAGCCGCCGCGTTCGGCAAAAATATCCGCAAAGGCCAGCTCCCAGTGCAAAAAGCGGTAGCACTCAGCCAGGGCCACGACCTGCTGCAGGCGGGGGTTATCGGCCACCAGCTGGCCGAGATCCACAATGCCCAGCTCGTTCTGGTAGCGGGCCCGCTCGGCCTCGGGCAGGGTCTCAGCAAAGAGGGGCAGGGCCGCTGTGGTGGGGCTGCTGGCAAAGAGATTGCTGTCGACAATCCAGGTCAGGTCGTCAATAAAGGCCCAGCGCTCGGGCAGGCTGTCGGCCGCGCTGAGGGGCCAGAACCAGAGGGCACACCAGTAGTCGAGCACCAGCTTGAGGCGGCGGTAGGCGCTGGCATTGCGCACATCATGGCTGAAGTACTCCTGGGCCATGCGGCGGTCCTTGTCGCGGGTGCTGCTGGGCGGCCGGTCGGGGGCCGGCTGGCCAAAAATCGGCAGGCTGTCGGTGGTTTCGCGGCGCAGCCGGGCCTGCTCGCGGGCCACCTGCTGCCAGAGGGCGTCAATGGCCTGGCTCAGCTCCTGCAGGCGGCTGATCTCGTCGGCGCTGAGGGGCGCATTAAAGGCCTTGCGCCAGCTTTCGGCCTGGGCCAGCTGCTCAGGGGCCAGATCCTGAATGCTTTTGTCTTTAAAGCTGGCCATGCCAGGGTCGGGCAGCAAAAAGTGCCAGATGCCGTCGGCCAGCCGGGCACTGCTGGCGCTGGCTTTGAGGGGCACGGGCAGCGGGGCCTGGCTGCTAAAGTTTTTGAGGGCCAGCTGGGCGGGCGTGTAGATCTCGCGGCGGGCGCCAATCAGCGAGTTGCCCGTCAGCAGCTGAAAGCCAAACCAGGGCACAAAGGCCCGGCCCTGCTCAGAGCGGCAGATGGTGTTGAGCCAGAGCGAAACCTCGGCCAGCTCCACCGCCACGGGGTTGAGATCCACGCCATGCACCGCGTTGTCGGCCAGGTACATTTTGACCCGCTGCAGCGCATCGAGCATCTGATCGTGGGGAATACTCTGGCCCAGCTCCTGCTGCTTGCGGCTGAGATAGGCCTCGGCCAGCTGATTCACGGCTTCGTTCAAAAAGGCCGCTGAACCCATGGCCGGCTCACAGATTTTGAGCTGCAAAATGGCGTCGGCGGGCTGGTCTTTGAGCAGGGTCTGCAGGCTGTATTTGACCAGACAGCGGGTCAGCAGATCGGGCGTGTAATACGAGGCCGAGGTCTGGCGGTCGCGCCCGGCCAGGCGGTAAATAAAGCGGCCTTTGGGATGTTTGACCAGATTGCCCTCGCTGTCGAAGACCTTTTCGGCGGCGCTGTAATGGCCCAGATCGCGGGCCGGCACAAAAAAGCCCTGATCCAGCATATCCACCGCGCTGACCTCGGCGGGCTTGACCTCATAAAGATCCTCTTCGGCAAAAAAGCCCCGGTACGAGAGCAGGGCCTCATAAACCTGCCCCAGCTGCGAAATGCCCAGCTGGGCATACGAAATGCGCCCGCGCCGCTGGCGGCCCGAAGCCGCCGTGAGGCTCATCAGCTGAATCACCTGCTGCAGCACCTGGTTGCGAAACACCACCCGGTTGAGCAGGGGCGTGCGCTCCGGGTCAAAGAGATGGGCATCAAGGCCCGTCAGGCGAAAGGCGTAAAAATCGTCGAGCAGCTGCTCATCGGCCTCCAGAGCCAGCTCCAGCTTGTTGACACCCGCCTGGGCCTGGCCCACGCCGCCGAGATCCATGCCCGCATAGACCATCTTAAACAGCAGGCGCAGGGTCTCGTTAAAATAGGTGCCATTGCGGGCCGCCTCGCTGGTCAGGGTCACGCTCTCGAGTTCGCGCAGGCTCTCAAGCGAATAGCCGCGCAGATAGGTCTGGCTGGTGTTGATCGGCGCATAGCCCAGCTCGGGCCGGGCCTCAATGTAAAACAAAAACAGCAGGCGGTACATATAGCGCAGGGCCTCGCGGGTCAGCTGATCGGCCAGGCTCAGGCCCTCGGGCAGGGCAATATTGTACACACGCTGAATCTCAGCCGCATCGAGGTTAAACAGGCGGGTTTTGGCGCGGTGGCGAAAGTAGTGCAGCGCCTCATTGCCCAGCAGCTCAATGCACTCGCGCAGGGCGCGCTTGAGATCCCCCGTCACGCCGTGGGCGTTTTTGTGGGCGTTTTCGCTCAGCTGATCGAGCAGGGGCGGCCCCTGCTGCTCGGGCGGGCAGAGCTGATCGCGGTGCAGCAGGGCCAGGGCCGCTTCGAGGGTGCTCTTGTCGCTGCGGCCCAGAAGCTCGGGCCAGTCAAAGCGCAGCAGCTTTTTTTCGTGCCATTTGTAGCGATCGATCAGCACGGTTTCGTGCAGAGCGCAGAGCAGCACAAAGCGCGGCGGCTCGGGCAACGAAAAAACCTCACGCGAAATCAAAGCCTCCCAGCTGCGGTTGCGCAGAGGCTCCGGTACGGTGTCGGGGACGGTTTCGGTGTTGGTGTCGGTGTTGGTGTGAGTTGCGGCGGCGGTCGCGCCCAGGGCGCTGTCGGCATACTGCACGGGGTGCAGCGAAGCCTCCAGCACGTTAAAGGCAAAGCGCTCATCGGGTGGGCTGTTGGGGTCAGGGTCGGGCAGGGCCTCCAGCAGCCAGAGCAGCGGTGCGCCCTGGGCGTCGCAGACCTCGCCCAGAATCGGCAGATCCAGATTTTTGTCGAGGGCGCGCCGGCCGGGGCTGAGGGTGTAGCCGGCAATCTGCAGCAGGGCATAGAGGCCCTCGCGCTGCAGCCGGCAGAGGGCCGCCGGCTGGCGTTCCAGGCGAAGCGCGCTCAGCTGGCGAAAATAAGCCGGGGCAAAGCGGGCCAGCAGGCGCGGGGGCGGCAGGGCGGCCGTGGCGTCCTTGTCGCGGGCGCGCCAGTCTTTGAGAGCGTCTTTGAGATCGTTTTCGAGCACGGCGGCCAGGTAATGGGCCGGGTAAAAGCTGTTTTCGTTCTGAATGCCGGTTAAATCCATGTTCTGACTCCTTTAATCCAATCCCACAAACACAGCCACCAGCTGCAGATAGGGGTCTGAGGCCACGCTCATGCTCTCGCGCACCCAGCGGGTGTAATCGTCAAAGACCCGCAAAATGCGGCGTTCGCGCTGATCCCGCTCGCGCAGCAGGGCCCCGCTGGCCTCAGCGTAATCCTGCGCTAATTGTGTCAGCTGGCGGTTTTTGAGGGTCTCCAGCGCCTGCAGCTCCTGCTGAATGCGCGGCGCAAAGCGGGCCGCAAAGTCTTCGCGCTGAATTTCTAACCAGTTGTGGGCCGCCTGCACGGCACGGGGCAGCCGGGCCTGCAGGGCCGCCGCATCAAAAGGTACTGCCGGATTGGCGTGCTCGCGCTCCGCAAAGCCCGTGTGGGCCAGGGTATCGTGCAGATTGCGGGTGTTGAGGTAGCGATCGCCGCTGAAGCAGACCCCCGGCCACTCCCAGATAATCGGGTGGCCGTTCTCGCTGGGGTAGAGGCCCGAGAGCCAGTAGACACTCTCGCCCGGTGCGAGGGTGGGCAGGGCAATCACCGGGGCCTGGTGGCGGCCCAGCTGGGCCGTGACCCGGTCGCTGAGCCAGTCGATCAGCGGGTGCTGCTCCCAGAGGTAGTGTAATTCGGGCCAGGCGTTTTCTTCTTTGCGGCAGCGGGCAATGTCGGCCTGGATGCGGGCGGTGTCGGCCGAAAATTTCAGGCCGCTGTCTTTGCGCAGCAGCTCGCGCGGCAGGGCCCTGAAGCGCACGCGCAGATCCGGGGGCAGCTGATCAGGGGTGAGATTGAGGGTCAGGCCCTGCTGATCGGGGTGCAGCTCATAATCGCTGATCTGCAGCTGATCAAAGGCCGCCCGCACATAGTCCAGCAAGCACGGGTAAAGCGAGGGCAGGCGGGCCGTGCGCTGCTCCGGCGGCAGCGGGGCCTCGGTCTGTGTGCTGCTGCTGAGGGCCTGCCAGTCGGCCAGCAGGGCCTCCAGACTGGCCGCCGGGTCGGCCTGCAGGCTCTGCTGCTCAAAGGCCTCGGGGCTGAGGCCCTGCTCGATGGCCGCCGCCGTCAGGGCTTCTTCGGCCTCGCTGTTATACGCCCCCATCAGGGCCGAGGGGTCGCCAATATTGTCGATCGCCATCTGATCCTTTTGAATCAGCAGGCTTAAAAT
Source organism: Candidatus Sericytochromatia bacterium (assembly GCA_015272195.1). Classification (GTDB taxonomy): domain Bacteria; phylum Cyanobacteriota; class Sericytochromatia; order UBA7694; family UBA7694; genus JACYMC01. Next base: position 6,250 of record JACYMC010000224.1, read on the forward strand.
GCGCTGGTCGCCGCGAATGGCCGGCAGGCTGGAGTCGGTCATCAGGTAATAGATTTCGGGGGCAAAAGGCTGGCCGTAGCGGTCAATGCGGCCGTTGCGCTGCTGAAAGATCATCAGCGACCAGGGAATATCAAAGTGGATCATGCGGTGTGAGAGATAGTGCAGGTTGATGCCCTCAGCGGCCACATCAGAGGCCAGCAGCAGGCGCACGGGGGCACTCTCTTTGCCAAAGGCCTCGACCACGCGCTGCTGCTCCAGATCGGAGAGCCCGCCGTGCAGAATCTCCACGGCCTCTGGCTTAAGGCCCAGAGCCGGTGGCAGGTGCTGCTGCAAAAAGTGCAGGGTGGCAATGCGCTCGGTAAAAATCACCAGGCGGTCATCGCTGCGCGGCTGCCAGGCCAGCGCCTGCTGAACCAGCTGCAGCAGCAGCTGGTAGCGCGAAAAGTGTTCCGGCCCAATGGCCTGCAGGGCACTTTGCAGGCGGCTCAGGGCCTGGGCTTCGGTCGTTTCGCCTTCGTCTGCACGGGTCAGGGCCGCCAGGCGCTTGCTGACGGTTTCGAGACAGGCCGCCGGCGAAGAAAAGAGGGCTTTTTCGAGGGTGGTGGCAAAGAGCATGCGGCTGCCGCTGCGCTGGCTGTCGTGCTGGCTGTCGCTATGCTCATCCGCCTGCTGCGCAGACGCTGCAGGGCGGCGCAGGGCCAGCAGGGCCGCAAAGGCCTCTTCTTCGGGGGCGCTGGCCGGGGCGTGCAGCTCGCGGATGCTGCGGGGCAAAAAGGCCTCGCCCACCTCGTTGAGAATGTCTTTTTTAAAGCGCCGCACAAACAGGCCCTTGATGTCTTCGGGCCGGTAGTCGTGGGGGTTGGCAATGGCCGTGGGGTTGAGCATGTTCATCAAAGAGGCAAAGCTCTCGGCCCGGCCATCGTGGGGTGTGGCCGAGAGCATGATCAGGGTATCGGAGCGGGTGGCCAGCAGGCGGGCCAGGCGGGTGCGCAGGGCCTGGGAGCGGGTCTGGCCATAAAAATCCTTCACGCCGCTGCGGTCGGCCACGTTGTGGGCCTCATCAATCACAATAATATCCCAGCGGGCCTGCTCCAGATAGCGCCGGTACTCGCTGTCGCGCTTGAGGGTGTCAATCGAGATGATAATCTTGTCGTGGTAGTCAAAGGGGTTGTGGTTGCTGGGAATCTGCTGGCGAATGCGGCGGATGCCGTCGGAGTCGAGCCGGATCAGCGGAATCGAAAAGCGGCTCCACATCTCTTTTTGAAACTGGGTCAGAATGCTCTTCATCGCCAGCACCAGAATGCGCTGGCCCCGGCCCCGGCGCATCAGCTCCGAAAGCAGAATGCCGCACTCTAAGGTTTTGCCCAGCCCCACGGCGTCAGCAATCAGAATGCGCTGGCGCGGCTGCTCCAGGGCCTGCAGGGCCGGCTGCAATTGAAACGGCAGCACGTTCATGGCCGCCCGGTGGCCCAGATACAGGCGCGGCTGCTCCTGCAAAGGCGGAATATACCGCTGCAGCAGACTCTCGATGTACAGCTTGCTCTGGCGGTAATGGGGCGAGGGGTCGGCCACCAGGGCCGTGTCTTCGGGGGCCAGCACCTGAATCTGGCTTTCGAGCTGCTCCAGAAAAATGGCCTCTTTGCCCCGCGTCAGCTCCGACACGCCGGTAACGTGCAGGGCCTTGTGGCCGCCGGCCAGGCGATCAATGCGCCGCACAATCCACTCCTCGTTGCGAATCTCGACCCGCGCGCCGGGCGCCAGTACAGCGGCTCTGCTGACCATGCCTGCACCTCTCTCGTTTTTTGTGACAGTATACCCTATTCAGTTTAAGCCCTGCATTTCGGCAGGCGGTATCACCCGCGTGGCAGCGGGATGTCTCACACTCAGACCAGGCGCCGCAAGAAGCTTGCCACTCCAGACACAATGACGGGGCTTACTGAGCAGCCGCAGGATCCTTATCCTCCAGATGTTCAGAAGCAATCAGGTCAAACAGACTTTGTTCAAAATGCGCCAGCGGGACAACACGCATCAAAAAAAGTATACTGCTCCCCAGAAACCGGACAGAATCAGCGTGATTTTAAGTTCCTGATCTG
>JACYMC010000141.1 GCA_015272195.1 Candidatus Sericytochromatia bacterium
CCCGAAATATACCCTACACCTTATGTGAACGCACCTTTGTGAGAAATGCGGGTTAGGCTGCGATCACTGGGCAGGGGCTGCCAGGCCGCCTCACCGATCTGAAACTCTGTGGCTTTGATGGCACCCTGGCGATCGCTGAGCAGGTTAAAGCGCAGCTGCTGCTGCCCGTCAGGCAGGGTACTGACCGCCACCGAAGGCGCCCGCAGCTTGTCGGACTGGGCCAGCACCTGCTGCAGACCGCCACCTTGCTGAATGCCCCAGGCCAGCATGGCCAGACCAACCACAATCAGCAGGGGCGCGGCGATGGTCTCCAAAAAGCGAACGCTCTCCGTCCCGCGCCAGATAAAAAAGATATTGATACACCAGAAAAGCATAAAACAGCCAAAGTTCAGGCCAAAGCTGCTTTGCAGCGGCAAAATCTGCTGGGCAATCGAGGCCAGGGCCAGCCCGCCAATCCAGGTCTGTACGCCAAACCAGCCGCAGGCCACCAGGGCCCTGAGCACCGAGGGCACATGCACCCCGCGCACCCCAAAAGAGGCCCGCCCCAGCACGGGAAAGGGAATGCCGTAACGTGTGCCGGCATGGCCGTTAAAAACCATCGGAATGGCCACAATCAGATTGCCCAGAAAAATAATCCAGAGGGCCTCGGACAAGCTCAGGCCATCGGTGATCATGTAAGAGGCCAGCATGTAGGTGGGAATACAGACCGCCATGCCGATCCAGAGGGAGGCAATATGCCAGGTGTTCCAGTACCGCTCCGCAAAGCCCGTTGGGCGCAGATCGGCGTTGCAGAGTTCTGGATTCAGGTCATCGGTATCGCTTAAGCTTTGCAGTCCGGCATCGTTTTCTGCAATTCTGGCCATCTTTACCGCATTTTTCGGCTATGTGCACTCTTGTACACTCTGGGGCTGATTATATCACGGCCCTGCATGCTTGCAAAATGCGGCAAAAACCTTCAGGCAGCGCCAGCTTCAGCAGGAGGCTTCAGGGCAGCTGGCCGGCCAGGCTGTCGACGCGGTCAACGACGGCCAGAATGGCCTGATCGGCAGGGTTAAAGGTGTCTTCGAGGGCCATGGCGGCTTCGCGGCCGCCTTCCAGCAGCACCAGTTCGCCTTCGCCGACCTGGCCGGTGGCGTCCACGGCAATCATCGGCTCACCCAGGGCCTGGCCGCTCTGGCCGATTTTTTGCACGATCATCAGTTTGATGCCGGCCAGGCTGGGCGCTTTCTGGCTGGCCACAACGTTTCCAAGTACTTTAGCCAATTGCATGGCGGCCTCCTGCTTGCTGCAAAAATGGTGCTTACAGCTTAGCACAGCCAGCCCCGGCCCGCGAAGCCAGCGACAGGGCCGAGATATGTTACAATTCAGCTATGTCTGAAAACACCTATTACGGCGACTATCTGGGCTTAAGCCAGCTGCTCAGCTGCCAGCATCCGCGCAGCGTGAGCGTGGGCCGGCCAGCCCATGACGAAATGCTGTTTATTATCACCCACCAGACCTATGAACTCTGGTTCCGCCAGATTCTGCACGAACTGCACTCGGTGCTGGGCATTCTGCAGCAAAAGATTGTGCCCGACAATCAGATGGGCCAGGCCGTCTCGCGCCTGGAGCGCATCTGTGAGATCCAGCAGGTCATGATTCAGCAGATCCAGATTCTGGAGACCATGCGCCCACTGGACTTCCTCGACTTTCGCGATCTGCTGGTACCGGCCTCGGGCTTTCAGAGCTTTCAGTTCCGCCTGATCGAGATCATGCTGGGCCTGCCCGGCCAGCAGCGCATCAAGTACCATGAGCACGCCTATTACGAGAGCCTCAGCGAGGAGCACAAGCAGATCATTCTGGACGCCGAAAAAATGCCCAGCCTGTTCAACGCCGTCGAAGCCTGGCTGGAGCGCACGCCCTTTTTGCGATTTGATGATTTTGACTTCTGGCAAACCTACCATGAGGCCGTGGAGGCCATGTTTGCCCAGGACCGCGAGCGCATTGAGCACAACCCCCTGCTGAGCGAAAAAGATCAGGCCTTTCGCCAGCGCCAGCTCAGCAACACCATGGCCGCTTTTGAGCTGCTCTTTGACACCGAGCGCTACGAAACCCTGCGCAGCAGCGGCGAGCGGCGCCTCTCCCACCGGGCCACCCAGGCCGCCCTGCTGATCATGCTCTACCGCGAGCGGCCCATTTTGCACATGCCCTACCGCCTGCTCAACACCCTGGTGCAAATCGATGAGCTGCTGACCACCTGGCGCTACCGCCATGCCCTGATGGTGCAGCGCATGATCGGCGCCAAGCAGGGCACGGGCGGCTCGATGGGTTATAACTACCTGATCAAAACCCTCGACGCCCACCGCATCTTTGGCGATTTTACCCAGCTGACCACCTTTCTGATTCCCCGCTCGGCCCTGCCCGAACTGCCTGAGCACATCGATCAGCGCCTGGGCTTTGCCTACGGGAGCACGCCATGAGCGATCTGGATCTCAGGGGCCGCCGGGCCTGGGTCGGTGGGGCCTCCCAGGGGATTGGTGAAGCCATTGCCCTGGCCCTGGCCAGTCGCGGCTGCAGCCTGAGCCTGCTGGCCCGCAATGCCGCAGCCCTCGAGGCCCTCTGTGCCCGCCTGCCGCGCCCGGCGCAGCAAGAACACGGCTGGCTGGCCGTCGATTTCAGCCAGACCGGAACCCTGGCTGCCGCGCTGGAGACATTGCCGCGGGCCGAAATTCTGATTCTCAACAGCGGCGGGCCGTCCCCCGGACCCGCCCATGCCGCCGCACCCGAAGCCTTTGCCGCCGCCTTTGCCCAGCACCTGCTGGCCAACCAGACTCTGCTGCAGCAGAATCTGGCCCAGATGCGCAGCGCGGGCTATGGCCGGGTGATTACTGTGCTGTCGACCTCCGTCAAACAGCCGATTGCCGGGCTGGGGGTCTCCAACACCATCCGGGGCGCCGTGGCAGCCTGGGCCAAAACCCTCGCCAGCGAGCTGGGCCCCGATGGTATTACGGTCAACAATGTGCTGCCGGGCTATACCGATACCAAGCGCCTGGGCAGCATTATGGCCAATAAAGCCGCCAAAGCGGCGGTTTCCGTCGAAGCCATGGCCGCGCAATTGCGGGCCGAAGTGCCCGCCGGCCGCTTTGCCGACCCGGCTGAAACCGCCGCTGCAGTGGCCTTTCTGGCCTCACCGCAGGCCGGGTATATTAACGGGATCAATCTGCCCGTGGACGGCGGCAGGACCCAGAGCCTGTGAGTCAGACCCACCAGAGCACCGAACGCCTGCTGCAGCTTGCTCAGCAGGTGGAAGCCGCCATTGGCCAGCTGCGCGAAGCAGGTTATAAAAACACGCGCAAGCGCCAGGCTCTGCTTGAGATTTTGCTGCGTGAACACGGTCCTTTTTCGGTTGAGGAGCTGCAGCAGCGCATGCCGATTGAATGTGATCTGGCGACTATTTACCGCAACATTGCCATTTTTGAAGAGCAAAAAATGATCACGGCCTGCGATTTTGGCGACGGGCTCAAGCGCTATGAGTGGGCCGGTGAGGAGCATGAGCACCACCACCATATTATCTGCCAGCAGTGCCGCAAAACCGATCACCTCGATCTGTGCTTTGTAGGCGAACTCGAAAAACTGGTGCGCGAAAAGGGCTACACCGCCGTCAGCCACCGGCTGGAGTTTTACGGCATCTGTCAGCGCTGTCAGCGCAAGAGATCGGCATAGGCCGCAGCACGCTGCTGCCAGATCAGGCGCGCACTGCGGCTGTGCCAGAAGAGTTCCAGCAGGTGCAGCGGACGCAAATTGGGCGTGCCGTAAAGCAGCACGGGCCGCCAGAGCGGCCGGAACTTTTGCTTGAAGCGGTACAGCCCCTCGCTGTCATAGGCAAAGGCGATGCCGCGCCCGATCCCGTTAAAACAGCGCGTCTGCCAGTGGCGGGCCGGGGCCGTCGGAAAGAAGGGCACTTCCCCCAGACTCAGATAGCGCTGCTGCTCGGTCTGCAGTGTGGCAAAGACCTGCGCAATCAGGGCCTCCATCACCCCCACCGGCGCGCGCGCATCGCGCAGCAGCAGCTCGGTATGCCAGGCGCCCGCACTGCTGGCTGTCAGACTCAGCAGGCCCAGGAGCTGATGCCCGGCTTCAAAGCACCAGAAGCGCTGGCTCTGGGGCAAGGTGTGGCGGTAAAGGTGCTGCAGGGTCACCCCCTGGCGCTGCTGTACTGCCGCCAGAAAACGCGGGATATCTGGGTGTTGCTGCAGCGCAGACAGCGCCAGCTCATGCACCTGGCCATGGCGCAGACCGCGCCGGATCAGCTGGCGCAGGGCGGGCCGCTCCAAATGGGGCAAGCGCAGATCCAGCAGGGCCTCGCGCCCGTGCAGCAGGGTTTCGCCCCCAAAATCCCGCTGCAGCAGCTGCAGCAGGCGGGGGTGACAGCCCCGCAGCACAAAAGGGGGCTTCAGCCAGCGCGCCAGCGCTTCCGGGTCCCAGTGGGCAGGCAGGGTGGCCATACTCAGCCAGTGCTGACGCGAAAAGCCCAGACGCACCCGCTGAACGCGGGGGGTCTGCAGGGCGTGATGCATGCCCCAGCTGAGGGGCAGCCAGGGCTCAGGAACAAAGGGTGACATACCGTTGATGGATCCAGAACTGTGCTAAGATGTCTGAAACGAGCACGAGGACACCTTGATCCACACTATATCATGAGCCGACTGGTCATTCCCAAACTCGCCTTTTTAATGCACATCCCCGAGATGTATTATCACTATGCGCCGGTGCTTCACCGCCTGCCACCGGAATCCTTTGATATTATTCTGCCCGACGAGCCCGATCCGGCCCTGGTACAGCTGCTCGACCGCCACGATTACCCGCTGGCCCTGATTTCAGAGCTGCTGAGTGCCCGCACCATGTATAAATACCTGATTACCGACCACCTTTTTCTGCAGGATTATCATCTGCTGCAGAACCTGGGCGTGCACCAGATTCGCATGTTATCAGAGCTGGGCTTTGACCGGCTGCAGCTGGGCAACGACAACCGCTTCTATGACCTGATTCTGAATTTTGGCCGCTACCAGACCCAGAAACTGGGCTTCTGCCGCGACACGCGCTTTCGTTCGGTGGGCTGGCCCCGCATGGACCGCTGGTTTGAAGGCATGGATATCAACGTGCCGGAGCTGCTCAACCAGTTCAACTGCGACCGCTACCGCCCGGTGCTGCTCTGGACCCCCACCTGGGGCGATTTGTCTTCGATTGAAGCCTATGCTGAAATGCTGGCCAGCCTGACCGACCGCTACAACCTGATTGTGAAACCCCATGACTACACCCTGCTCGAAGAACCCGAGCGCATGCACTTGCTCCGTCAGCAGCACTTTCAGCAGGTCATCACCGAACCCGTGGACGAGCTGCTGCTCTATGCCGTGGCCGACTATGTGCTGGCTGACTATGGCAACAGCCCCTTTGGCGCCCTCTATACCGAGCAGCGCATCATTCTGCTGGACTTGCCCGACGCCTTTTCGCATCCGCTGACGGGCTTTGGCTCCTCAGATATTATTCTGCGCAATTATTTCCCTTCCATTGATTCCAGCGACAATGCCGACGCCCTGGTCCGCCTGATCGAAGGGCCGGATCTCTGGAAGCAGACCGTGCGCTACCACCGCATGCGCGACCGGCTCTTTGCCCCGGTCTATGGCCGGGCCGCCGAGGAAGCCGCCACCGTACTCGGGGCCGTGGATCAGTTTCTCTAGCCGGCGGTAGCAGGCCAGAAGGCTCGCAGCAGGCCATAGCCCAGGCTGATCGCCAGCAGTCCCAGGCCCAGATTCAGGCTCAGATTCAGCAGGGCCAGGCGGGGGGAACCTTCCAGCCAGAGCCGGGTGGTCTCCAGGCTGAAGGCCGAAAAAGTGGTCAGCCCGCCCAGCAGGCCGGTGACCACAAACAGACGCAGCAGCGGGGGCCATTCCGGGCCGTGCAGCAGCCAGGCCAGCACGGCCCCGGCGGCAAAGCTGCCCAGGCTGTTGACCAGCAGCGTACCGGCCGGAAAGCCCGGCAGCCAGCGCTGGCAGGCTATGCTTAGCAACCAGCGGGTCACGGAGCCCAGCGCGCCGCCGGTCGCCACGGCCAGCAGCTGGCTCAGGCCCTGTGACATGGTGGCTCAGTCATCACAGCCCAGCGCGTGGGCCAGCCATTCGGTGCCGTTGTAATGGCCTTCCATGGCAAGCTGTGCACCGGGTCTGAGGCAGGCCGGATCATCCAGCCGGGTCAGCGAGGTCACCACAAAAGCCTGGGGGCCAATCTGCCAGCGGCCCGCCTTCTGACTGCGCCAGGTCAGGGGGCCTTCCAGCTCAATACGCGGGTTGACAAAGGCCTCGGCTTCGCACTCCACCTCACTGGCCACCCACTGCTGGCCATTGTACCGGGCGGTCACCTCAGCAAAGCCCCCGGCCTGCAGGGTGCAATCGTCGTTTTCAAAGGCGGTGTCTGCGTTGCTGACAAAGCGCAGCGGTCCGATTTGCCACTGACCGCGCAGACCCTCAGGCATGCGGATCACGCGGGCCTCCACTTCAATCTCAGTCACAGGCGGCATGCTGCTGGCGGGCAGCGCGCCCAGTACCACAAGCCCCGTCAGGGCAGCAAAGATAACTTTAGACATGGCGCTGGCTCCTTGATTTTGGCTTCAGCTTAACACGGGCTGTGCTGTGCCAGCCACCAGCGCCGGCCGGCCAGGGTGTGCAGCCAGAGCAGTTCACGCTGACCACAGTGCCGGCAGACGCTCTCATAGGGCCGGGGCCGGTTCTGCAGCTGATACTGTAGCTTCTGGGCCAGACTGAGCACGACCGGCCGCTGGCCGGGCAGATCCTGCTGACCGCAGTGCTGGCAATAGACCTGTTGCCACAGGTCTGCCGGGGGCTGCAGGGGACGCAAGGCCAGAAAGAGCTGGCATTCGGCCAGCAGACAGGCGTTCAGGGGCTGCTCGGCACTGAGATCGGCATAGACCGCCTGGGCATAGGCCCGTGTTTCAGGGTTTTGCAGCATCTCCAGCGCTTCGCTGAGATCCACAAAGCCCCGCAACAGCCAGACGCTGGCGGGCAGCTGGGCATCGGTTTCGACCAGCCGGGCCAGCAGCAATTCAGGAGAAAGCCGACCTGCCAGCGCCTGCTGAATCAAAACTTCAGCAGTGTCCAGCCAGAAATCGGAAGTGATCGGTGGTAATTCCAGCCCCAGCTCCAGCAGGGCCTGGGCAAACCAGGGTTTGATCTCAAAGGTCAGATCGTCGCTGGCACTGCAGGCCGCCAGGCGCAGCAGCGCGGGACTGTCGCTGCCGGATTCCAGCAGGCCATAGGCCCAGTCCAGATAATCCTGAGTCGTTGCCTGACCCAGGGCTTCGCGGGCCAGCAACAGATAGAGTGCATCAGGCAAAGGGTACAACATGCCCCCATGATAACGGGTCTGGTGAAAAAAATCAGCCAGGGGGCGTATAAAAATGTTAACGTGATGCAAAGTGTTTTGCAGGAGGTCTCCGCATGAAGTTAACCCCGCACCGTCTTTTGGCTGCCAGTATTCCTCTGTTCGCGAGCTTTTCGGTCTGTCTGTCTGTCTGTCTGTCTGTCTGTCTGTCTGTCTGTTGGGCAGCTGCCCGCCGCGGCTCAGTCTGAGACCGGCGAGCTGAGCGTTTATGAACGCAAGTACATCAGTTTTTACCCCGCCAATTACCCGGCGCTGACCGCCCCGCTGATGCAGGCCTTTGCCCGCGAGCTGCCACGCTTTGGTTACCACAGCCTGGACCTGCCTGCGGGCACCACCCTGGATGACTTTGTGGCCCAGGTGGCAGCCCATCAGCAAGCCCATGCCGGGGAGCTGGCCGCCGCCCGGGAAGTACCCAGTCTGCGCTTTGGCGATAAGCTGGTCTCCTGGGGTGAAACCCAGCGCATCATGAATGCGGCCTTTGTGATGGTGCGGCAATGGCAATTTGGCGAACTGGAGCTCAAAAACCTGCGCAACGACGACGGCAAATGGCTGGTAGATCTGAGCGCCCCCCTGACCCTGGGCCTCAGCATTCAGCAGATCCGCGAGGGGGCCGCCCAGCCTTATGCCTCGGCCTACGAACAGTGGACCATCAGCAAAAGTTATCAAGCACACCGTAAAACCCCGTCCTTCAGGTCGGGGATATAAGGTGTAGCCATTGAAAATGGCTCATCAACTAATACTACAGCGAGGCTTTAAAGTTTGTTAGACTTTCTTCCAAACCAGTTTTGTGGAGGAACAGATGAATAAAGCCTTGATCGAAACCGCTCCGATCCTGGAATTACAGCCAGCAGATGTAAGCAAGCTTGTGAATGAATTGAGCGCGTAC
>JACYMC010000037.1 GCA_015272195.1 Candidatus Sericytochromatia bacterium
CGAAAAAATATCTCCTATGAGATGGTGGCTGGCTTATGCGCCTCTTGAAATTCCGCAACTACAGGGTCCTGGAACAGCGCATGCAGGAAGCAGAGGCCAATCTGGCCGTGATTGCCCGCATCCGGCCCCCGGCAGAATACAAAGAAAGCCATCTGATCCTCTATGCCCAGGAAAAACTCAACCTGCTGATACTGAAGCTTTACCAGCGTCAATTTGCCAGCATGACTGCTGAAGTTACCAGTCCACAGGAAAGCGTGATACACGTCATGCAGCAGTTGTTTCAGGACCCGGACTTTTTAAGCATGGGCCTGCTGATATACCCTTGCTGCAAGAGCGGGCTGAAGCCATGCAGAGCCAGTTGAAGGCGTTTTAAACACCGTTTTTCAGACAAGCGCATAATCACGCTTGACGTGAATGTTTCTGCGCGCTTAAAATAAAGCCTATGATTGTCTCGTTTAAGTGCCGGGAGACCCAGCAACTGGCAGAGGGTTTTTCTGTCAGGCGATTTTCGCAGATTGCCAGCATTGCCCGGCGTAAACTGCGACAGTTACAGATCGCAGCCAATCTGAACAATCTTAAAATCCCGCCGGGCAACCGCCTTGAAGCCTTAAAAGGCGATCGTGCAGGGCAATTCAGTATTCGAATCAACGCACAATACAGACCCTGTTTTCGCTGGTGTCCGGCAGGGGCTGAAGACGTTGAAATTGTGGATTACCATTAGGAGGTTGTTATGAAGAGGCTGCCCCCGGTGACACCGGGCGAACTGCTCAAAGAAGAGTTTTTGGTGCCCAATGGCCTGTCTCAGTATCGCCTGGCCAAAGCCATTGGTGTGCCCCCCCAGCGCATCAGTGAAATTGTGGCGGGCCGCCGGGCTATTACAGCCGATACGGATCTGCGCCTGTGCCGTTTTTTTGGCCTCTCTAAAGGCTATTGGCTGCGTGCCCAGGCGGCTTATGACACGGAGCTGGCAGAGCCAGCCCTGGCCGAAGCCCTGGCACAGATCATCCCACTGAACGCCCAGGCGACCCGCTGAGGCCCCGACGCAATGCATGCTAAAATACCAGCAAAAATGCAGATCTGACTGCAGACGCAACAGGGAGCAAAGCCCATGAAAACCATGACCGTGCAGGGTGTGGAGCTGATTCTGTCTCAGCCCACCCAGATGGCCCTTGACTGGGTGGGCGAGCCCGAGGTCAAGCGCCAGCTGGAAGCCGCCTGGCTGATTCTCTCCAACGACGACGTGCCCATGAGCCCCCGCGTGATTGGCAAGCCGGGCATCGGCAAAACCACCCTGGCCTACGCCGTGGCCCGCAGCTACAGCGACAATGTCTACCTGCTGCAGTGCACTGTCGATACCCGCCCCGAGGATCTGCTGATTACGCCTGTCATTGGCGAGGACCAGCGCATCCGTTACCACGCCAGCCCGCTGGTGAGTGCCATGCTGACCGGCGGCGTCTGCATTCTGGACGAAGGTAACCGCATGGGCGAAAAAAGCTGGGCCTCGCTGGCGCCGCTGCTCGACATGCGCCGCTACGTCGAAAGCCTGGTGGCGGGCATTAAAATTCCGGCGCACCCCGATTTTCGCCTGGCCGTGACCATGAACGACGACGCCAGCACCTTTGACGTGCCCGACTACATTCAGTCGCGCCTGCAGCCCCAGATTGCCCTGGGCTTCCCGGATGCAGAAGCCGAGCTGGAGATTCTGAAGGTCAATGTGCCCGAAGCGCCTGATGAGGTGCTTAAACTGGTCAACGCCTTTTTGCAGCGCAGCCACGAAGAAAACAAGCCCTACACCACCCGCGACGGTGTGAATATTTCGCGCTATGCGGTCAAACTGCTGCACTTTGAGCAGCACGGCGTGCAGGATGCCGTGGAACAGGCCCTGCAGCAGACCCTCGGCACAGCCGCCCACGGCTTTTTTGTCGAAGAAGTCATGGCCCCGCCGGAGGTGGTTTTAAAGCCGCTGGAAGTGCTGCTGCTGGGCTCACCCCACGAGATTGAGTTTATTGCCGAAGCCGATCTGCTGGAGGCGGATCTGGATGAAGACCTGGACGAAGATCTCGACGCGCTGGAGTTGAATGCCGAGGAACTGGCCCTGCTGGAAGACGACGACGACGAACTTGACGAGGTCTGATGAGCCTGCTGCGCTTTGGGTCGATTCACTGTGTGCCCATCTTTCACAACCGGATTCAGTTTGCCCGCGAAGTACGCCGGGCCTTTGATGCGCTGAAGCCGGATATTGTGGCCCTGGAGCTGCCAGATATTTATTACTCCGACTTGCTGCAGGGCATTGAGCGCCTGCCGCGCCTGAGTCTGCTCTGCCTGCGTCAGAACACCAGCAACCTGACGTATATTCCCATCTTTCCGTCCGATGCGCTGATCGAAGGCCTGCGCCTGGCCCGCGAAAACCGCCTGCCGACCGCCCTGATCGATCTGGCCGTGCAGGATTACGCCGATCCGCTGGTGCATCCGCCGCCGCTGCCCGTACCCGATGAAGAGGCCATCAACAGCCTGGGGCTGGAGGGCTTTTACAAAGCCGTGCGCCACCACCTGCCCCATCCTGTACAACTGAGTGTACCCGATCAGCGCCGCGAAGCCCATATGGCGGCCCGTCTGAACGACCTGCAGCAGCGATTTGAACGCATTTTGTTTGTCTGTGGCATGAGCCACTGGCAGGGGGTGCGCAAGCACCTTGCCGACGGTAAAGGCGAGCTGGGTGAACATACCCTTGAGAGTGTGGATGCGCCTTTTCTGGCCAAAATCGGGCCCAAGGCCCGCCCAGCCCTGCTGGATGAAATGCCCTATCTGGTGCTGCGCTACGAGCTGGCCCGCCGCTTTGGCCTAGACTACCACCGCGATGCGCTGCTGCGCAAGCTCCTGCAGGACGCCCGCAACGCCCCGGCCCTCAAAGAAGAGGCCTACTCCCCGCGCGAGCTGCGCAATATTCTGCAGTACGCCTACAAGCTGGCGGTCAGCGACAAGCGGGTCTCGCCGGATCTTTACAATCTTTTGCTGGCCTGCAAGCAGACCCTGGGCGACGACTATGCCATTGAGGTGCTGGACCGCGCGCGGGACTACCCTTATACTGACCCCGATAAATTGCCCGAAATTGAGTTTGATCCCAACGAGGGCTTCTGGCTGGGCGGACGCAAAATCACCCTGCAGCGGCGCTTGCCTCTGCCGCTGGATGCCGACAGCCAGCGCAGCTGGGAGCAGCTCAAGATCACCCGCAAAAAGCGTGAAGAGCTGCCCAAAGGCAGCATGGCCCTCTGGTTCTTTTTTGGTTTTTACTCCCATGTGCCCGAGGATCTGATTCTCGAAGGCTTTATTGATCGTCTGGGCGACAAACTGGCCAGCGAAGCCGCCTTTACAGAAGTCAAAACGCAGCCATTCAGCGGCAGCCTGCTCGACGGCATCGATATGCGCGAAACCATCCGCAACCACCACCTGGGCAAAATCTACGTGCGTGAGCAGACCCGGCGCATGGCCCCGATTGGCACCTGGGTGCTGATCTTTGACGAAGACCTCAGCCAGGAACGCTATCCCTGGGCCATGTCGCTTTCAGCCGAGCACCACAATGAATCGGATATTGCCTTTTACGCCAGCAACCCGGCGCTGCACCCGGTCACACGGGATATTATCCGGGCCCATTATGGCGCCCTGCTGGCCTTTAAGCCTGCTCTGCCGCTGGCGCACAAACTCGACGGCGAAGATTTGATGGTCGACGAGCAGCTGCGCAAAGAGCACCTGCTGCGCCTGGCGATTCAATACAGTCCGCAGCCGGGCATTCTGTATTTTGCCCGCGAAGCGCCGGAGCCCTATCAGTTTGAGCGGGCCAGAGCCGAAGGCAAGCAGCTTTACCATCTGCCTCTGTCGCGGGTGTCTCAGCGCCAGCTGAAGCGCATTCAGCGCTTTCATCTGCTCAGCCACCGCGACATCCGAAAGATTGCCGATGACTATATTTAAGCGCCTGCTGTCTGTCTTTCTGGCCGCTCTGCTGGGCTGGCAGGTGCCTGTGCTGGCCCAGCAGCAGCTGGGTCCGCCGCTCTTGCCCGATCTGCCTCAGCCCCAGCTGGCCATCACTCGTCAGCCCCCTGACGAGCAGCCGCTGCAGCAGCCCGGCAGTGACTATCGTCTGGCCAGCGAGGATCTGCTCAGCCTGCAGCTCTGGAACCGTCAGCTGAACCTCAGCTATGAGCTGCCGGTCAACGCCCAGGGTGAGATCTTTGTGCCCCGGCTGGGCACTCTGAAGCTCAGTGGCCAGACCCTGACCGAAGCCAGAGCGGCTGTGCAGCAGCGTCTGGGTACTTTGCAAAACACGCCCCAGGACCCGATTCAGCTGGCCCTGTTTCTCAAATCACCGCGCCGCATTGCGGTCTTGCTCAGCGGTCATGTCAGCCGACCGGGTCAGTACCGCCTGCCCTGGGGTACGACCCTGCTGGAAGCCCTGCGCCGGGCAGGCGGTATCCGTGAGAGCGGTTCTGTGCGTCAGATTCAGCTTAATGGTCAGGCGATTGACCTGCAGCGCTTTTATGCCCAGGGTCAGACCCAGGCCAATCCCGTGCTGCGCAGTGGAGCCGTGATTTATGTGCCACCCCTGAGCCAGCGGGTGGCCGTGCTGGGTGAAGTGCAGCAGCCAGGGATTTATGAAATTCAGCCTGGCGACACCGTGGCCGAACTGCTGGCCTGGGCCGGCGGCACCAAAACCACTGCCGTGCCGGGTCAGATTCAGCGCTGGTCGGCGGGTCTGCTGCAGCACAAAAGCCAGCGGCTGGAAAGCGTTTCTCCTGAAACATTGCTGGGCAGCGGCGATATTTTGCAAATCCCCGCCCGGCGGCTGGAAGCGGTCAATCCCCAGGTGTTTATCCGGGGCCAGGTGCGCCAGGCCGGGGCCGTCAACTGGCGCGAAGGCCTGCAATTGCTGGATGCCTTGCAGCAGGCTGGCGGTGAACTCAACAGCGCTGATTTGGGCGCGGTGATGATCAGCCGCCAGAGTGCCCAGGGCCGCAGCGAGCTGCGGGTCAATCTGCAGGCTTTTTTAAACGGTCAGAGCACCGAGGGCAACCCGCTGCTGCAGCCTGGCGACGCCATTCTGATCCCGGAGAGCTTTTTTAACGTGCGCAATATTACCGAGCTGACCACCCTGATTCTGAGTACCCTGGGCATTGTCAGCGTGGTGATCAACCTGAGTGGTCCCCGCTAATGCTAGCTTACCTGCGCTTTATCCGTCGCTACCTTTGGCTGATTCTGCTCAGCGGCCTGACGGGCACAGGGCTGGCGGCCTGGCTGGTATTTGCAGTGATCACGCCGAGTTATCAGGCCCAGACCAGTCTGCTGATTCTGGAGCAGCAGCGCGGCGGCCTGGCCCAGCTGGCCTCACGTTTTGAGAGCCAGTTTGAGATGCTGCCTTCTTTACGCAGCCTGGGCATGAGCGGCAGCTCAGCCTCTGTAGAAGATCTGGTCAGCATTCTGCGCAGCCGCCGGCTGGCGGAGCAGGTGCTGACCAAAGTGGAGCTGCGCCAGCTGCCGGGTGTTCAGCGCATGCTGGAGCCCCTGCCACCAGCCCAGCACACCCCGGCACTGAACAAGTATCTGCGCGAACAGTTAACGGTTCAGCCCCCGGATGCCCGCAATGGTACACTGCGCGTGCGCCTGGAGCTGCCCGACGCTGAGCTGGCGGCCCGCACGGCCAATCTGTATATCAGCGAGCTGAAAGCCTATACCGATAACCTGCTGCAGCGCGAACAGTCTTTGCAGCTGCGCTATCTTGAATCCCAGCTCCAGACCATGGAAACCACCCTGCAAAAGTCAGAAGATGCCCTGCTGCGCTTTCAGCAAAAGCACCGCACGGTTGCGCTTGACACCGAAACCCAGGCCCTCGTAGAGCAAATGGCGGCTCTGGAAGCCGATACGCTCTCGGCCCAGGTGGCCCTGCAGGCAGCCCAGGCCCAGCAGCGCACTCTTGACCAGAGTCCGGCTTTGGCCCTGAGCCCTGACAGCACCCAGACCCGCAGCCAGCTGGAGCTGAATCTGGCGGGTCTGCGTCAGCGTCAGCAGGCTTTGCAGAGTGCCCGCCAGCGTTATCAGCGCAGCCTGAGCCAGCTGCCGGCCAAAGGTCTGGAGCTGGCCCGGCTGGAACGGGATCTCAGTCTCAACAATCAGCTCTATCTCCTGTTGCAGCAACAGGTGCAGGCCGCCCGGCTGGAAGCTGCCCGGCAGGTGGAGCTGTTTCAGGTGCTGGATCCGGCCATTGCTCCCTACAAACCCAGCAAACCGCTCAAGGGACTGTGGCTGGCAATCTCTGGTATCATATCTATAGCCCTGGGCATTGCACTGGCTGCCGTCTATGATTATACGACCCGGATGCAGAAGGAGTCACCTCACCATGCGGAAACCGATTTATTTCATTCTGTCTAGTCTGCTTGTGCTTTTGATGGCCTGTTCAGGTGGCGTGGGCCTCAGTCAGGCTGACAAAGACTATTACCAGGATCTCAAGACCGTTCATAAAGAGCTTAAAAGCCTGCAGAATTTTGTGGACTCCAGTCGTTTTATCAAGGTGCGCTACGAAGAAGCTCTCAATAAAATGATCACGCCCACCCAGGAGGTACTGCGCAAATACAAGGGCTCTGATTTTGAGCAGCGCAGTTCTTACCAAAACACCTTTCGCGCTTTTGAAAGCTATGTGGTGGCCAAAGGCCTCTGGGATCAGAACAAGGGCATGACCCTGGTCAATCAGCGCCTGGCCGAGGCCAAAAACCAGCTGCAGCAGGCTGAGACAAGTGCCCGGGAAGAGCAAAAACCGGCGCAGTAAGGAAGCAGACGATGGTATTGCCCAAACAGGTCAAGATTGTAGAGGTAGGCCCCCGTGACGGCCTGCAGAACGAAACGCAGATTTTGTCAGCAGATGACAAGGTCCGTTTGATTGACCAGCTCAGTCTGAGTGGTTTCAAGGCCATTGAAATTGGCTCTTTTGTAAGGCCTGACCGCATTCCGCCTCTGGCTGATACAGAGCAGGTGGCCCAGCGGATTCAGCGTCTGCCCGGTATTAACTACAGTGCGCTGGTGCCCAATGCCAAAGGCCTGGCCCGTGCCAAAGTGGCAGGCTTGCAGAGCGTCGCCATTTTTATGTCTGCCACCAATGCCCACAACCTCAAAAACACCAACCGCACCACGGCCCAGGCGCTGGCCATGTATCCGGAACTGGTGCAGCAGGCCCTGGCAGAAGGCATGCAGGTGCGGGCCTATCTGTCGACTGTTTTTGGTTGCCCTTACGAAGGCGAGGTCAAGCCGCAGCAGGTGCTGCCGCTGGTGCAACAATTGCTGGCCATGGGCGTTTATGAAGTCTCCCTGGGCGATACCATTGGGGTCAGTAACCCTCTGGCAGTACAGCGCACCCTTGAATACCTGCTTGAACACGTTGCAGCCGACAAACTGGCCCTGCATTTCCATGATACCCGTGGCACGGCCCTGGCCAATGTGCTGGCGGGCCTGCAGATGGGCATCACCACCTTTGATGCTGCCATTGGCGGCCTGGGTGGTTGCCCTTACGCGCCTGGCGCGGCCGGCAATGTCTCTACCGAAGATCTGGTCTATATGCTGCACGGCATGGACATCGCAACGGGCATTGATCTCGACCGGCTGGTGAGCATTAACCATTATCTCTCCGAGCGCTTTCAGCGCCGTCTGATGAGTCGTTATGCGTTGACCCGTCCAGGTCTGCGAATTTAACCCGCATTTCTCACAATATACTGCTCCCCAGAAACCGGACAGAATCAGCGTGATTTTAAGTTCCTGATCTGTATAGTGCTCCCCAGTGTCAAGACAGCAAATCATGCAACTTTAACTCCCTGGTCTGAAGGCTCTGCAAAGTACACTTGATCTGGGGTCAAATTGTTTAATGCCTGGTGGTACCTCCTCTGATTGTAAAACGCCACATAACGCTTCACACCTGCTTTTAAAGCCAATACATGCTCGTATTGCTTCAAGTAAATATCC
>JACYMC010000168.1 GCA_015272195.1 Candidatus Sericytochromatia bacterium
AGGCTGGCTGGCTCAGATGATAGGCTGTCTCAGGACTTTTCATTCTGAAGCACTGCTGCATCAAGGCAGATTTTGACGCCCTGCATAGGCTTGTTATACTATTAAAAAATCTTGCTCTCAGGATAATTACATGCTCAAGTACAGTCTGCCTGCCCTGCTGCTGCTCAACAGCTTTTTGCCCGCCCTGGCCCAAAGCGAAACCGCACCTGCCGGTAGCGATCCTGTCAGCATCCGGATCGACGACACCAGCACGGCCATTGGCGACGGTTTTCACCAGTCAGTCATGAAAACCTTTGTGCGTCTGGGTTACCAGATCGATCTCTTTGGTGAACAGCTGCGCCTGCCCAACACCGAGATTGAAGAGATCACCGCCGGCGGCGTGGTTTACCATGCGCCCCGCATTGGGGGCATGTATCGGCTGAGCGAAGGCCCGCTCAAAGACGCCTATATTTTTTCGGATTACACCTTTTTGTCACAGCCGGTCAAAAACCAGCTCACCGGCGATACCTTTACCCGATCGACCCATTTTTTGGATGCCGGTATTGGCTATTTTTACCCCCTGGTCGAAGATCGCATTGAGATTGCGCCGTATATTGGCATGTCGGCCCAGTTTAACCTCAACGACAGGCAGCCCGAAGACGACAGCATTTACTACCACCGGGATCAGTCCCGCGTGGGTTTTGGCCTGGGCTCCCAGTTTGCCGCCCGTTTTGATGACGCGCTGCCCTTCCCGCTTTTTCTGTTTATGAACGCCGCCATTTACCCCCTGACCCCGGTGATTTCAGACGCCCAGAATGCCGTGTTTCCCGACAACCTGACCGTGCTGCATTTTACAGGCAGCTTTTATGGTCGCTTTTTGCCTTATCTTGGCGGCGAAGTGGGCTTCCGGCAGCAGTTCCATCTGGGTAATAACTTCAACGCCTCCTGGAGCGAGTTTTTTGCCATGGTGCGCTTTGAGCCCGAGGTGCTGCTGCGCGGCGAGCTGGACCCCGGCACGCCGGATGGCACAAGCCCTGAAGACGGCGCTGAAGCCCCCTGAGGGCGTTCAGCGCATTGCCTTCAGGGAACTTATTTCAGTCCGCTTGCGCCTCAGCGGCATAGCGCCGTCGCTGGAGCTGGGTGATTTTTTTCCAGCGCTTTTTGGTGTTGGCCTGCAGCACCGGATCCACTTTGCGCTCAAACCACTGGGCCTCGCGCTGCAGTTTAAACCAGCTCTGCAACCGGCCGGGGTCGAGCGTACCCTCAGCGACTGCCGTCTGCAGGGCACAGCCGGCTTCTGTTTCATGCCGACAGTTGCGGTAGCGGCAATGGCCCAGCAGGGCTTCAATTTCGGCAAAGCCCTGATCCAGGCCCTCGCCCGCCTGCCAGAGCGCCAGCTCGCGCATGCCCGGCGTATCGATCAGCAGGGCTCCGCCGGGCAAGACAAACAGCTCGCGATGGGTGGTCGTGTGACGGCCCCTGTCATCATCGCTGCGCGCTGCCTGGGTGTGCTGCTGCCGGCTTACCCCCAGGGCATTGACCAGGGTGGATTTGCCAACACCCGAAGAGCCCAGCAGGGCCAGGGTCTGACCCGGCTGCAGCCAGGGGTCCAGCTGTTCCAGCCCTTCGCCGGTACTGGCGGAGAGCATCACCACATCGGTTCCCAGGGCAATGCTGTCGATGGCGGCCAATACGGCCGCACGTTCAGCGTCTGGCAGCAAATCAGCCTTGTTGAGCACAATCACGGGCCGGGCCCCGCTTTCCCAGGCCAGGGCCAGGTAGCGCTCAATCCGGCGCAGGTTCAGCTCCTGGTTCAGGGCTGAGACCAAAAGCAAAGTATCGAGATTGGCCGCCACCACCTGCGGCTGCAGGCCCTGACGACGCACAAAGGCGCTGCGACGCGGTAATACAGCCGCAATGCGGGCCTGGCTGGCGTCAGCCGGCTGCAGCAGCACCCAGTCGCCGACGGCGGGTAGGTCTTCGCGGCTGAGGGCCGCATGCCGCAGGCGGCCGGTGATCTCACAGAGCAGCTCGCCCTGGGGGCTTTGTACACGGTACAGCCCCGGATGTTCTGTCAGCACGCGGCCGGGCACAGCACCCGGTACGGCTTCGGCTTCAGCGGCAAAGGCTGCCGCAAAAAAGGGATGCCAGCCAAAAGGACGCAGGGCATCAAAAGACATGGATTCTGACACGGTGTGTATCTCCTGAAAATTTCAAAACAAGCGCGTTCTTTGAAATTCAGGGCAAAGCAAAGGGCTGGCCGGGTTTAGCGCTTAGCGACGCGGCAGACCTGCCTGAATTTCAGGGTACAGGGCAAAAGGGTGGGGGTGAAAAGCTATCATCTGGCAGGTCCTCCTTAAAAAATGAAGTGGGGCAATAACAGACAGGACGCAGCGGGCGCAAAAAAGTTCCCGCTGCGCTCAAATCGCCGGGGCCAGGGCAGTAAAAAGAAGGTCTTATGGGGCGACAAAAGGGTTCAGCGGGTCAGGCAGGGTGTAGTCCTGTTTACCGCCACTTTTGTGCACCAGACAGGTTTCAGCAATCACCATCTCCTGCGAGAGGGCCTTGCACATGTCGTAGATCGTCAGCGCAGCCACCGAGGCCCCGGTCAGGGCCTCCATCTCGACCCCGGTGCGGTGCTGCACTTTGACCTGGCAATAAATCAGCACCGCATCGCGCTCAGGCGTCAGCTGCAGTTTGAATTTGCAGCTGTCGAAAGGCAAAGGGTGACAAAAAGGAATCAGCTCCGCCGTTTTTTTGACGGCCATCGTCCCGGCAATGATCGCCGTCTGAAAGACGGGCCCCTTTTTGCTCTGCAGCTCGCCTTCAGGACTCAGAGCTGCCTGTACAGCCGCCGGAAACAGCACCCGCGTGCGGGCCACGGCCACGCGGGCGGAAGTATCTTTGGCAGAGACATCCACCATGGTGGGCTGGTTCTGGGCATCGAAATGGCTCAGGCCTGACATGGCTTAAAGATCGGCCAGGCTCAGCAAATAATGGGCCATGGTTTTAAAGCCGTTGCGCATCTGCTGCAGCTGAAAGTTTTCGTTGGGGGCATGGTAGCCATCTGACATCAGGCTCTGGGCAATCAGCACCAGCGGGGCGCCCACAAACACCCGCTCAAACTCCGGCAGCGCACCAATGGTACCGCCAGAACCCACAAAGGCGGGTTCGCGGCCAAAGCCTGCCTGACAGGCCGCCACAGCCGCCTGCATAAAGCGGTTGTCAACCGCACTGAAACAGCCCCGTGAAGCGCCCAGCATGCGCACCGTAATGCCCGGATGCACCGCCTGCAGGCAGTCTGTCAGCTGCTGCAGCACCCGATCAGGGTCCTGACCGGCCACCAGACGCATGGTGATCTTGGCCTTGACCGCATAGGGCAGAGCGGTTTTGATCACCCCCGGTTCGGTCTGCACGCCCTCAAAGCCGTGCACTTCAAAGGTGGGGCGCAGCCAGATGCGCTCCAGCAACTCCTGGGCCTGATCGCTGTACAGCTCAGCCTGACCTGTATCCGCCTTGAGTTTGGCCAGATCAAAGAGGGCGGCCGTGCGCTGCAAGCTGGCGCGCTCGGCCTCAGAGACCGGCGGCAGCTCAGCCATCACGCCGGGAATGGTGACATGGCCCTGGGCGTCGACGCATTGGCTGAGGGCCTGCACCAGCACGTTGAGCGGGTTGATGGCCGCACCGCCCACCATGCCCGAATGCAGGTCCTGGGTGCCGGTGGTCAGCGAGACCTCGGCCCGCAGCAGGCCCTTGAGACGGTAGGTAATCGCCGGGTGCTCTCCTTCAAAAATGGTGTCCGAGACCAGAATCGAGGCCGGGTTTTCGAAGCGATCGCGGTAAGTGTCCAGAATCTGGCCAAAATGTTTGCTGCCGCTTTCTTCTTCGGTTTCGTAGATCACCTGGATATTGGGCAGGGGCAAGCCAGCCTGCTGCAGACAATGAATGGCGTGCAGCGTGCTCAGGGCCGGGCCCTTGTCGTCGGTGCTGCCGCGCCCGTAGACCCGCCCGTCGCGCAGCTCAGGCTCAAAGGGCGTGGTAGTCCACTGGGGCTCTTCGGCCGGCTGCACGTCCATGTGATTGTAAATCAGCACCCAGGGCCGCTCAGGGCTGGTGCGCAGGGTGGCCAGCAGCGAGGGACAACCCGGACTCTGCAGAATCTCGGTTTCAAAGCCCATCGGCTGCATGATGGCGCTGACGGCGTTTAAGAGGGGCTCCATCTGGTCCCAGTGATCGGGCTTCTGGCTGATGCTGGGGTAGCGGATCAGCTGCATCAGCTGCTGCACCATGGTGTCGAGCTGGGCGTTGAGGTAGGGTTCGAGGGTTTGGTTGTGAATCTGTTCCCAGTTGGGGTGCTGTGTGCCTGTCATGACTGGCCTCCGTGCTGCTGTGTTTCGATCCATTGTATCAGGGCCGTTGCCGTATCGACGCCGCTCAGGCGCAGGGCCTCCTGCATGCCGGTCGGGCTGGTTACATTGACCTCAATCAGGTGGCCGCCGATCAGGTCCAGACCCACAAAGACCAGCCCGTCACGCCTGAGAGCTGCACCGACTTCAGCACAGACAGCCCGGTCGGTCTCAGTCAGGGTATAGGCCACGGCCTGGGCCCCGGCATTGAGGTTGGCGCGGTGCTCCCCGGCCTGGGGCACGCGCCGGAAGGCAGCCTGCACCTCACCGTCAATCATCAGCACGCGGATATCGCCGTCTTTGGCTTCGGGAATGTATTGCTGCACAATCACGGGCTGGCGGCCGTCGGCGGTCATCAGATCCAGCAGGGCGCTGAGGTTGCTGTCGTCAGCCCGCAGCACAAACACCCCTTCGCCGCCCTTGGCATCAATCGGCTTGAGAATGGCCTTGCCCTCACGGGCCACAAAGGCTTTGATGCCCTCACGGTCTGAGCCGACCCAGGTGCGGGGAATATGCTTCGGAAAGTTGAGGGCATAGAGTTTTTCGTTGGCGTTGCGCAAAGAATCCGGCCGATTAAGCACCAGGGTCTCACCACTGGCCTGCTCCAGCAGATAAGTGGCATAGATATAGCGCATGTCAAAGGGGGGATCTTTGCGCATGATCACCGCATCCATGGCACTCAGGGGCAGGTCTTCGGCGGGTGCCAGGTTATAAAAGACCTCGGCCCGCTGCACCTGTACCGCCTGCATGCGCGCCCGCACGCCCGCGGGCTGATCAGCCTGGGCCGGGGCCCGGTAGAGGGCTTCGGGCAACAGGTAATAGTTCTGGTGGCCACGGGCCTGGGCGGCCTCCAGCATGGCAAAGGTGGAGTCTTTTTTGATGTTGATCCCGGCAATTGGATCCATGACATAGGCAATCTTGAGGGGCATGGTGCTTCTCCTTGGCTGATGGTGCTGGCAGTATATCACCAATGACAGCGGGGGCTGGCACTTTGCCAGTCCCCGCCTGTAAGTCAGCCGCGCAGTATCCTGAAGCCATTTGTAAGCGTCAGAGGGTATGATGAAATCAAAACGATGCGACAACGAGGAATACACCATGAAAAACGCAGTGATTACCGGCTCTACCAGCGGCATTGGCCAGGGCATGGCCCGCGCCCTGGCCATGGCGGGCTACGCGGTCGTCCTCAACGGCTTTGGCGATGCTGCAGCAATTGAGGCCGATCGGCAGGCCCTGGCAGACGCGGCCGGTGTGCCCGTGCTGTACCACGGCGCGGATATGACCCAGCCTGAGCAGATCGCCGATCTGGTTGCTTACGCAACCCGCGAGCTGGGCAGCGTGGATATTCTGGTCAATAACGCTGGCGTGCAGCATGTGGCGCCGATCGAAGACTTTCCGGCGGCCAAATGGGAGCAGATTCTGGCGATCAACCTCTCGTCAGTGTTTTACAGCATTCAGGCCGCCGTGCCCGGCATGAAGCAGCGCGGCTGGGGCCGCATCATCAACCTGGCCTCCGCTCACGCCCTGGTCGCCTCCCCCTACAAAGTGGCCTATGTGGCCGCCAAGCACGGCGTGGCCGGCATCACCAAAACCGTGGCGCTGGAGCTGGCCGAAGCGGGCATTACCTGCAACGCCATCTGTCCGGGCTACGTCAAAACCCCGCTGGTTGAACACCAGATTGCCGATACGGCCCGCGCGCGCGGCATCTCTGAAGAAGATGTCAGGCGCGACGTGCTGCTCAAAGCCCAGCCCACACGCCAGTTCACCACGGTTGAAGAGATTGGTGCCCTGACGGTCTTTCTGGCCTCTGAGGCCGCGCGTAATATGACCGGCAGCCTGCTGAGCATGGACGGGGGCTGGACGGCACAATAATGACTGAGATCAAAAAAATCAACCTGGCCCTGCAGGGCGGCGGGGCCCACGGGGCCTTTGCCTGGGGCGTGCTCGAAACCCTGCTCAAAGACGAACGCATTCAGGTCGAGGGCATTTCGGGCACCTCAGCCGGCACCATGAATGCCCTCTGCTTTGCCTATGGCCTGACCACCGGCGGGGCCGAAGGGGCCCTGGCGGTGCTGGAGCGCTTCTGGCGGCGGGTCTCTGACGTGGGCCAGCGCTACAACCCGCTGGCCTATATGCCCGATCCGCCCAGTGAGCTGGCCAAAAACCAGCTCAGTCAATGGCTTTACGCCGGCATGGACAGCTGGACGCGCCTGTTCTCGCCCTACCAGTTCAACCCCTTTGATATCAACCCCCTGCGGGAAATTCTGGCCGATACGATCGATTTTGAGATTCTGCGCCAGTGTGACAAAACCCAGCTCTTTATTTCGACCACCCATGTGCGCACGGGCAATGTCAAAGTCTTTTCGACCCCCGAAATCTCGCTGGATGTGGCCATGGCCTCGGCCTGCCTGCCCCAGCTGTATCAGTCGGTGGAAGTCGACGGTGACTATTACTGGGACGGCGGCTTTATGGGCAACCCCGCTTTGTTCCCGTTTAATTCCCAGACCACTTCGCAGGATCTGCTGATTGTGCACATCAACCCGATTGTGCGCGAGGAGATTCCCACCTCGGCCCACGGCATTACCAACCGCCTCAATGAAATCACCTTTAACGCCTCCCTGCTCAAAGATCTGCGTGCGATTGCCTTTGTGCAGAAGCTGCTGGATCAGGGCTGGATCAAAGACGAGTACCGCGACCGGCTCAAATATTACTACGTACATTCACTGCGGGCCGATGAGGCCATGAAAGCCTTTTCGGTGGCCTCCAAATTTGACACCAGCTGGGGTTTTTTAAACCAGCTGCGCCAGCGCGGCCAGCGCGAAATGGCCCACTGGCTGGAAGCCCACTTTGACTGTCTGGGCCAGCGCTCGACAGTGGATCTGCAGCAGGTCTTCAAAGCCCTGCAGCAGGAAGAAGGTCTGGCCCTGACCCTTGACCGGCTGGTGGGCGAAAAATAAGCGCTGCTGCAGGCTGAACGGGTGTACTGAGATGTGCTGGCCGGCCATTGGGCCGGCTTGCTCATCTTTTCATGAGTGCTGAAAGGCAATAAAATAGACCCTAAGAAACATTTGAAAGGGGCATATATGACATTACATCAGATTTTATCTTGTTTTTTGCGCGCTATCAAGGGTTCCAGTCTCAAATCGATGGCGCAACAACTGAAAATTTCAGACTACCGTTCACTGATACTCAATGTTCATAGCTTTTGCCTGACATGATCGCTGAAAGCAAAGAAAGAAGACCTTTTTAGAATGGTGTATATTTTGAATAACTACAGACAAAATAAAAACCATACAAAAAGGTCTGAAGCCAAGCTACTATGTACCCATTCTCTTGTATACCCCCTGAAATCAGAAAAAGCCTGGAAGGTTTGCGTCATCAATTCCGGGCAAAGCATTTGCTCACGCTGTCCTGGCTGGTTTTTTTGCACATCATTTGTTTTGAAACCGCCAACCTTAAAACACTCCATAAACATGCTTCAAACATTGA
>JACYMC010000143.1 GCA_015272195.1 Candidatus Sericytochromatia bacterium
TAAAGCGGCATTCTCAGCTCTGAGTAACGCATTTTCATGCTCAAGCTGTGCCACTTTTTCTTCCAGATAAGCAATGCGTTCTGATTCTGTCATGTATTTAGATTAAGCCGAGATTTGCGTTTTGGGAAGGGGGCTGAAGGGATACAAACTAACTTAATCGCCTAAGATTCGCTCTGTAAGCATTGCTAATACCGCTTCTTGTAAGCGTGGATTATCCTTTAGTTTTTCAGTGAGCAATAAATCCTGAACAATTGTATCCGCTTGCTTTCGATGGTCAGTATCAGCCCAAATAATGCGCTGGCGTTCTTTACCGCCAGAGTCTGTCAGCACAATACGCCTGGCATCGCTCAAGTTTTGTTTCGATTGAGACAACGTTGACTGCATCGCCTCAAAATTTAAAAAGTTTTGTTTGAGTACTTCCAATTGATATTCAAACTGATCAAAGTCTTTATCTGACCAATATTGTGGCGGGTTATCTGCGACAACCATCACGACCGATTCTAACCAAGGTATATCTTCTTTATGGCCGTCAGCAGCAGCCAAAACAAAGCGTTTTAACAAAGGTTCGGACACAGCTTCTTTTAAGAAGTGAGCCCGTTGGCTCAACTGGGTTTTTAAATGGGCTTCTTGGGGCTGACCAAAGGCATTATTAAGAGCGACCAAACATTTGTCTAACATTTTAGGATAGGCTTGATTTAGCTCACTAAGTGATTTGATCAAAGCTTGTTTAATATCACGGATCTGATCTTCTGATAAGGCTTGCTCGCCTAATACAGGAGAAAAGCCCAGAGACTTAGGCAAGTCGATTAAAATCAATTGTCCTGGGTCTTTGGTCTGCTGCAAAGCCTGGCGCAAATGTTTGGCTGCATCCGACAATAAAGCTGTTTTCAGCGTGTACTCAGGCAATCGCTTTACAAAACGCATCAGCGGCGAAACCAAACTCAAAATGGTTTGATTTCGGACACCTTCTTTAGCTGGAAGCACTGCGGCCTTAGGGCTAACAAGCGCTGTTTCTAATTCTTTAAAATAACTGCTTTGAATACCTTCTATAGCGAATGACTTCACAGCAAAGCGCTGGGGATGTCGAAACAAAATTTCAAAATGCTCCAAGCCCAAGACAGGAATGAAGGCACCATCTTGAAACAGTGAGATTTCATCAGGATGACATAGGAGATAGGCGGTTAACAAAATAGGCAAAGGGCCTGCCAAAACACCATAAGGTGGTTTTTGTAGGTTATCAAATAACTCATCAATCGAACGAGAAGCTTCTTGGGCTTGTCGACAAAAAGAGTCAATATACTGCCAAACATGCCTAAGAGAGCTTTCAGAATGCGGCTCAGTAAAACCCAATTTGCCATCAAGACTTTGAACATAAAGTCCTGTGTGATGTAGTAAAGACTCAAAGATACTGCGCTCAGGGCCATAGCCATCAATATCCAGTAAAGGCTTGCCGTTGTTTTGCAGCATATGCTGAATTAACACCTTACGGGCTTTAGCACCTTGTGTAGTTAGCTCTCGACGATTGATCAATTCATTCCAGAGTTCAATACGCTTGGGATAAGCATCGTCACAACACTTTGAAAGCAACTGACGTAAACTGGCTTCACTTTTGAGGTGCTGGATGCTTTTGGATGTATGAAGTCGAACATTTGCATCGCCCTGGTGAAACAAGCGCTCCAGACGCTCAATCAAATGACGCTTACTCTGGGCCAGGCGGTAATCAATCTCCCGACGGGCTACAATATCTGTTTTTAACTCAGGCGCAGACAATGATACCTGATGTAAAGCCGCGTGTTCTTTACCCAGTTGAATCAAAATATCAATTTCTGGATGGGTAAGATACAGAATGGGCCGTCCATCAGCTGTTAAAGAAGGTAACCCAGCAGGAATCTCACAGGTTAAAGCATAATAGATAAAGCCATCTGCATTTGAGTCTGGTTGCAGCAATGCACTTTCTTTACGGTCAGGGTGGTAATACAAACGCTCAAAATACCGTAAAGCACCTGTGATGTAAGAGTGACGCTGTGCAACCAGAGGTGTTAAGGGGATGTGCTGAGTAAATACAGACAACAAACTGGCCTGTTGCTCTTGCACGGCAGCATTCAAATGACTTTGAATATCAAAGTTAGAGCCCTGCCAAATTCGCAGCTCATCAAAGCTGGACCACCAACTCACAAACTTCTGAGCAATCAAAGCATCTATTTGCTGATCCCAATACTGATAGTCTGCATCACTCGACTCCGCAGGTAAGTCCAACATAGCGTTAACCACAACTGCTCGCCGCGCTCTAAAAGTGCTGTTTAAAGCCACAAGATTAAATACGGCAATGGTTTTAAGCACGCGCTGCAGATCAAGCGGAAGCTGACGTGCATCCGCCAAGCGGTTTTGAATTTCTAACCAACGTTGGGAGGAGCCCTGTGAAGAAATAGATAAGTTTGCCGATTCAACAAAATAATCATAGATCTGATCTAAATGAATTGTGGGCAAGTGCCCTAAAGATAAATTAGCTTGACGTAAAAACGCAGGCAAAGCATGAGGCTCTTGAGAGCCTAGAAACGTAAACAGAGAGCGCTCATTTTGAGCATAGCGCTGACATAGTTGCGGCAAAAGTAAAGCGGAGAAGGGATGTAAAGGATAGACTTGAGCCAAAACGTCTGGTGAAATCACCGGGTTTCCTTCAGACCAACTTTTAAAGATACCATGCCATGTATTTGCCCAGGATTTTAAAGGCCCCTTTAAAACACGGTCATGCACCAAAGACAAACCCATCAGGCGTAAAATATCTTCTGGCGACTCAGTAAACGAAATATCCTCAAAGCGCCCTTGCACCTTGGCCCAATCCTGAAACTGCTCGCCTGACATACTGCGGGCATATTCGGAAAAAGCCTGATGCAATAAGCCAAAGAAAAAAAGACCTTGACGCGCATTCAGAGAAGGATACTCAGCCAATTGCTGTAGCAAATATAAGTCACTGCGACGCGGATACTGAGCCGCATACTCAAAAGCTTTGCCCAGTTCATCAACAATCAATAAAATACCTGTCCCAAACTGTTCCTGAATGGATTGAATCCACTCCAAAATTAAAGTGGGCTCAAAATCTCGTTCTTGATCAGTATCTTGCAGTGCAGCGCTAAGAGTTAAAAATAACTCATCTCCAAGCGCAGTCTGTTTATGCTGAGCGCGGTATTTGGTGACACCAAAAACCAAGGCGCGCAAAATGGTGTGGTGAATAGGTTCACGCCGTGCCGTCACAACGGCTCTAACGAAGCCTTTGGAGCCTACCTGCTGCTCAAAAGCCTGCCGCCACTTGGTATGCAGTGCGTCAGGTGAAAGGGCTTTTAAAATTTCCCAACTGCTCTCAAAACTGGGCGTTGAGCTAGGGCTGGTAAGAGCTGTTATAAAGTGAGCCAAAGACGATTTGCCCGTGCCATATACACCTGTAATGGTAAAAGCCCGTGTTTTACCTGGCAAAAGCGCATCAAAGAAGCGATCTAATGCTTCTTGAGCGCGTGGCGTAATCACATAGCCTCTCACAGCATCTGCATGATCCATATCACGCTCCAGTTGTACAGAGCGGGAATAACGACGGTCTAGCTGAATCAAGGAGCGAAGATCTTGTTTGACCAGATTATTTTGAAGTATCGGTTGTGTAGTTGGTTTTGCAGTCATGATGAGAAATAAGATCCAAGTATGTTGTTAGCGAGCTTAGCAGGTGAATCAGAAAAAGCCAACTGCATCAGTCCCGCTGATTCTGAGACATATAGCCCCATGTTGTGTTGCATAACCTGCTCCAAAGCATCCCGCAAACTGACTTCATTAAGCTTGAAAATCAAGCCTGGACTGCCTTCATCGTATAAAAGCGAAGAAATGTTAACCGTTCGTGCCTCAGCGCGTTGGCTGGCAAAATCAGCGCAAGCAAAAGCAATGATTTCAGGTGGCAAGGAAGGTTTAGCACCTACATTAAACTGGTAGTAAGGTCCGCGAATATGCTGAATCAATCCCAGCTCTTGAAACGGCGAGGCAATTGAGTCTTCTTTGGCCTGTTTTTTTTCGCCATCAGAAGCTGTGAACATGCGAAGAATACAGAGGATATCTTTTTTAAGCGACGACTCAGCCGTTTTTGCACTGGGAAAGTAACTGTCTTTGTATGCATTTAAGCCATACAATGCATCATCTACATTAAAAGAGATATGGTTGAATTCATTGAACATAAAATGCCAAGCCGTTGCAAGACATTGCGGCTTTAAGAGATGCCAGTGCAACAACCATAAGGAGCCCAGATCCTCTAAATAAGGATCCCAGGCGTCTTTATCTTGTAGCAAATTCTGCCCCAGCTCAGAAGCCTGATAACCACTGTTTTCATCACCTTGCGCCGCTTCAATCAGCTTAAATGCTTGCGCCCAGTAACGGATGGCGGAAACCATATTTTTGCCAACCCCCAGCACAACAGGGGCGTCTTCTCTGGTAAAAACATTTGCGTCTTCACTCACACGATCAACGGCTTTTTTGAGCCAACCGTATCGCGGATGAAAGGTCTCATGGCGTGCAAAATAAGGTCTTGGAGGATTTGTTGAATTTGTTACTACAGCTGTATACATAGAGTGTATAGTACCATGTTTATATGGACCACCCTATAAGATTTTAAGATACTTAATATCGGATCATTTACTGATTATATACTAAAGCATACGCATATTCAGCCTTAATTCTGAGCCAAAAATTCAAAGGACATCCATGCCAAAACCACAGTTCATCTGCACCTTCCTGCTGGCCAGCGCCTTAAGCCTTGTCAGTGCAAAAGCACAGGCCTGCCCGCCAGACCAGCACACCCAGCATCCCTTGCGCCAGACCTTGCTGGCGCTGCTCGCTGCCGATCAGGCCGATCGCCAACTGCTCACCGATCAGGGGCTCAGCCAGCTCACGCCCGAAGACGTCGCCCGCATTCAGCACAACGACAGCGCGCGCCTGCAGCAGCTGATGGCCCTGCTCAAACAACACGGCTGGCCCAGCCGCAGCATGGTCTGCGCCGATGGGGTGCAGGCGGCCTTTGTACTGGTGCAGCACGCCGATGCACAGCCCGCGTTTCAAATGGCCATGCTCAAAGATATCAAAGCCGCTTACGCCGCCGGTGAGATCCCCGGTCAGGCCCTGGCCCTGCTGACAGACCGGGTGCTCAAAAATACCGGCCAGCCGCAGCGCTACGGTACGCAAGTGCTGATCAAAGCAAACCAGCTCGAAGTCTACCCCCTCGAAGCTCCCGAACAGGTTGACGAACGCCGCGCCAGCCTCGGCCTGCCGCCGCTGGCAGACTACCTCGCCCAGCTCAGGGCCTTTTACAAACTGGGCACAGAGGCCCTGCCAGACGCTGTGCTAAAATAAAAAAAGCAACTGTGAGGGAGAGTGCATCATGAGTGACGGCTTCAGCATTGGCGGCTACCGCCTGCCCACCTGGTCAGAAATAGAAAGCCTGCCCCGACAGGCCGGGGAGCAACTGCAAGCCCTGACCGGCTGGGGCGAGACCCCGGCAGCCGAAGCAGAATCGCCCAGCACTCCTGAAACCTGGCACGACAGCCAGAGCGTGCCCGAAGCGCCCCAGCAAAGTGATTTTGATCCGACGGTCATGCGCTGGCCCACGCCCACCCAGGCCCTGCCGGGTCCGGATACCCTGATCGATGGGGTCGTGCAGCTGCCCCAGCCCGTGCAGCCACGGGATCAGGCCGTGCTCAATGACTATGCCGAGAGCCGCACCCAGACCCGCTGGTCAGATGCCGAAGTCTACCTGCTCGAAAACGCCGGGCAGGCCAGCAGCTATCTGCCCCAGGCCGTGCAGCCCATGATTCAGCAGCCGCTCAGCACCCGGCTGGATGCCGCCTACCAGCAGGCGGGCCGCGACAGCCTCGCCAGTATCCTGAACCGCCAGGCCGGTGAAGGTTTCAGCAGCCTGCCCGCTGAGCAGCAGGCACGGGTGCTCGATGTCTTAAGCCATGACGGCCTGAGCGAAGCCATGCTGCCCGAAGTGCAGGGCCTCGGCGGTGAAGCCGCCCGCACCGGCACGGCCTCAGGTACTGAGGGGCATTATGTTAACAGTCCCGTGGCCTCGATGGCTGAGCTGCTGCGCCAGGGCAAAGTGGATGACGAGGTGCTCAGCGCCCTTGAAGACCTGCGCCAGTACGACAGCCTCGACCCGGCCCTGCGCGACGAGGGCGAGGCCCTGTTTAACAGCACCCTGCAAAACATCGCCTTTCCCACCAGCATCAGCCAGCGCAGCAAAGGCACCTGTGCGGCTGCCCGCGCTGAAATGCTCCTGGCCATGGACGACCCGGCAGCTTATGCCCGTACGGCCCAGCGTCTGGCCAGCCCCTCTGGCCGCGCGCGGGTCAACAGCGCCTTTTTGCCCCGCGTGCCGGGCACAGAGCAGGCCGAGCAGAGCGGACGCTCGGTGGCCAGCCGCCTGATTCAGCCGGCCATGATGGAGTATGCCAATGGCTATGCCCTCGATTACGACAACGCCCGCGATCTGCACCAGCAAAACGGCAGCCGGGGTGAAACGGCCCTCGACGGCAGCGGCGGCCTGCGCCTCGAAGAAAGCCAGCGCCTGCTCACCGGCCTCTTTGGCGATGAGCGCGTGCAGCCCGCCCGCAGCATCTTTGACCAGCCGGCCAGCAGCCGGGCCGAGGTGCTGCAGCACGCGCAAGAGAGCCTGACCGCCGGTCAGCAGCCGGTGGTGGTGGATCTGGACTGGGGCACCAACCGGCAGGGTGGCGACAGCGGGCACGCCCTGCTGCTGACCCATCTCGACGACCAGCAGGCCTATCTGCTCAACCCCTGGGGCGAACAAAACACCATCCCCCGCGCCGACTTTGAAGCCCGCCTGCGCTCAGCCGTGAGCCTCGACCCGCCCCCGGCCCTGCCCCCCGAAGCCCAGGATCTCAGCGCTTACACAGCCCTTACACCCGAACGCTACCTGCGCAGCGATCAACTGTTGAGGTTCAACATCCAGGAGCATCTGGCGCAGATCCAGGAACCCGCGCTGCGCCAGAGCGTAGAGCGCTATGTCGATCAGGGCCTGAGCATCGATCAGATGGGTGAACTGCTGCCTCTTCTGAGCGGGTATGTCAAAGCTCAGGACACAGGCAACGATATCGAGTCTGAACGTGAATACCTCCTGATGATTCTGCCGAACTGAGCACAGAGCGCATCAGGCACTGGGCTGCACTGCCTCTTTCAGCAAACGAACGCACAGATGATTCAGGCTTTCGCCTTGCTGCAAGGCTTTAATGGCCAGGGTCTGATGCAAATCGCTACTGAGACGCAACTGAAACTTGCCCGAGTAGGCTTTACCGGCTGTGGCCGGCGGCAAAGGCTGGCCTTCGCGGGTCAGTGTATCCACCCACTCGGCCACAATCTGACACAGCTCCTGATACACGCTGGCCTCATCATCACCATGACAGCAAGCGCCCAGCCAGCCAGGCACAGAACCAACATAACAGCCGTCGGCGTCTGACCACTCCACCAGTTTAAGATAACGATCAGCAGGCTTCATCGTTTGGCCTCCTCTATTTTTTCGCGCACCTGTTTTTCCTGATACGGCTTGGCATCATCGCCGGGATTGCCCGACAGCGTGATATAAATCCCTTTGGGATGCGAATAATTGCGATAACTGCCCTTGCCACCCCGGTTGATAAAACCGGCTTTCTCAAGACTTTGGATCAGCTGGCGAATTTTTTTCGGCATAAATTAATGATACTATTATGATACCACTTTTTTCAAGGGACACATGCTGAACACAGTGCTTCAGAATGAAAAGTCCTGAGACAGCCTATCATCTGAGCCAGCCAGCC
>JACYMC010000217.1 GCA_015272195.1 Candidatus Sericytochromatia bacterium
ACAAATTGGCTTGAAAACATGATGATTGCTGCATCTTTGGGAGGATGGTCGCGGGTAAAATGACTTTACCAACAGAAAGCGTTAGAACTAGCATTGATTATGTTCTGGTGCATGAACTGTGTCATCTCTTATGTCTGCATCACAATGCCTCCTTTTATCGGCTTCTAAGCAGAGCGATGCCTGACTGGCAAAAGCGCAAAGAAAAGCTGGAAGGAAAGCGACGCTGACCCCCGTTGAAGCCGGCCGGGCAATGCGCTATGCTGAAAGGCAGGAAAACAAACATGAGCACTTCTCAAACCTGCCCGGCCTGCCAGTACAACAATGCACCTGAAGCCCTGATCTGCGCCATGTGCAGTGAGGTGCTGCGGCGCGTGGCCCCTGCCGTAAGCGAAACCGCCCCGGCCAGTGCTGCAGAAGCAGCGCGGCCCTTTGCTGACAGTGACGCGCGCTCTTTTGAGGGGAGAGCAGAAAGCTTTGCCCCGCCCGATGTGGCTTACCGCCCCCTGGCAGCTTATGCCGGCGCTGAAGCCTCAGCCTGGGCTGAAGACGGCCCTGCGACGCTGCCACGCAAAAAATCCTGGGAAGAACCGATCGACGCCTTCAAGACCCGCTCCTCGTATTATTACCTGCTGGTCGGCCTGGCCTGGGCCCTGTTTTTTTCGCTTCCGATTTACCTGATCAAAACCATTGGCTGGTTTTTCAGCTCGGTGGTGCATGAAATGGGGCACACGCTCAGCGCCTGGTATCTGGGGCATTTTGCCCTGCCGGCCCTGCGCCTGGATGGCCATGCGGCCACCGTGCACTTTGATCAGTCGCTCTGGATTACCCTGCCGGTCTGGGCCTTTTTGATCGCGGCCAGCGTGTATTTCTGGAAGGTCAAAGCCCGCCTGCTGATGTTTTCGTTTGGGGCTCTGGCCCTGAGCTACCCCTTGCTGGCCTTTACGCTGCTGCAGGAGCTGGTGTTTTTGATGGGCGGCCACGGCGGAGAAATGATCATTGCCACGGTGTTTTTCTGGCGCGCGCTGGTGCCCGGCAAAGTGCTCGAAGAAGAGCGCACGCTGTATGCGGCCCTGGCCTGGTACCTCTGGTTTCAGAACCTGATTCTCAACGGCAGCCTGTTTTTAAGCGCCAAAAGCCGGGCCTGGTATCTCAGTAACGGCTCCTTTGGCCTCGAAAATGACTGGGTGCGGCTGGCCCAGCACTTTGGCTGGAGCCTCTCGTTTCTGGCCTTTGTGATTTTTGTGATCTGCGTGGTGATTCCGCCCCTGGGCCTGGCCTGGGCCCGCTACTCCTGGCGCACCCGCCTGCTGCATGCCGGTGAATAAAGCGCAGATCGTTCCGCTTGCGCCGCCGCGCGCTGTGGTGGTGCAGATTGTGCAGATCAACCAGCCCTATCTGCAGGAAAACTACCTGCCCTATGTGGCCGGGTTGCTGCAGGCCTACGTGCAGCGCCACGCCCGCCAGCCGGCGGCTTTTACCTTTTTGCCGCCTCTGTTTGAGCGCCGGCCGCTGTAGCACAGCCTGATGCAGGCTGCGCCGGCTGATGTGGTGGCCTTCAGCTGTTATACCTGGAACTGGCAGTATTCGCTGCAGCTGGCGGCCGCCGTGCGCGCACAGAAACCTGGCTGCCTGATTGTGTTTGGTGGCCCCCATGTGCCCGCCGGGCCGCAGCAGGCCGAGGCCTTTTTGCGCCAGCACCCGGCGGTGAATCTGGCCGTACACGGCGAAGGTGAGCAGACCTTTCTGGAGCTGCTGGAGCAGTGGCAAAGCGGCCAGCCGGACTGGCAAACGGTGGCCGGTATTTCGTATCTGGATACTGCGGGCGACTACCAGCGCACGGCCCCGCGCCCGCGTCAGATCGATTTAAGCCAGGTCCCTTCACCGTATCTGACGGGTGTGTTTGAGCCTTTATTGCGGCGTGACCCGACCGCGCGCTGGCTGGCGCTCTGGGAAACCAACCGGGGCTGCCCCTTTTCGTGCAGCTTCTGCGACTGGGGCTCGGCCACCGCCAGCAAGGTCAGCCGCTTTGATGAAGATCGTCTGTTGGCCGAAATTGAATGGTTTGCCCGGCACCGCATGCACACAGTGTATTGCTGCGACGCCAATTACGGCATGCTCAAACGCGATCTGGACTTAACCGACGCAATGGTGCGTGCCCGCCAGCAGAGCGGCTTTCCGAAGGTGTTTTATATCCAGAACACCAAAAACGTGACCGAGCGGGCCTACGCCATTCAGACCCGCATTGCCCATGCCGGTCTGAACCAGGCCGTGACGCTCTCACTGCAGTCGGTCAACCCCCGCGTGCTCAAACACATTCAGCGCGACAATATTTCGCTTGACAGCTACCGCGAACTGCAGCAGCGCTTTCGCCGCGACAGCGTGCAGACCTACACCGATATGCTGGTGGGCCTGCCGGGCGATACCCCGGCCGACTTTCTGGCCGGTATTGATCAGGTCATCAACGAAGGCCAGCACCACCTGATCCGCTTTTACAACGTCTACCTGCTGCCCAACGCGCCCATGAACCAGCCCGATTACCGGGCCCGACACCAGATTCAGAGTGTGATCACGCCCTATGCTGAACCCATGGCCCCCACCCGGCAGGCCATTACCGAGTTTCAGGAGCTGGTGATCGCCAGCGAAAGCTTCAGCACCGCTGACTGGCAGCAGATGCGCGGGCTGGCCTGGTGGGCCGAGTTGCTGTATTTTAACCGCAAGCTGTTGCAGCTGCCCTGGGTGCTGCTCAAAGTCCTGGCCGGCCTGGGTTATGGCCAGCTGCTGCAGCATTACCTCCAGGGCGACTGGCCCCGCACGGCGGTGATGGGTGAGCTGCGCGAATTTTTACGGCACAAAGCCCGGCAGATCAGCGAAGGCCAGCCGGAGCTCTGTCCGATTCAGTTGCCAGGCAAAGGGGAGGTCTGGATGGGGGTGGAGGATTATCTCTTTCATGGTCTGAGCCAGACCGGCAGCTGGTCACTGTTTTTTGCCGATCAGCAGTTGATTTTGCTGGATTTATTGCACAAAAACCTGCCGGCAGAGCGGCTGCAGCCCTTACTGGCTGAGCTGCAGCAGGCCCTGCAGCTCAGCCAGGCCCTGCTGGGCGTGCAGCTGCAGGATCAGTCCTTTGAGATGCCGGTGCACAGCAATTTCTGGTCCATTTATCAGGCGGAGCTGCACGGCGAAGCGCCACCGCCGCTGCAAAGCGTGTCAGGGGTGCTCTACCGCGACTGGCGCGGCCTACCCTTTGACCAGCTCAAATACCGCAGCGCGGGGGCCACTGCGTCCGCACAGATCGGGTATAGTGGGAGGCAAAGCCTCTGAAAGGAACGCGCCATGGATTTTATCAGCAGCTATGACAATGTGCTCAGCCCTGAGCACTGCAAGACCCTGATCAGCAAGTTTGAGCGGGACCGCAGCAAAGGGCCCGGCATCACCGGCCACGGCTATGTGGCTGACGCCAAAGACAGTGTGGATATCAACATCTCCACCGAGCCGGGCTGGGCCAGTGAAGCCAAAGAGATTGAGCGCCTGACCGAGCGCTATCTGGTGAAATATATCCGCGAATACCCCCACCTGATGACCGGGGCCATGACCCTCTCGGTGCCCGATATGCAGACCGGTCAGCCGATCCGCATCACCGATGAGGTACTGGCCATGCTTGAAGACGATACGGTGCTGCAGCTGGTGCGCAAGGTCTACCGCCTGGGCACGATCAATCTGCAGCGCTATACCCGCAAGGTGGGCGGCTATCACCACTACCACTCTGAAATCTACCCCTCAATGTACGAAGACGACTGTCTGGCCCTGCACCGGGTGCTGCTGTTTATGTATTATCTCAACGATGTGCGTGAGGGCGGCGAAACCGAGTTTTACTACCAGCAGCGCAAGCTTAAGCCCACCAAAGGCCAGCTGGTGTTTGCCCCGGCGGGTTTTACCCATACCCATAAAGGCCATGTGCCCCTCTCCAACGACAAATACATTCTGACCTCCTGGGTGTTGTTCAAACCCGCTGCCGAAATCTATGGCAACCAGCGCGCCTGAGCCTCTGCACCTCAGTGAACTCTGGGTTTACCCGCTCAAATCAGCCGGTGGCATTGCCCTGCAGCGGGCGGAACTCACGTCCCGGGGCCTCAGATATGACCGCCGCTGGATGCTGGTCGACCCCAGCG
This sequence comes from Candidatus Sericytochromatia bacterium, assembly GCA_015272195.1. Lineage (GTDB taxonomy): Bacteria > Cyanobacteriota > Sericytochromatia > UBA7694 > UBA7694 > JACYMC01. Next base: position 4,170 of record JACYMC010000217.1, read on the forward strand.
GGGAGTTTGTCTCGCAGCGCAGCAGCCCGGATTTGCGCTTTTTGAGCACGGCGCTGAGCAACAGCGAATTGCTGCTGAACTGGCACAAGCCCGGCGCGCCTGAAGCCAGTCTGGCTCTGCCGCTTGATGAGGCCGCCACGGCCGATCTGCCGCTGATTTCGGTGCAGGTCTGGGGCAGTCAGGTTGCGGCCCGCTGCTTTGGTGCTGAGATCAATGCCTGGTTCTCTGAGCGCCTGCAGCGCCCCCTGCGCCTGGTCTATCTGCCTGAATCCAGTCACCGCGAAACGAATCCGCGTTTTGCCCCTGGGCATGCGGTCGGCTTTGCCGACGGTTACCCCTATCTGATCACCCTCAGCAGCTCACTTGAAGCGCTCAATCAGCGCCTGGCTGAGCCCGTACCCATGCAGCGTTTTCGGCCCAATCTGGTGCTCAGCGGTGAGGCAGATCCCTGGGCCGAAGATCACTGGCAGGCCCTGCGACTGGGCGATTTTACCTTTACCCTGGTCAAGCCCTGCGGCCGCTGCGTGATTGTGGGCCAGCCGGTGCTCAAAGCCCTGGCCAGCGATCGCAAACAGGAGCACGGCCTGATCTTTGGCCAGAACGCCGTCTGCAATCAGGTCAGCGGCTGGCTGAGTCTCGGCCTGTCGGCCCACCCTGTTCCGATCTGAATGTCTGCATCTGGAGTCAATCATGTATCTTGCCCTTGAACCCTTTCAGCCTTATGAATCCGCGCTGATCTGGCAGCAGCACCGCCAGTACTACCAGCGCGAAGGGGCCGCTGTCTTTTTGAAGCAGGAAGTGCCCTTTAATATCTCGTCCAACCCCTGTCTGGCCCGCCAGATCGTGCGCCTGCTGCTGGCCCGCCCGGCAGCGGCCGCCAAAGCGCAGAACAGTCTTCAGATTCTGGAGCTGGGGGCCGGCCTGGGCCTGCTGGCCCTGAATATGCTGGAGGCCCTGGCAGAGCTGGCCCCGGATCAGCCCGTGACCTACTGGCTGAGTGACTTTTCGCTGCCGGGTCTGCAGCAGCTGGCGGCCCACCCGGCCTTTGCCCAGCGGGTCACAGCTGGGCAGCTGCAGATTGTTTGCCTTGACGGCCAGAACCCGCAGCAGGCTATTGATCTCAGCGGCCAGCCGCTGGAATGGCCGGCTGACGGCTTTGATCTGGTGCTGGCCAACTATTTTTACAGCACCCTGCCGACAGCCGTGCTGCTGAAGCAGGGCGAGGACTGGCTGCGTCAGCACAGCCAGCTGCGCTGGTACCCGCTGGGCTTTGACCCTGAAGCGGATGCTGATACGCAGACCGATCCCGAAGCCCTGGCACTCTTTTGTCAGGGCCTGGCTGAGAGCCTGGGTGCTTACGATCTCAGCGCCAGTTTGCCACCTGAGCACCCGCAGCGGCCTGCTTTTGAGGCCTTGTTTGCCGCCCAGCAGCAGGTGGCCACTGCGCTGCTGGCTCTGCAGCCAGGTGATCTGCCTGATGGCGGTGATCTGCGCGCCTGGCTGCAGCAGGCTCTGGCGACAGCCTGGTCTGCTGCGCTACAGCAGGCTGAACTTTCTGCTCTGCAGGCCGGTTTGCTCCATCAGCTCCTGCTGGAGCCCCTGCTGACCCGCCCAGACTACCCGCCGGAGCAGCTGCACGAAAGCCAGCGCTTTGTGCGCGAAGCCCCGGCGGCGATCTTTGCCAGCCCGGCCCATGAGGCGCTGGTCAAAGACCTTGTGGCTGACTGGTCGCTGGCCTCGGTGGGTTATTCGGCCGCGGGCCTGCACAGTCTTAGCCTGTTGCTGGAACGCTGCGCGTCCGGCGGCCTGCTGCTGCTCAACGACAAAGCCTACCCTGATGCCGGCTGGATGCAGGGCCTGCGGCCCGAGAGCGCCACCCGCCACGGCCAGAGCCTGGCCCACCCGGTCAACTTTCCTTTGTTTGCGGCCCTGGCCACGTTTGCAGGGGTCTGCAGCCTGAGCACATCAGCGCCCGAAAACGCCCTGCACAGCCTGCTGATTTGCAAAACGGCCGAGATGCCACAAGCCCTGCAGGCCTGCTTTGAAACGGATTTTATCGTTCATCCGGGCAATGAAATCAGTCATGCCCTGCTGGAAGGGGGCCATGCCCTGATGCAGCAGGGCCAGACCGAGGCCGCCCTGCGCAGCTTCAGCCGGGCGCTGCGCTACCGACCGCAGGACGGCACCCTGCAGTATTTTGCGGCCGTTTGCCATCTCAATCAGACCCGTTATCCAGAAGCCCTGGCCTTGCTGCAGGCCCGCCACGACGACGTTTTTGGCCTGCTCAACCGTGCCATTCTGCTGGCCGAGAGCTATCGCCTGCTGGAGCAGTTCGCTGAGGCCCTGCCCCATTATCAGGTGGCGCTGAGCTATGGGGCCAATGCCCAGACCCTTTACAATCTGGCCCTGTGTCAGCTGGCACTGCAACAGCCGGCTGAGGCCCGTGAGGCCTTGCTGCAGGCGGCAGCGCTGGATCCTGACGACGCTGAGATTCAGGAATTATTGGCTTCTCTGGTTTAGCATACCCCGGTCAGCGCGGTCACGAAATGTTATCATAAATCAGCGGCGCGCCCATTCAGCCTGCAGGAGTCTGCCTTAATGTTTGATGCTTACCCTGACCTGCTTCGCATTGTGATGATCGAAGACTCAGAAAGTGATTATCTGATTGCCAGCGCTCTGCTGCACAAAGCCCTGCCCTGCCCGATTGAGATTCTCTGGTGCAACACCTTTGAGAGCGGGCTTGAAGCCCTGGTGGCGCAGAAACAGCATTTGCTGGGGCTGGTGGACTACTTTCTCGACACGGGCAACGGGGTGGAACTGGTGCAGCAGGCCCGCCAGCAGGGCTGTCAGATTCCGCTGATTCTGCTGACCGCCCGCGAGGATTATAAGACCGACCTCGATGCCATGAAGGCTGGCGTGGACGAGTACATTGTCAAAAGCAGGCTGGAGCCCACCACCCTGGAGCGCGTGATTCGCTATCTGCTCAAGGACTTTGGCCAGCGTCAGCATATTCTGCAGCTGAATCAGGAGCTTGAGGTGCGGGTTGAAAGCCGTACATCGGAGCTGATCAGCACCAACTATGCCCTGCAGGAAAGTGAGCGCCGGCTGGAATTGCTCAAAGCCGTGGCCAGCATTGCCAACTCGGCCCTGGATGCGGAGGCGGTGTTTGTGGAAACCATGCACAGTATTTCGCAGTATACCGGCTGGCCCCTGGGTCATACCGCCATGGTGGAAAGCACTGCCGAAAGAACCCGGCTGGTGGCCAGCGATCTCTGACATGACGTGGACCCTGAACGCCACCGGCCCTTGCGGCAATTGACCCAGAGCCGTAAGCATTACCCCAAAGACAGCAATCTGCAAAAGGTGCTGGTCCATCAGCAGCCAGTGGTAACAGACTTTACCCAGTGTGACCCGGATGCCAATGCCCGTGCCCGTCCGGCCCTGGCCTGTGGCCTGCAGGGCCTGGTCGCCTTTCCGGTCATGATTCAGAAACAAGTCTAGTTCTAACGCTTTCTGTTGGTAAAGTCATTTTGCCCGCGACCATCCTCCCAAAGATGCAGCAATCATCATGTTTTCAAGCCAATTTGT
>JACYMC010000016.1 GCA_015272195.1 Candidatus Sericytochromatia bacterium
CAACAAGCATTTATGAGGCTCTCGGATGGTTTACACCAAAGACTTGACACTCCCGCTCATGACATGACTTTTGACAAAAAAACATTGATTTAACGGCTTCAGAGCGTCTGAGAAAACATCTGCTTGCTCTGCTGGGCCTGCAGGTAAGCGTCCCAGATCATGCAGACATTGCGGATCAGAATCTGGCCCCGCGGCTGCACGCGGATCTGCCCGGCGTTGAGGGCAATCAGGCCATCTTCAGCCAGTGGTGCGCAGGCCTGCAGCTCGGCGGCAAAATAGTTCTCAAAGTCGATGGCGAAGCGCTGGCTGATGGCGGCAAAGTCCAGCACGCCGTTGCAGATCAGCTCTTCGATCACGGCCTTGCGCAGCAGGTCGTCGGGGCTGAGCCACATGCCGCGCAGGGTGGGCAGCTGACCTGCGGCCAGCCGCTCTTCATAATCTGGAATGGCGCGCAGGTTTTGCACAAAATGGCCGTCAATTTCTGAGATTGACGACACGCCCAGGCCATAGAGATCCACACCCGCCTGGGTGGTGTAGCCCATAAAGTTGCGGCGCAGGCTGCCGGCCTGCTGGGCCAGGGTCAGCTCATCGTCAGGCTTGGCAAAGTGATCCATGCCAATATAGCGGTAGCCCCGTGCCAGAAAAGTGGCAACGGCCAGTTCAAAAATCTGGGTCTTGCTTTCGGTATCGGGCAGGTCTTCGCTTTTGATCAGCTTCTGGGCCGGCTTGAGCCAGGGCACATGGGCATAGTGAAACAGGGCGATGCGGTCAGGATCCAGTTCCCGGACCTGATCCAAAGTGGCTGCAAAGCTCTCAACACTTTGGTGCGGCAGGCCGTACATCAGGTCAATATTGATCGAGACAAAGCCCCGCTTGCGGGCATTGTGAATCAGCTCCGCGGTTTTTTCGAAGGGCTGAATGCGGTGAACGGCGGCCTGTACTTGAGGGTTAAAGTCCTGTACGCCCATGCTGAGGCGGTTAAAGCCGCTTTCGCGCAGGGCCTGCAGGTGTTCATCGGTGGTGACACGCGGGTCCACTTCAATCGAAAACTCAGCCCCCTCTGCGCGGGGGATGGCGGCCACAATGCTGGCCGTCAGCTCGCTGATGTCTTCAGGCGAGAGATAGGTGGGGGTGCCGCCGCCCCAGTGCATCTGCGAGATCTGGCGCCCCGGGGCCAGTTCGGCTCTGAGCAGGGCCAGCTCCTGCCTGAGGGCCTGCAGATAGGGCCCGGTGACTTTGGCTTTGTTGCGCTCAATTTTAACGTGGCAGCCGCAGTACCAGCAGAGGCTGGTGCAAAAGGGGATATGGGCATAAAGCGCCAGCGGGGCCTGGCTGTCGGCGGGGTTGTTCTGGGCGTAGAGTCTGCGGGCTTCGGCTGCGTCAAAACTGTCGGACCAGACCGGGGCTGTGGGGTAAGAGGTGTAGCGCGGGCCGGGTTTGGCGTAGCGCTGCAGCAGCTCCCGGGGGAGCACATAGTCGCCTGAGGCCGCTGAATTAGCCATAGCGCTTGACCGTCTCTACCAGACGCTTGACGTTTTCAACCGGCGTGCCGGGCAGAATGCCGTGGCCAAGGTTAAAGACATGGCCGGTTTTCCAGTCAAAATCCTGCAGCAGGGCTTTGACCTGGGCTTCAACATCGTCAGCGGTCGAAAAGAGGCGCACCGGGTCGAGGTTGCCCTGAAAGCCCACCTTGTCGCCCACGCGGCGGGCGGCATCCTTGAGATCCACGCGCCAGTCGAGGCTGAGCACGTCGGCACCGCTTTCGGCGGTGGCCTCCAGAATATGGCCGGAGTTACCTACATACAGAATCAGCGGTACTTCAGGATGCAGGGCTTTAAACCCCTGCACCACGGCCTGGGTGGCCGGCAGGGCGTAGTGGCGGTAATCGCTGTGGGAGAGATTGCCGGCCCAGGAGTCAAAGATCTGCACCATGCGCACCCCGGCGCGCACCTGGTAGTCGAGGTAGCGCACCAGCACGGGCACCACCTTGTCGAGCAGGGCAAAAAAGGTTTCGGGGGCTTTGTACATCATCTCTTTGATCTGAATATAGTTGCGGCTGCCGCCCCCTTCGATCATATAGGCGGCGGTGGTCCAGGGCGCACCCGTAAAGCCCAGTACGGGAATGCTGGGCTCCAGCTGTTTCTGCAGCATGCTGATGGCTGTGCCCAGGGCCGGTGAGTCTTCGCTGGGGTCAGGATCTTTAAGGCTTTTGAGATCGTCGTGGTGGCGGATGGGGTTGTGAATCACCGGACCTTCGCCTTTGACGTACTCCAGGTCAGCGCCCATATCGCGGGCCGGAATCAGTAGGTCGGAGAAGATAATGGCTCCATCAATGCCCAGCTGATCGACCGGTTGCAGGGTGACTTCGACCACCAGATCGGCGGTGTCGCAGAGGGTTAAAAAGTCCACCTTGGCGCGGATGGCCCGGAATTCGGGCATATAGCGGCCAGCCTGGCGCATAAGCCAGACCGGACGGCGGGAAACCGGCTGTTTTTTTGCGGCCTGGACAATCAAAAATTCGGGGTTTGCGCTCATGATGGATACCTCAGTCTAGATTTCAGGGGTATTTTAGCCTGTTTTGACCGGGTACCGAAAGCAGACAGCTGATGCTTTGGCCCGTCAGGGGATATAATGCAGCATGCCCATTCAGGTTTATTTGCTGCTCAACAGCCTGCCGCCTCCTTTGCCCACCTATCTGCCTCTGCTCGAAAGCCTGCGGGAGATGACGCGCCTGCGTCTGACGGTGATCAACAACGGACAGCCCTATGATCCCCGCCGGCTGTTTCATGGTCTGGGGCTGACCTGCCGGGTGATCAGCTATCCGTTGCGCTTTCATCCTTTGCAGATTATGCAGGCGGTGCTGCCGGCGGCCCGCAGCAAAGCGCCGATTCTGTGGCTGGAGGATGGTTTGATCTGGCATCCGGCGTCTTTAAAAGCCTGGCTGGCTGAACTGGCCGAATGGGAGTGGATCAGCCCGCGCTTTTTACCGGTACAGTCGGGGCAGCAGCATCATGCTGCCGCCCGGCTCTATCAGGAGCAGGCCCGTCACAGCCTGGGGCGCCCACCCAATTTGCAAACCACGGCTTTGCAGGCTTTTCCGGCCTGTCTGCTGCTGCGCCCCGAAGCGCTGCCAGCGCTGCAGAGCAGTTTTGCGCAGCGTGGGCAGCTGTCATTGCTGACCTATGGCGCCTGTGATTTGAATGCCCCGGCCTGGCATCCGGCGCCGGCGCCATTGCCCGAATCCAGCGAGGATCTGCTGGATATTCCAACAGCCTGTCAGCGTTGGGAGCAGATTCAGCGGGCGGACTGTTCGTCTGAGCGCCAGCGCACGCTGCTGCTTTCTTTGCATCGGGCGGTTCCAAATGCCTTTGCCGTTTACTCTCGCCTGCTGCCTTTGTTGCCCTTAACAGAAGCGCTGGAGCTGTTGCAGCAGGTTTTTCAGCGCCAGCTGGTCTATGCAGAAACTCTGGCGCTGCTGGCACATGCCCTGCAGGCTGCAGGGCAGACAGATCTCGCTGAGACTTGTTTTCAGGGGCTGGCTGAGCGCTTTCCGGGGCATTCGGCAGGTGTTCCTCCCTGGCCGGTCAGCGCGGTTTCTTTGCCTGCTTTTCCGGTGCAATATCTGCCCCGGACTGCCCGCTTGTCGGTCTGTGTGCTGGCCTGGCAGGCCGCTGAGATCCTGCCAGACTGCCTGGCGGCGGTACAGGATCTGGCCGCTGAGATTCTGGTCTTTGACCTGAACTCAGATGACGGAACGGTTTTATGTGCCCAGGCGCTGGGGGCCCGTGTGCTGCAGGGTGCCCCTCAGGCCTTGCCTGACTTGTCTGTGGCTCGCAATCAGTTGCTGGCAGCGGCCAGTGGGGACTGGGTGCTGATGCTTCAGGCTGATGAGATGGTATCACCCGCTTCTCAGGCCTTTCTGCGCCAGTTTCTGGCCTGCCCGCCACCTGGCCTGCCCCGCTTTGGCGTGCAGATCGCCGACGATGTGCAGGGTGAGCCGATGGGGCGTGTGCGCTGCCGGGTGCGGCTCTTTCCGCGGACCCCGATGCTGCGTTATACCGGACGTCTGGGAGAACGCCTGGTTTTTGACGGGCCGGGTGACAGCCAATGTCACCCTTTGCCGCAACTGCGGCTGCTGAGCCACAGTGATCTGTCCGTACGCTGGCTGCAGCGTCAGCAAGCCGCTCTGCAAACGATCTGGCAGCAGTCAGCCGATCCCGAAGCCGCCTTTTATCTGGGGCTTGCTTACCAGTCTTCAGAACCCGACTCAGCCCTGCATTGGTATCAGGCGGCTCTGGCCTGCTGGCAGCAAGCGGCTGAGCCGGCTGACCAGCCCTGGATACAACGCACCTGGCTGGCGCTGCTGGCGCTGTCACTGCAGCAGGAGCAGACCTCAGCGGGGTTGCTGTGGGCCGCAGAGGCCCGTGCAGCCTGCCAGAACATACCCGACTACTGGTTTTATCTGGCCGGGCTTCAGCGTCATCAGGGCGATTATGCGGCCGCAAAGGTCTCGCTGGAGCGGGCGCTGGCTTTTGAAGGATCAGAGCGGATTCATGTTGACTTCAGGCCCGATACGGCGGGCAAACAGGCCCTGCTGGAACAGCTCAACGTTGGCTTGCACCTGCTGGCCACACTGCAGAGCCTGCGCGAACGCCAGCAGCATTTGCAGAACCTGCTGTATCAGCTGACGCGTTGCCTGCGCTTCTTTACCGGTGGCGAAACCGCGCGCTTTACTTTGAATCTTTATCTGCTGGCCGCTGTGCTGGCTGCTTTGCAGGCCCATTTGCGTCCCAGTGTTCCCGCGCTGCAAATTTACCGGGATGTCTGCGCCGATCGTTTTGACCCGGCTGATTTGCTGAGCTACCCGTCTGCTGAAGCCTATTATGCTGAAACCGCCCTGCTCTGTCTGGCGGCAGACCCCCTGCCTTTACTTGATCGTCTGCCGCCGGAGTACAGCTTTGAGCAAATCCGTGAAAACCTGCTGCATCTGAGTTATTTTGAAGATTTTTGCCTTGCACTCTGGGCGCGTACAGAGCTGGATGGCCCTTTAATGGCCCAGTACTGTTTGCTGGTGGTGGGTCTGGGACGCCAGGAGCCCGCCCTTCTGATGCGTCTGCTGAAACAGTGTCAGCAGACAGGGGCCCAGCAACAGGGTCAGGCGTATCAGAGTCTGTTGACTTTGCTGGTGCCTGACCTGCTGCCGATCCCGCCCGGTCGCCTCTGCTAAACTGAAGCCCATACTCTGTTTAAAGGATTAAATGAAGATGTCTGAAAACCTGAAGCTGATTTGTCTGGATGTAGATGGCACCCTGGTAGGCGCCAGCCGGGAGGTGCACCCCCGTGTCTGGGACGCTGCTGCCAAAGCCCGTGCGGCAGGTTTGCATCTGGCCATTTGTACGGGCCGCCCGGCCATGGGGCAGACCCGTGAATTTGCTGAGACCCTCGACAACCAGGGCTGGCATATTTTTCAGGGCGGGGCCAGCCTTTTGAATCTGGCCAGCGGCAAAACCCTCTCACGTCTCTTGCCTGCAGAACCCCTGCAGGCTTTGCTGTCTCAGCGTGAGCGTTTTGGCTGGGTGCTGGAACTTTACTCCGATACCGATTATGTTTGTGATCAGGTGCTGGATCAGAGCGAGGCGGCCCGGCTGGCGGTGGCCCATGCGGAGCTGCTGGCTTTGCCTTATAAAACCCGTGCCTTTGAAAGCCTGCAGGGTGAGATTGTCAGGACCCAGTGGGTGGTGACTGAGGCCATGCTGCCTGATGTGCTCGCGGCTGCCCCTGAGGGCGTGCTGTATGCTTCAGCCACTTCGCCTTCTGTGCCAGGGGTGCATTTTGTCAGTGTGACCGCCCCGCAGACCGATAAATGTGACGCTATCCGCCGTCTGGCCACTGAGATTCTGGGCTGTGGCCTGGCGCAGACCATGATGGTGGGTGACGGCCAGAACGATATTTCGGCCATGCAGATGGTGGGCTGGCCTGTGGCCATGGGCAACGGCGATCCCGCGCTGAAAGCCGTCTGCCGTTATCATGTGGGGGATGTGGCCGAGGGCGGCGCAGCGGAAGCGATTGAAATGGCTTTAGGGCTTTAAATCAAAGCTTTCGAGCCGGTCCTGCCACTGGGCTGGGCTGCTGTAAGTGCGCTCCAGCAGACGGGCTTCGCCCTGCCGGTGCCAGGTCAGCAGGCTGGTGCTGCGCGTACCGTAGTCTGGCAGGTTCACAAAAATGGCTGACAGGGCCTGCTCCTGGGCCAGGGGCAGGCCGGTGTCGGGCAATAAATCTGCCGGGTAAAGCTGGGTCTGGCGCATCATCTCAAGCAGGGCCTCTGTATCGGGTTCGCGCCGCGAGATCAGGCGGGTAAAGGCTACTTTGCTCTCTTCGGTTTTGGGCCAGTTCTGGCCCAGGGGCGCGTTGCTGAGGGCATAGATGCCTGCCGGCAACAGGCGGCCATTTTCAGTTGGATGGCTGAAGTACATCAGGCTGCGGGTATTGCATACCAGCAGATTAAAGGGTGCATACGTCCTGGCTTGCAGCCGCACCCGATCCAGATAGTCGGTGGGGGTCTGCCGGCTCAGTAAAAACTCCCGCACCAGTTCACCCCGGCTGCGGCTGGCGGGCACTGTGGCGGGCTGGCGCAGATTGGTTACTGCCGCAAAGCGGCCGTTGGGGGTGCTGCCCAGCCAGGTGCCGCCAGCCTCGAGATCCTGCCCGGCATAGATGACGGGCTGGGTGTTCCAGGCATGCAGGGCTTTGGTGGGACGGCTGTGGCTTTCATCCCGGTTGGCGAGCACAATCAGTGGGTAGTCGGGATGGGTTTTCCAGGCCAGTATAATCAGACACATTGCTGGACACGCCTTTTCTTGCTTTTAGGCAAAATTATGCCACAATTTGATTTCTATTGCTATGGGCGCTGATAGTCGGCCAGGGTGGTGTCTACCCAGTGCATGTAGTGCTGGTAGGATTTATCGGCGCGCTGGCCGTAGTCTTTCTGCAAAATCTGCTGAATGGGCTGTACTTCAGGTGAGACCGTCCGGCCACGGGCCTGCGGACGGTGGCGCTGCTGCTTCCCTGTGCGCGACACGCTTGGCAGGGCATGGTTTCGGCTGTGCCGGGGGCCAGTCCGCGCCTGTGTGCTGCGTACCACGCGGGGCGGTGTACCTGTTCTGGCCAGCTGGCTGTTGGCCAGTTGCTGGACTTCTGCCGGGGGCTGGGATCTGTCAGGAGGGCGCTCAAACACGGTCGACCAGACAATGCGCTGAGAGCCGCTGTTGTCTGTTGTGGGCTGGTTCCAGCGGTGCATAGCGTGACTGACAGATAAACTCAGCGTAAACATCACCAGCACCAGCAGAATAAAGCCGGACTCTCGGGCCAGCATCCGGATAAAAGCAATACACTGGGACCGCACGGGTTGGGGTGTGGGAGGTAGCAGATATTTGTGTTCCTGTGAAAGATCGACCGTGCGGGCCGGAAGACGTTGGGGAGCCATAAAACTTCTTCCTCCACAAGATACAAAGGTTCATCTTTTAATTATAGATTAAATGTTAAGTTTTGTAAATAATCGTGAACACTTTTCAGTGCTTCAGAATGAAAAGTCCTGAGACAGCCTATCATCTGAGCCAGCCA
>JACYMC010000102.1 GCA_015272195.1 Candidatus Sericytochromatia bacterium
GGATATTTACTTGAAGCAATACGAGCATGTATTGGCTTTAAAAGCAGGTGTGAAGCGTTATGTGACGTTTTACAATCAGAGGAGGTACCACCAGGCATTAAACAATTTGACCCCAGATCAAGTGTACTTTGCAGAGCCTTCAGACCAGGGAGTTAAAGTTGCATGATTTGCTGTCTTGACACTGGGGAGCACTATAATTGCGAATACCGTGAGCCTGAGCCCCTTCACCAAGATCTCAATCGCCTGAAACCAGGTTATCTTTGGCCTGTCGTCTTTCACCCAGCGAACGAACAAAGACAATGAATCAAGCGTGAAACGGCCTGTTCAGAGGCTACCGAGTTCAGTAAAAACCCCCGAAATATACCCTACACCTTATGTGAACGCACCTTTGTGAGAAATGCGGGCTATGCCTTCGCTGGTTTCTGAAGGGCTGCGCTAAATCACCCACCTGAAGGGATACCTTTAATCTACAGAAAGGAGCCAGTTTTTATCTACTGATCTGTTTGTGAGAAATGCGGGTTAAGGCTTCAGGCCATCACGACTCCCGCCGTCTGATGGTCTGAAGGCGATTGCATTTAAAAAGGATGGGGCCTCTTCGCTTTGTCAGCTGGCCGACAGAAAGCATTTGACGGCAAGATTTATGCTTAAGACAGCATAGACACAAAGAGGACGCTGCAGATGCCCTTACAAATCCAGGCTGACGTTTTTGAAGCGCTCGAAGCCAATTATATTATCGAAAGAGAAGCCGGCAGGGGCGGCATGGGCGTGGTCTACCAGGCCCGCGATCGCCGCCTGGAACGCCCGGTGGCCATCAAGGTACTGCACCTGAGCCAGAAAGCCAATGACAGTCTTAAAGTAGAGATCATTGAACGCTTTCAGCGCGAAGCACGGGTGGTGGCCGGACTTTCACATCCCAATCTGGTGACCCTGTATGATGTGGGGCAGGCCGGCGATTATTATTACATGATCATGGAATTTGCCGAGGGCAAAACCCTGTCCGAGCTGGTGGAGGCCGGTCGGCAACTGCCCCCGGCGCTGGTTGCCAGCATTGCCCACCAGACCTGTCTGGCCCTGGCTGCGGCCCACGATAAGAAGATCATTCACCGTGATATCAAGCCGGGCAACCTGATTTTATCACCCAAAGGCCAGGTCAAGCTGACCGACTTTGGTATTGCCCAGCTGAATCAGCAGAACAAAGGCCGTTTAACCCAGGCCGGTGCGGTGATGGGCAGTATTTTATATGCCTCACCTGAGCAGCTCAAAGACGCCAGCTCGGTCGATCTGCGCAGCGATATCTATTCGCTGGGCATTACCCTGTTTGAATTATTAACCGCCAAATCGCCTTATCAGGGTGAGCAGATCGGACAGGTGATGCTGGACATTATGTCCACCCAGCCCATTCCAGACCCGGCCAGTATGGTTCCAGGGATTCCGGCTGAGCTGGCACGGATCATGTTGAAGGCCAGCGCCAAAAATCGCGAAGAACGCTATGCCAGCTGCCTGGATATGGCTCAGGATCTGGCACAGCTGCTGTCACAGCAGGCGACTGAAACCACATCCTTTCAACTGAATTTTACGGAATCCGGCCCGCGCAGCCCGCAGCGCAAAAACCTGTCAGACACCACCCTGCTTCGCAAAACCAGCCTGGATCCAGCCATCATAGCCCGGTTAAAAGCAAAGCATCACTGGGTTGCCGATCTGGTCCAGCACTGGCCCCAGCAGCAGCTGACGCAGCTGAGTCTGTCACAGGCCCTCGACAAGGTCACCGAGACCAATCTCTTTGGACAAGGCGTCAGCGGCTGCCTGGTGGTGGCTAAGTGTTTTTATCTGCTGATTGCCAACGGCCATTTTGTGGGCGCGCTGGATCTGCAGAGCGGCCAGCGGGATCAGGCGGTCTTTGAACAACTGCCTGCAGACAGCAACGAGATAAGCCTGCATCTGGCCCCTGAGCAGGCCCAGTTTGCCCCGCTGGTCATTGGCGATCTGCTGGCCGGGCGAGGCCAGGTGCTGCAAAGCCAGCTGGATTCCTCTTTAATGGATCTGCTGCCCCTGGTGGAAAACCTGGGTAACCCTGACGAAGCCCTGAGTGGCCATGTGGTTTGTTATACCCACAACAATATTTACTACTACGGCTACGACAAAGGGCAGCAGATTTTTGCAGCAGCAGCCGATCCCGAAGCCGAAGCGGCCTCTTGCTGGGAGCGGCTCGACAATCTGGTGCTGCACAGCAGTGTGCTGATGCATATTTACCGCTGCGCACCCCAGGTGCTGGGGCCCAGCCGCCAGCGCCTGCTGCAGTCGGTGACATTGCACAATGAAATCAAGGATCCCGCAGCCAGCACCCTGCAAAGCCTATGTGATCGGCCTGATGCTGAGTGGCCCGTGCATCTGGTGCGCGAGGCCAAAGCCAATCACAGCCTGGCGCTGCAGTATAAAACCCGGCCTGAATTGCGGCATGGCAATCAGCGCTTTGATCTCAGCGGGCAGATTCTGCAGAGCCCGGCTTATCGCTTTGCCGACTTTTTGTTGCGCTCTTATTTTTACCAGCTGCAGGCGTCGGGCAATACCACGGCCTTAAAATATATTTACAGCTGGATACCCGCGATTTCAGGCATGGATCTGGCGCAGCCGCTCCAGGGAGATGACGGCCAGCAGTACATGTTTGACGCGGTTGCACGCGGTACCGTTAAAGGTGAAAACACACCCAAAGTGCTTTTTCTGATACGCAGCGGACCCGGTGATGTCAACAGTGTCGCACGTTTTCTGGATGAGGTGATCAGCGTCAAAAAACAGCTGATCAAAACCGGGGATATCGGTGGCGCGATGTATCTGAGCAACGCGACGTTTGAGGCCGAAAGCCTTAAGCTGTTTTATGCCCGCACGGTGGAGCCACGCAAAAAAGCCCTCGGCCTCGGCACGCTCGACAAGCTAACCCGCTACAAAGGCTTTGTGCGCATCGGTATGAACCGGGGCTTTCACCTCAACCTGTTTGAATGCCCTGACCAGGGTTTTGAACTGGTGGCACCGACTTTAAAATAACAGACAGGGTAAACAAAGCAATGATGATTTTAAACCAGGCGAATGCAGCCACTCTGTTTCAGGGCCAAACAGAATCAAACAGACCGGATGCAGCAGTACTCGCAGGCAGTCTGCGCCAGGCCATGCAGCAGCTCAAAGGCGATTTTTTTACGTCAGCGGGCGTGGATTATCGGGCCATGAAAGCGTCTGAGGCCTATGCGGATTACCAGAAGCTGAGTGCACAGCTGCAGCAGGTCGATCTTCAGACCCTGCCCGACGAAGCCCACAAGCTGGCTTTCTGGATCAATCTGTACAATGTGCTGGTCATGGACGGCATTCTGGCCCTGAACGTGCAGCGCAGCGTCAAAGACGTGCCGCGCTTTTTTCAGCGGGTGGCCTATCAGATTGGGTCAGAAGTGTTTAGCCTCGACACGATTGAGCACGGCCTGCTGCGGCGCAACCGCAAAATCTACTGGTTTCAGCGTCACCCGCTGGCCTCTGGTGACCCGCGCCAGCGCTGGATGCTGGCCAGCGTGGATCCGCGCATTCACTTTGCCCTGGTCTGCGGGGCCAAATCCTGCCCGCCGATAGGCGTGTATCAGGCCGAGCAGATTGAGGACCAGCTGGAACTGGCCGCCAGCGGCTTTGTCAACAGCGAGAACGTGCAACTGCAGCCCGAACAGAAAAGGGTGTTGCTCTCAAAAATTTTTGACTGGTACGGTGCAGATTTTGGCACACGCCCTCAATTACTGCAGTGGATTGCGAACCGTCTGCGTGATCCGCAGCAGCAGGACTGGTTAAAACAGAACGCCCAAAAGG
This sequence comes from Candidatus Sericytochromatia bacterium, assembly GCA_015272195.1. GTDB lineage: Bacteria > Cyanobacteriota > Sericytochromatia > UBA7694 > UBA7694 > JACYMC01. The sequence goes on from JACYMC010000102.1 coordinate 3,838, forward strand.
TGCGCATTGACTGGCAGCCCTATGACTGGCAGCTCAACCAGGCGGCCTGATTTTAACAGAATCTTGATGCGTTCAGCCCCCTGAAAGACTTGATATCTTGTTTGAACAAGCGCTTCATTAGAAACAGACAAACACATCCACTTAAAAAATCAGGTACATGCCGATGAAATCTCACCAAACCATTCTCTCTAAACGCATGGCGGCTTTGTTGATGCTGACCGCCATTTTTACAGCCCCCACATCCGCCCTGGCCCAGAACCTCAAACCCGGCCAGGTTGATGTCAAAGTCATCGACAAGGCTGCCCAGCCCTATATTGAAGCCAAAGGCGTTTTTGATGCCCCACCCGACAAGGTCTGGCGCGCCCTGACCGACTTCCCCAATTACACCCGCTATTATGAGAGCGTGGTGCAGTCTGAAGTGCGCGCCCGCCAGGGCAACCAGGCCAAGGTTTACGTCAAGTTTGACTTTCCCTTTCCGGTCAATACGGTCTGGGTCTTAAACCAGTACACCCTCGACAACGCCAACAAGCGCCTCAGCTGGAAAATGCTCGACGGCAATCTCAAAGACAGCGCGGGTGACGGCTCCTGGAGCCTGAAGCCCTATCAGGGCAAAACCCTGGGGACCTACCGTCTGAACCTCAAAGGCAGCGGTGCTGGCGGCTGGCTGCAGAAACAGGCCGTGCTGAATACCACACCGGCGGTTTTTAAACACCTCAACCAGCAAATTCGCTGAAATCGGGGTCAAATCATGGCATAATGGGGGCATGCAAAAATCAGTGTTTGCCCTCTCCTTACTTATGGCTTGGGGTGGGTCCCTGCCGGGACTGGCCCAGACAGCCGCTGCAGCCCAAAAACAAACGGCCACACACAGCGCCGCAGAGCTCAAGAGCCTCTGCGGCAGCGGCACCTACCGCTACAATCTCTGGAATCAAAACCTCAATGAAATCCTGGAAAACGGCTCCCAGCTGCCTCTGCGCCGGCTGGTGACGGCCCAGCAGACCCGCGTGCCGGCAGGCCAGCAGCGCCAATTTTTGCAGATGGCCCCCAACAGCCTCGACAGCCAGACCCTGAGCATCAACGCACAAAACGCCGCAGCCGGGGCTCGCTTGATTGTCTGCTCCCATCCCATGCCGGGCCAGAACGCGCCAGTGCTGCTGGATGACTTTACGCTGGCAGCGGGTCAGGGTGCGCGGCGTAAATACAGCGGCCTCAAAGACCGGCGCCTGTTTCTGAAGATTGTTAACGAGGCCAGCACCGGCACAGCAGCTTACCAGCTGGACTGGCAGCTGCCCGGCGAGGGCGCAGTCTGGCAGCCGGATACAAAAGCCAATCCCGCCCCCATCAAAGGCTTTGCGGATATTCACGTGCACCACGCCGGCAGCCTGGCCTTTGGCGGGGGCTGGTACTGGGGCTCACACCGTGAAGGGCCCGTGGCCCTGCGCATGCCGGCCTGCGACGGCCATAACCATGGCACGGTCGCCCCCTTTAAAACCGGCGTCAAACTGCTGGACGCCCACCCACCCCAGCGCTTTGGCGAAACCGCCGCCTGGCCGCACTGGAAAGACATCAAACACGAGCAGGTCAGTGCTGAAGCGTTAAAATCAGCGCATCAAAACGGGCTGGGCCTGATGATGGCCTCACTGGTCAACAACCAGTGGCTGGCCGGGGCCGTGCTCTTTGGCAATCAGCAGGTTGAGGGCGTGCCCGCCAACGATATGGACTCACTCAAACTGCAGCTGCACTCACTTTGGGAGATGCACCACAACACCGACTGGTACCGCATTGTGCGCGACCCCTGGGAAGCGCGCCGCGCGGCCGCCGCCGGACAACTGCCGGTGGTGCTGGCGCTGGAGGTGGATCATCTCTTTCCGGAGGGCGACGGGCCCTGGAAACAACAGCTGCACGATTTTTACGCCATGGGCGTACGTTCCCTGCAGCTGGCCCATCAGTACAACACCCACTTCAGCGGAGCGGCCTTTCACCGCGATATCTTTAAACCCATGGGCTATATCAAAGCCCTGTTTAAACCCGGCATTGGTTTTGAAGCGGGCAACGGCTTTTATAACCCCGTGGGCCTGAGCCCGCTGGGCTATGAGCTGATCGACGAAATGGTGCGTCTCAATATGCTGATCGATATGTCCCATCTTTCGATTGCCGCCCAGCGGGAGATTTATGCCTATGTACGCGACAAACACCAGGGCTACCCGCTGTACAACTCCCACACCCGCTACGGGCCGATTCTGACGCAGGCAGGCGTGCAGGAACTGAAAGAATTTGTGGTCACGCCCGAAACAGCCGTGTTCTACCGCCGCACGGGCGGCATGGTGGGCCTGCGCACGGGCGAACATCCCATGCGGGATTTTGCCCCCCCATCGGGTGGCAAACAACAGGTCGCCAATAACTGCGATGGCAGCAGCCGCTCGCTGGCCCAGATTTACGAAGCCTGGGATGCCCACGGGCTGTCAATTGCTCTGGCTTCAGACTTTAACGGTTTTATCAGCCAGGCCGGTCCCCGCTACGGGCCAGAAGCCTGCCCCAACGCGCCGCCAGAGCAGCGTGCCGCGCAGATCGCAGCCCAGGGCAGCCCACCGGCGGGCTCTGAACAACTGCAGCGCTTTCATACTCAGGGCCTGGCCCATATGGATCTGCTGCCGGCCCTGATCGAAGACTGGCGCGCCACCGGCCTCGATACCCGAAATATTGACCACTCAGCCGAAGCCTTTTTAAAGATGTGGGAACGGGCCTACGATCCCAATCGCACGCTTTTACCCTGAACCCTCAGCAGGCTGCCGTATTATGAGATAGCTTCCGAACACAGGTGTTATGTTGGTTTATATCTGCACCATAATGCTTCACTTAAAGAGGCTTAAAGCAATGGCCAATGCCACGACCCTGAGCATTAAAACCGATCCAGAAACCAAGGCATTGATGCAGCAGGCCACTGAGCGTATCGGCCTATCGGTCAATGCCTTTGTGATTATGGTGGCCAAAAATGCGGCCGAGTCTGATGAAATCATCATTAAAAACCCGGCCGCCGCTGAGCGTGCCGCGCTGGCCCAGGCCCTGCAATACAACACAAGCCACGATGCTGAAATGGACTGGGAAACCCTGAAAGCCCACTATGGCGTATAAAATTGTGCCAACGGCACAGTTTGAAAAAGACCTGCGCAAAATAGGCCAAAGCAATGCTGTAGAAGTGCTGCGCTGGATCAGCAAACATCTGGAGCACAGCGAAGATCCCAGACAGCATGGCAAACCGTTAAAGTACGCCTTAAAACAATACTGGCGTTACCGCGTTGGTGATTTCTGCTTGTTGACCGAAATTCAGGATGAACACCTGATTCTAACCTTGGTCACTGTAGCCCACCGGCGCCATATTTACCGGAACTGACAAAGCTCAGTCCACCGGATTATAGTGCTCCCCAGTGTCAAGACAGCAGATCATGCAACTTTAACTCCCTGGTCTGAAGGCTCTGCAAAGTACACTTGATCTGGGGTCAAATTGTTTAATGCCTGGTGGTACCTCCTCTGATTGTAAAACGTCACATAACGCTTCACACCTGCTTTTAAAGCCAATACATGCTCGTATTGCTTCAAGTAAATATCCTCGTATTTGAGGCTTCTGAACCATCGTTCAATAAAGACATTATCAAGCTCATAAAAACGCCTCGACTGAAATTGAGTCAGGCAGTGAAAAATCGAGCATAG
>JACYMC010000230.1 GCA_015272195.1 Candidatus Sericytochromatia bacterium
CTCATTACCGGGCGCTTTTGAGCAGGTTATCGGCATGAAAGGTGGATACATTGAGGATAAGCGGACTCTGAGGGCGATGCCCTCACACAATCAAAGCACCACCGGCCAGAGCCGGTCACTTGGGCATGGAATCCAACGGCTCGCCACCCGCAAAAACACTGCAAAAGCCTCTCGTCAGGCTGGCTGGCTCAGATGATAGGCTGTCTCAGGACTTTTCATTCTGAAGCACTGCCTGCAGGTAAGGGCTATTTGGCGCATGACGGAACTGTGCTATAATGCCCGCCTGTAAGGAAACGTCTACTCAGACGGCGACGAACCGCAGAAAGGAACCTGACCTGTCGCATGGAAAAAGTACAGCTCCGCACCTATGTCTTTATTGACCAGATGCAACCCCAGTTTGCTGCCTATTCTGCCAGCGTGGCCCAGGGTTACCTGCCCGTTCAGGGGCAGACCGCACTTTATGTTGAAATTGCGCCCGGTATGGCCATTAACCAGCTGATGGATATCGCCCTGAAGTCCACCAACGTGACCCCGGCTGAGCAGATTGTTGAGCGCCGCTACGGTATGCTCGAACTGCACTCCGACTCCCAGGCTGACGTGCGCGAAGCCGGTGCCGCGATTCTCAAAGAAATTGGCGCCACCGAGCAGGATCGGATCAAGCCCAAGGTGGTTTCTCATCAGATCATCCGCAAGGTGGACCCCCACCAGGCTATGCTGATCAACCGCTATGGCCGTAAGGGCATGATGCTGCTGGCCGATCAGAGCCTGTTTATTCTTGAAACCTACCCCGCAGGCTACGCCACCATTGCCGCCAACGAAGCCGAAAAAGCCGCCGACATCAATATTATCAATATTTTTGCCGCCGGGGCCTTTGGCCGCGTCTATCTGGCCGGTGAGGAAAAAGACATCGTGGTGGCGGCTGAAGCTGCGCTGGCCGCGATCAATGACCTCGACGGCCGCGCTGAATAAGTTATCTGAATCCTCTCTAAAAACCCATTGCAAACCAAAAGGAGTTTAAGTCAATGACTGAAGCACTCGGAATGATCGAAACCCGTTCTTTTGCCGCCTCTGTAGAGGCTGCAGACGCCATGGTCAAAGCAGCCAAGGTGGAGCTGGTGACCTATGAAAAAACCGGCGGTGGCTATGTGACCGTGGTGGTCCGTGGTGATGTGGCCGCCTGTAAAGCCGCCACCGAAGCCGGTGCCCGTGCTGCCGAAAAAGTCGGTGAAATGGTGGCTGTGCACGTGATTCCGCGTCCCCACTCCAATGTTGAAAGCGTGCTGCCCCTGGGCCGCCAGAACCAGAACTCCGGCGCTGACGCCCGCAAAAGCGAGAAGTAAGCCCGGTGTTATTGGGTAAAGTCATTGGCACGGTGGTTGCCAGCCAAAAGGATGCCAAGCTCGAAGGCCGCAAGTTTCAGGTGGTTCAGACCCTCGATATGCGCGGCCAGCCGGGCAGCAGCTATGTGGTGGCCATTGACGCTGTAGGAGCGGGCATTGGTGAGGTGGTCATGTATGCCAGCGGGTCTTCCGCCCGGCAGACCCAGGCCACCAACAACACCCCCTGCGACGCCGTGATCATGGCCATTGTAGATTCCTGGCATCTCGCCGGGGAAACCGTTTACAACAAGGCAGAAGAAGGTTAAGGCACCATGGATTTATCCGAAGACAAAGTCCGCAGCATCGTCGAACGTGTGGTGAGCCGGCTCCAGACCCAGCCCGGCTCCCCAGCCCTCCCCGCCCCTGTACTCAGCAGCGGAGACCTGGGCATTTTTGAGGATGTCGAAGAGGCCGTACAGGCCTCTGAACAGGCTTTTGCCCGCTTCGGAGATTATTCCCTTGATTTTCGCAAACAAATGATTCAGGCCATCCGGGCCGCCTGTCACCAGCATGTTGACATCGTTTCCCGGATGGCAGTCGAAGAAACCGGCCTGGGCCGGGCCGAAGACAAAATTGCCAAAAACGTGCTGGCGATCGACAAAACCCCGGGCCCGGAAATTCTGGAGGCCAAAGCCATCAGCGGGGATCTGGGCCTGACCATCAACGAGCGCGCACCCTTTGGCGTGATCGGTTCTGTCACCCCCTGTACCAACCCCACCGAAACGATTATCAACAACACCATCAGCATTCTCTCGGGTGGCAATACGGTGGTCTTTTGTACCCACCCTTCGGCCAAACGGGTTTCGAATTACATGGTTAACGTGATCAACCAGGCCATCATGCAGGCCGGCGGTCCTCCCAATCTGGTGGTGGCCTTGCGCGAGCCCAGCATTGACCGGGCCCAGAAGGTCATGCAGCATTCCAAAATCCGCTTGCTGGTCGTTACCGGCGGCCCGGCGGTGGTGCAGCAGGCCATGCGCAGCGGCAAAAAGGTTGTGGGTGCCGGCCCCGGCAACCCGCCGGTGGTGGTTGACGAAACCGCCGATCTGGCCAAAGCGGGCTGCGATATTGTGCGTGGCGCTTCGCTGGATAACAACATCATCTGTCTTGACGAAAAAGAGCTGATAGTGGTCGAATCGGTCGCTGATCGCCTCAAGCAGGAAATGCTTAACAATGGCGCGATTGAAGTCAAAGGCTGGCATTTAAAGCAGCTCGAAAAGCTCCTGCTCAAAGAAAACAAAGGCCCCCGCCGCCACAGCGTCAGCCACAAAGAGTGGATCGGCAAGGACGCCCACAAAATTCTGGAGGCCATCGGCATCCAGGCGGACCCCAGCAACCGGCTGATTGTCTGCGAAACCGATGAAAACCACCCCTTTGTCTGGACCGAGCTGCTCACACCCGTGCTGCCCATGGTGCGCGTCAGCAACGTGGACTATGCCATTCAGCTGGCCAAAGAAGCCGAGCACGGTTTTGGCCATACGGCGGTCATGCACTCCCATAACCTCGACAAGCTCAGTAAAATGGCGCGAGTGATCAACACCAGTATCTTTGTCAAAAACGGTCTGGCCGTGGCTGGCATCGGTTTTGGCGGCGAAGGCCACACTTCTTACACCATTGCTTCGCCCACCGGCGACGGCGTGACCGATGCCCGCACCTTTACCCGCGATCGCCGCTGCACCATTGTGGAGCACTTCCGCATTGTCTGAGGCGGTCAACCTGTGACGTGCTGCACCCGTTTAAGCTCTGAATTGGCCACAAACGATGGACTTTGCTGAGCCTTTGCCCGAATTGCACGCGCTGGCTGACTGGACCCTGCATATTTTGCTGCTGGCTGCTGAAACAGATTTGCAGCAGTTCCTCTGGCGCGTTTTGCAACGCGTGTACCCAGCCGCGCAGATCACGGGGCTGGTCAGCGGGCCAGAAGCGGTGATGGCTTTTGAGGCCCGCAGTGCTGATCTGGTGCTGATCGCCACACCCGTACCCGACATGCCGGCTGCTGAAGTGATGCAGTGTATTCATCAAATGGCAGCCCATGTGCCGATCGTGATTCTGGCCGATACGCCGGCTGAAGCAGCACAGCATGATCCTTCAGCCACTGCGTATGCACGGGTTCAGCCGCTCAGCCCGACGCAGCTTTATCAGACGCTCAAAGCGCTACCGCTTTTGCCGCCTGCGCCGGTACATTTTGATGCGGTGGCTTTGCTGGAGCGTCTGGATGGCGATCAGGCGCTGGCCCATCGTCTGATTGCCCAGGCTTTGTTGATGCTGGCGTCTGAAACCCTGCCAGCCTCAGATTTGCTGGATGCTGAAAGCGGAAAGGATTTGCGTCAGCAGGCCCACCGCATCAAAGGCATGGCGGCCAATCTGAGCTTACTGGCCCTGCGGGATTATGCCCAGGCGCTTGAGCAGCAGGCCCGCTTGCTGGAGCAAAGCTCTGCAGCTCCTGCAGCTGAAACCCTGCATCAATGTATCCAGCAGTTGGCTGTTGAAATGGCCCTGTTGCAGAAGATGCCCCTCTGGCCCGGCGAGGACTTGCCGCTTCAGGTATAATACCCTGCACTTGAGGTAAATACATGAGCAGCCTGCTTTCTTATACAGAACAAAGCATTGAAAAAATCAGCGCCCTGCTGCAGGCTTTTCGCCAGCGCCAGGATGGGGATGCCCTGCAGCCTTTGCTGCAGCGCTGGGAAGCACAGATTGCCGCCATGCGCGACTATGCCCAGGCCAATGCCCATGTTGCGATTGCCTTTGTGGGGGGAACGGGTGCGGGCAAAAGCACCCTGATCAACGCCCTGCTGGACGCCGATCTCTTGCCGACCCACTCGTTTCGCACCTGTACTTCTGCTGCGATTGAAATCTGCCACGCGGCCCGTAAAACCTGGCGTGCCCGTCTGACTTTTTTGCCTCTGAGCGCCTGGGAGCAAGAAAAACAGCTTTTTCTGGACGAGGTGGCCGCCTCACGCGAAAGCGGCCACTCACGCTTTGACTACCAGGACTTTTTGTACAAAGCCTGGGCCCTTTACCGGCCCCGCAGCGGCCAGCCCCCCCTGCCTTTTCCGCTGGACGATCTGCTGGTTTTGCTGCAGCAGCAGGCCCTGCCCGACAGTGTTCAGAACCTGCTGGCGCAGGGAGAACTGGAGCTCAAGGCGCGTAGCCCGGAGGCTCTGAAGGCTGAGCTGAGCCAGTATCTGACGGCTGAGAGCCCGGTCTGGCCCATGTTACAGAGCGTGCACATTGAGGGACCACTGCCCGTGCTGGAAGACGGCCTGCATCTGATTGATCTGCCCGGACTCAATGATCCCAACCCGGTACGCGAACAGATTACCCGCCGTTACCTGCAGCAGGCGGAACTGATCTGGCTGATCTTTGGGGCCGGACGCGGCCTGACCCGTGAAGTGATGGAACTGATGCAGTCCCAGCCCTTTATGCGCCAGATTATTCTGGATGGCAAGGCCAGTGCGCTGTCTTTTGTCGGCACCCGTGCCGATGACTTTGTGCCCATGCTGGAACGTCAGATTTTAAATCTGCCCGATTTAAGTGATGAAGCCCTGTATCAGGTCCGCAACAGCCTGATTCAACAGCAGATTCAGCAGCAGTTGTCTGAATTGACCCTCTGGTTCAGCAACCGCTATAAGGTTTCCGATCCGGGCGCCAGTGTGCTGCAGCTGATTGGCAATACCCTGCAGGAATCGCCGATTTATCTGACGGCCGCCCTGGCCTATCAGGGCCTGCAACAGGGTTTTGCCCCGGCCCAGATGCGCCTGGAAACCCCTGAGCAGACGGGGATTCCGGCCCTGCGAGAACACATGCGGGCCATTGTGGCGACCCACGGTATCAAAGCCCGTAAAAAGCTGGTGCGAAGCCAGTTCCAGCAGCTCAACACCGAAATTCGCCGTCTGGTGGAGCGTTTAAAACAGCGTCAGCTTTTGCAGAATCTGGACCAGCAACGTCTGGCGACCTTAAGCATTCAATTGCTGCAGCTGCAGCAGCAGGCCCGTCATCGGCTGCAGGAAATCCAGCAGACCCTGCAGCAGGAGCTGAAGCTGCGCCAGCTGGCCTTCGAAAAACAGTGGCGCTACGCCCTGGCGGATTTACAGCGCAGCAGTCCCGAACTGCTGGAGAACTGGCAGGGTTTTAACTGGCAGTATCTCAGCCGGGCCGTGCGTCATCAAGGGCGATACACCAGTGCCAGTACGGGGGTCCATCTGGATTTGCAGCAGGACGTGCTGGCCCTGATTGAGGCAGAGGTGGGCCTGGATGGCTATGCTTTTTTTCAGCAGGATGTGCTGAAAGAACTGGATCGCAGCCACAGTCTGACCCAGGCTTTGCTTGAACAATGTGTGCAGCAACTGCAGGTGCCGCTGGCTGCCCATCCTGAGCTTCTGGCCAACCTGCCTGGTCTGCAGACCCAGGGGGCGGCCATTCTGCAGGAACAGGCTTACCGCAACCGTCAGGCGGCCGCCCAGGGAACACGTCAGCTGCAGCGCCAGGTCGGTGTGCTGCTTGAAACCGTGATTGCCGAAGTCTTTGAGCCGGTCTTTGAAGCTGCCGCAGGTCTCAGCGGCAGCGGTTTGAAGCAAGAGATTCTTAATTTGCTGGGGCAGGCTTTACAGCAGCTCTGGCCTGTACTGGAGCAGCGGCTGCTGGCAGAGTCGCTGCAGCCGGCTTTGAATAGCCTGACAGATCAGCTGCTGGATTACCAGAAGGCCTTGCTGGAATCAGCCGCCGCCACCCTCGAGAGCTTTTATCAGATGATGGATACAGATAAAGCGCCCGCTCAGGATGACGGGGCATCCATTAAGTAGTCAGGGTAAAGTGTTTCAAAGCAGCCCGGACAAATGCCGTGGCTGAAGCGGCAGTTGTAGTGTTCTCTGAAAAACTGCTCCATGGCCACATAACTGCCCTCGGGGGTGCGGATATTTTTACAGGAGGCGCAGACGGAGATCAGATCATGATGCTCATTGCGCTTAGGCGTGCTGCGCCGATCGGCCGCGATCAGGTTCAGAATGTAGCCGCTGATCTGCGCTTCGTGGGTTTGAATAGCTGAAATATTCAGCCGGATGGACATCTGCCTGCCGTCAGGCAGGTGCAGCTTTAAATATTGCAGGCCTGGCTGCAGCCAGGAGGGACGGGCCTCGCCCTGCTCGCTCTCAAAACGCAGCAATTGTTCAACAGGCTGCTTCTGGCTGCTCTGGGCCGAGAGCCCGGTCAGCTGGGCCGCAGCCGGATTGACAAACTGCAGTTGCCCGCTGTCATCGGTGACCAGAATGGCCTCGGGCGTCTGGGTCAGCGTATCGAGAAAGAGCTGCTGGCGCTGGCGGTTGCTGCGCTCCTGTTCGTGGCGATAAAGGCTGATCTCCACCATCGCGTGCAGCTCTTTTTCGCGAAAGGGCTTTAAAATATAGCCAAAGGGACTGGTGATTTTGGCCCGCTGCAGCATTTTCTGATCCGTGTAGGCCGTCAGATAAATAATGGCGCAGTCATGTACCCGATGAATAGCTTCAGCGGTCTGAATGCCATCCCAGTCGCCCTTGAGCATAATATCCATCAGAATCAGCGCCGGCCTGTACTCCCGCGCTTTTTCAAGCGCCTCCTGGCCTGAGGCTGCCGTGCAGGGCACGTGATATCCCATATCTGTCAGGCTTTCGAGAATATCCTCGGCAATCATCAATTCATCTTCAACGATCAGGATGGTTTTTTCCTGCATCCAAATTGAACTCCCTCACCCTTGTTTCAAGCGTGTAGCTTCCTGAAACCGCCCTTAAGGCTCCTCTGTTCTCCCTTTTCCGGCTTTGTTTTGCCGGATTTGCCACTGTGATCATAACATCTCTCGCAGGCCCGGATGTTGATCCAGGTCTCACTTTTGCTGTGCTTTTCATTTTTTTCGCCAAAAAAAAGAAAAAGTCCCGGTCAGACCGAAGGTCACCGGGACAAGGGCACGCCTGTTGGATCAGTGAAGGGGAAAAGGGCTCACATGAAGTGAAATTCCTTTCACATTAAGAATTGTAACACACTCCATGCAAATGTAAAGGTTCTGGTGCAATTTTAGATATAAAAAAATTGTATCCCTTCAGCCCCCTTCCCAAAACGCAAATCTCGGCTTAATCTAAAGACATGACAGAATCAGAACGCATTGCTTATCTGGAAGAAA
>JACYMC010000145.1 GCA_015272195.1 Candidatus Sericytochromatia bacterium
GCCTTCGCTGGTTTCTGAAGGGCTGCGCTAAATCACCCACCTGAAGGGATACAAATATGAATGCCTATCCGCAAACCGAGGCCCTTGAAGGCCAGATCGAGCGCATTACCTACTACGCTGAGAGCAGCGGCTATACGGTGCTGCAGCTCAAAGCGCCCGGTCAGCCCGAATTAATCACCGTGGTCGGCGAGCTGCCCCAAACCTATGCCGGCGAGCGAGTGCGCCTGCGTGGGCAGTGGCTCAATCATCCCAAATACGGGCCCCAGTTTAAAGCCCGCCACTGCGAAAAGCTCTTGCCCGCCACGGTGACCGGCCTCGAAAAATACCTGGCCTCGGGACTGATCAAGGGCGTGGGGCCGATTACCGCCCGGCGCATGGTCAAAGCCTTTGGGGTGGAAATTATCGAGGTGATTGAGCACAGCCCGGAGCGGCTGCTGGAAATCCCGCTGATTGGCCCGCGCAAGCGCGATCTGATTGTGCAGAGCTGGCAGGCCCACAAAGAGATTCAGAATATTATGGTCTTTTTGCAGGATCATGGGGTTTCCACCGCTTTTGCGGTCAAAATTTACAAGCGCTACGGCAATGAGGCCATTGAGGTGGTGCAAAACAACCCTTACCAACTGGCCGAAGATGTCTGGGGTATTGGTTTTAAAACCGCTGACACCCTTGCCTCTCATCTGGGCCTGGATGCAGAGCATCCCGCCCGGCTGCAGGCCGGGCTGCGCTATGCCCTCTACAAGGCTTCTGAATCGGGCCATGTGTACTTGCCCCAGCCGGAGCTGTTCCAGACCACCGCTGCCCTGCTGGAAGTCAGTACCGAGCCTTTGCCAGCCGCTCTGGATGCCATGGTGCAACGCCAGCAGTTGCGGCTGGAAGGCGCAGCCGATTGCCCCGACGTTTTTTTGAGTCCGCTCTGGCAGGCCGAAAGCGGCATTGCCCAGCAGCTGGCCTATCTGCAGCGCAGTGCGCTGGCCCACAGGGTCTCGACAGAAGATGTTAGCCGATGGCTGCAAGCCTATGAAGCGCGCCATAAGCTGCAGTTTTCTCAGCAACAGCGTGAAGCCGTGATTCAGGCCGCCACCTACCCAATCTTTATTCTGACCGGCGGACCCGGCACGGGCAAAACCACGGTCAGCCGGGCGATTTTAGACTGGTTTGCCGAGCAGCAGTGCCGCCTGCTGCTGGCCTCACCCACCGGGCGGGCCGCCAAGCGCCTGAGTGAGGTCTCGGGCCGCGAGGCCCAGACCCTGCACCGCCTGCTGGCTTTTGATCCGCGCAAAATGGCTTTCAAACACAATGAGTACAACCCCCTGGAACTGGATTTGCTCTTGCTGGACGAGGTCAGCATGATCGATACGGCCCTGTTTTATCAGCTGCTGAAGGCAATGCCTGGCGGGGCCCGTCTGATTCTGGTGGGCGACAGCGATCAATTACCCTCGGTCGGACCGGGGGCGGTGCTTAAAGATCTGCTGGCCAGTGGCCAGGTACCCGCAGTGATCCTGAATCAGATTTTTCGCCAGGCCCAGGCCAGCCAGATTATTCGCAATGCCCACAGCGTGAACCAGGGCCAGATGCCCCAGCTCTTGCCGCCACTGCCTGCATACCGTCAGGCCGACGCCTTTTTTATTGCCGTAGACACCCCGGAGCAACTGCAGCAACAGATATTGGAACTGGTCAACCTGCGCCTGCCCAAAGCAGGCTATCAACCGGATGACATTCAGGTGCTCTGTCCCATGAACCGGGGGCTGGCCGGGGCCCGCCAGCTGAATCTGGCCCTGCAGGAAGCCCTCAATCCGGCCACAGGCCAGCCAGAACTGGTGCGGGCCGCCCGCACCCTGCGGGTCGGTGACCGGGTGATTCAACTGCGCAATAATTATGACCGCGAGGTGTTTAACGGCGATCTGGGCACGGTGATCGGGATAGATCCTGAAGAGCAACTGCTCTCGGTGCGCTATCCGGAGCAGGACGTGCATTACGATTTTTCGGAACAGGACGAGCTGACCCTGGCCTACGCCCTCACGATTCACAAATCCCAGGGCAGTGAGTTCCCGGTGGTGGTGCTGCCGATGATGATGCAGCACTACCTGATGCTGCAGCGCAACCTGCTCTATACGGGTATGACCCGTGCCCGGCGCCTGCTGGTACTGGTGGGCCAGACCAAAGCCATTGCCCTGGCGGTCAAAAACCAGCAGGGACTGCAACGCTATACCCGGCTGGCGGAACGCCTTCAGAATGGATCATTTTGAGCTCAATGTGCCTTTTTTTTGGGGTGCGCGGCGTTTCTTTGCACTGATCTGTGCGCTGTGGCGCTGTGAAGATCCGCTTAATCAGGGTAAACTGACAACAGATCATTAATTGAGGACAAATGGATGCGGATCGAAATTGCGGGCAAAACAGACGTTGGCCGCAAGCGCAAACAAAACGAAGACGCCTATCTGGTGCTCAAACCGCCATTACAGCCCCGCCTGAGCGTGGACGCCCTGCTCCTGGTCGCCGATGGCATGGGGGGACATGAACGCGGTGAAGTGGCCAGTGGCCACGTGCGCGACGTTTTTGAGGCCGTCTTTATAGAGCAGTATCCCGAGTTTCTGGCAGCGTATACCCCCGAATCGCTTGAAGCCGCCCTGAAAACCCTCTACAAAGAAAGCCACAGCCATTTGCGCAGCCTCTCAGAAGAACTGGCCAGCAGCGAAGACAGCCGCGAACAGATGGGAACGACCCTGACCGTGGGCCTGATTGCCGGCGATCAACTGGTGCTGGCCCATGTTGGCGACAGTCGGGCCTACCTGATCCGCAACGAGATGATTGCCCAGCTGACCGAAGATCACACCATGGCCCAGCTGCTGATACGCGCCGGCAAAATGACCGAAGAGGAAGCCGCCAAAAGCCGTTACAGTCATGCCCTGAGCCAGGCCATTGGTGCCAGCAAGCGCATGAGCCCCGATCTGGCGGCCTACCCCCTTGAGCCCGGCGACACCCTTTTGCTCTGTACCGACGGTCTGACCCGCTATTTGGAAGCAGCCGATCTGATGGAAGCTGTGCAGCAACACACACCGGCGGCGGCCTGTGAGCATCTGGTAGAGCTGGCCAACCAGCGCGGCGGGCGCGACAATATCACGGTGGTGATTGCCCGCGTACAGGCCGACGCCACAGCTGCAGCAGACTGACAGACTGATCAGTCCCGCACTTCCCAACGCAGGGGGACGTCATAAATTTGCTCGCCCCGCCCAAAGCGCAGCTGATAGGTGCCCGGACCATAGTTGGCAGGCAACGACAGGCTGAAGCGCTTGCCGGGTTCTTCCCAGATCAGCGCCAGCGGCGCTTTGCCAATATAAGCACCACCGGCCGGGCGGGGAATGCGCGCCTCTGGATCCGGGGCATAAAACAAAACACTCAGTTCAGTCGCAGGAAAGGGCCCCAGATAATCAAAGCGCAGCGTCAGCCGCTCACCGGTGGCGATGGAGTCGGGCAAAGGGCTCAGACGCCTGACCAGCACAAAACCAAAGCTCTGAGTGGCATAAATGACCTGCTCCCCCTGGGTCTCACCCAGCGCAGTGGCAATGCCCAGATGCCAGAAAGTCGGCTCAACCAGATGTGTGTAATGATCCGGTGAGTTGCGCCAGAGGGTCATCAACTCAGCAGCCAGGGCTTTTTCATCCAGACCGTGCAGACTTTGCATGGCAATGTTTTCGCCGGAGCTGACGCTCAGCAGATGGCCATGATCGCGCTGCAGGCGGTCAAAAGGGCTTCCGTCATCGGGATTCTGGTGATCAAAAAAATCGCGTGCCGCCATATCCTGACTGTGGGTCTGAGAGAGGGTCTCCAGTTCTTCCAGCTTACGCAAAGGCTGCAAACCGATCTCAACCCGCGTCTGATTGGTCAGGGCATGCAGCTCCTGATTCAGCTGCGCCAGATTCAGGGTGGGCTCAGCCGACGCGCAGGCGGTCAGGAGCTGGCAGCAAAACAAATAACTAAACCCGGCTGCCAGCGCCCGCCTCATACAGCAGCCAGACGCTCCTGGACCAGATCCGCCACAATATCTCGCACAATCACACGGGGCACGCCCAGATTGCGCAGGGCATGGGCCACCACATTGGCAATGGAGCGCGGTAAATCGAGCTGCCGGTGACCGTTTTCGCCTGTATAGACCGGCTGGTGGGCATCAATCAGAGCGATCACCTCAGAACCCAGCTCCATTTTCATGTAGTCCACGCTGGGCTGCACGTTTTCGATATAAAACTGAAAACGGCTCTGCAGGGAGCTGAGATCGTCATCGGCCCGGCCTCTGGCACGGGCCCGACTGATCATTTCCTGCTTGCTGATACTCAGATGCAAGACCTTGATCACAGGGATCTGCTGGCGTTTCAAAAAGGCCAGCAGATGTTCAGCTGCCGCCACGGTACGCGGATAGCCGTCAATAATAAAGGGCTTCAATTGAAAGCGGCCCGCATGTTCAATGTGGGCCGCGATAAAATTCTGAGTCCAGCGGTCGGGGACCAGCAGACCGTTCATGGTGCAATACTCCAGCCAGTCCAGCTGGGAGGTAAAGTCACGCATATTGTCGCGCTGAAAATAAGCTTCCATGCGCTCGGCGTGTTTCAGAACCTTGGCCGTCAGCTCTTCACTGGTATCAAGACAGTCAAAAATATTAAAACTGGCCGAAATACCATAGCTTTTTTCGAGCAGCTGGGCATAGTCCGGGTTGTTGCGGGCCTGGTGAATGGTGCTGCGCAGAATCTCACCCATCGAGAGGTGGTCACTGGCGGGAATGCTCATCACCTTGCAAAGGGCCGCTGCCACTTCGCCTTTGCCGCAGCTGGACGGACCGGTCAGAATAACCACACCCGGTCCGCGCAGAGAAATTTGTTCAACTTTAAAGTATTCGCTTGATTCGCTGTGCATCTTAAATTTAATCCTACCGGAAGATCAGCATAACACACCGCCGACCAAAAAAAGCGTAGAATAAGGCTATGAAAAAACAAACACCGCCGCTGGAATGGTTACACCAGGAGCTGCCCTTCTGGGTGGAGTCTGGCTGGCTTCAGCCTGCACAGGCCGAGGCCCTGCAGCGCCATTATACGGTGCAGACCCAGACCCGTCAGCCCCTGCTGAACATGTTTGCCCTGCTGGGTGCCCTGCTGATCGGCATTGGGGTGATTCTGCTGCTGGGGTATAACTGGTCTGAGCTGTCACGTCCCCTGCGGGCTGGCCTGCTGCTGACCCTGCTGTTCAGCGCCCAGTGTCTCAGCTTCTGGGCGCTGTGGCGTCACCGCACCTCAACAGCCTGGCGCGAAGGCAGCGCCTGCTTTCAGGTACTGGCGCTGGCAGCGGCCATTGCGCTGGTCGGTCAGACCTACCACATACCCGGTGATCTACGCGGTTTTTTACTGAGCTGCGTGATGCTGAGTCTGCCTTTAATCTATTTGCTGGATGTGTCTTTTGTGACCCTGCTCTGTACCTGGGGCCTGGGCAGCTGGTACCTGATGTATCTGGATGACCGCGCCCTGCCCGATCTGGCATTCTGGGGACTGTTTGTGCTCTTGTTACCCCAGCTGGTCTGGCGCTGGCGGCAACAGCCCGGGCAAATCAGCACCCGGTTTTTGCTGAGTCCTGTGGTCCTGGTCAGTGCCGCCGCCCTGGTGGCCACCTTTGGCGACAGCTGGCTGGAGCGCTTGTGGTTTGTGATTTTGCCTGTCATGGCCAGCCTGTACTATCTGGGCGGGCAATATCTCAGGGCGGCATCAAAACAAAGCAACGGGCTGATCTGGCTGGGGCAGGCGCTGCTCTGGCTGCAGGCCCTGCTGTTCAGCAATAACTGGGCCTGGCGGGAAGTCCAGAATGAAACCGAGCCCTGGGCAGAACAACTGACAGTCATGCTGAATACACATCCGCTGGACAGCCTTGGGCTGGCCTTTCTGATGCTGGCCTGGCTGGGACTGAGCCTGGGAGTCTACCGGCAACTTAAACCTTTGGCCCATCTCTGGAATGCATTCCCCCTGGTCATGCTGCTGAGCTGGAACCTGAGCCTGACAGCAGACGCCCTGGCGGCCATTGTGTTAAATATTTATCTGCTGGCCCTGGGTGTGCTGGGGCTCTGGCAGGGACTGCAGCTGCGCCAGCAGGGCACCTTAACGGGCAGCACCCTGCTGCTGGCGGTGCTGATTGTGCTGCGCTTTATGGATGCCGAAATGAGCCTGATGGGCCGGGGGCTAGCCTTTATGGGCGTGGGGCTGGCCTTTTTACTGACCAATCTCTGGCTGGCGCGCCGCCTGCGCCCGGAGGCTGAATCATGAACACGCAAGCCTTATGGCAGCTGCCCTGGCAACGGCTTCGCCTGCTGGGCCTGGTGGCGCTGGCGCTGCTGCAGCTGGCGGTGCCCGTCAGCATGATCCAGGCCCGGGAAAACGTACTGCAACAGGGCAAGGCTTTTCGGATCCAAACCCTGCCGGTCGACCCTTACGATTTGTTCCGGGGCCGCTATGTGGCCCTGAACCCCGAAAACCCGCTGTGCCCGCATCCAGGCACCGAAATAAAGCAGGGACAGTGGGCCTATGCCAGTCTGGAAACAGCACCCGATGGCTTTGTGCGCTGCAGCGCCCTGAGCCTGCAGCCGCCCCAGGACAGGACTGGCTATCTGCGCCTGCGGGTCACCAGCACCCGCCAGACAGAGGTCAGCCTGGACTGGCCTTTTGATCGCTTTTATCTGGAAGAGCCACTGGCCCCGGCAGCTGAGGACGCTTACCGTCAGATGAGTGCCGAAGACAAGGCCTGGATTGAGGTGCGTGTCTACAAAGGACGTGGCGTACTGGCCCAGCTTTACCTCAACGAGATGCCCCTGCGGGATTATCTGCTGCAATTGCCCGCTGCTCAGCCTGTCGCTGACTGAAGTCCACGAAAAAAGTTTTCTTTCAAAAGCCCGATCATGTCGCGCGCTTTTAACCCGCATTTCTCACAAAGGTGCGTTCACATAAGGTGCAGGGTATATTTCGGGAGTTTTTACTGAACTCGGTAGCCTCTGAACAGGCCGTTTCACGCTTGATTCATTGTCTTTGTTCGTTCGCTGGGTGACAGACGACAGGCCAAAGATAACCTGGTTTCAGGCGATTGAGATCTTGGTGAAGGGGCTCAGGCTCACGGTATTCGCAATCGCTTCAGAACCTGTCCCCACAGAGAACGAAAGGGGCACGCGCTCGCCAATTGACAGATCAGGTGCCCACCGACATGCAGGACGCGCGCCGCTACCTTCAACAGCTTGAGCCGAATTGTTCCGGCCTGTGCTTTGGCGAGCTCTGTGCCCGTCAATCCGAGCCGGCGAATCGCTTGCACCAGAACATACGCCAGCCCTGAAAACCAGAGCCGAAGCTGGTTGGCCCGAAACAGATGCGCTGACGTTCGTCCCGCAGCGAGGTCGTGTTTCTGCTCTTTGATCCGGTTTTCCATGTCCCCGCGGGCACAGTAGACTTGCTCGTAAAGATCTCTGGGTGTTGTCTGCTCCAGTGTCAAAGAGGTTACTACAA
>JACYMC010000123.1 GCA_015272195.1 Candidatus Sericytochromatia bacterium
AGTTCAGCAAGCTGTTTCTTTACCCCATTACTTCTGATTGTTAGACTATATTTGGATTTGAGGCCTTAACCGATAACTTATGAAGTCAGGCAATATTTTAAGGCGCTATGAAGATGGTTCATTTGAGCTTGAGGAAAAAAAAGGCGACTCAAACCAAAGTTTTTCATACCATTTGTTTTTAAAGCAGACGCTTGAACAGGTGATAGCACAAAATGGCGTTCAAAAGTATCATTTTACTCTTTTGCGCAATTTGTATGAAAAAACAGCAGGCTTTCTTGGTTATACTCACTGGTCAGATATGCTGCCAGATGATAAGCAGCTTTATCTTCAGCGTATTATCAATTTCACGAGTCACTCCACCCTTTCTAACGAAGCTGTTACAGAGCCCACTGAACCTGAAAAGCAAGTTGTTAAGCTTTTACTTGAGCACCTGCTTAAAAATTATGGTTTTTCACAGTCTGGAGACAAAAAATGATTAGTTATACCAAAACCATTGCCGAATCCAACCACTTTATTGTGCTCGACCGCTCCACCAAACACTTGCAGGTCGCTGAGGCCTATCAAAGTGAATACGCCTTAGAGAACGAGCTTCTAAGCGACCTGCAGAACCAGGGCTATGAAGTTCTGCCCGATGTCAAAAATGCCGAAACCCTGTTGGCAAATGTGCGCGTGCAGCTGCAAAAACTCAATCAGGTGGACTTTTCAGACGCTGAATGGCAGCGCTTTATCGAAACGTATTTAGACAAGCCCAGTGATACCTTGCTCGACAAAACGCGCAAAATGCATGACGACTATATCCATGACTTTGTCTTTGATGACGGGCGCATTCAAAACATCTACCTGCTCGACAAAAAGCAGATGGCCCGTAATAAGCTGCAGGTCATCAAACAGTTTGAGCAGACCGGCACTCATGCCAACCGCTACGATGTCACCCTTCTGGTCAACGGCCTGCCCCTGGTGCAGGTCGAGCTTAAAAAACGTGGCGTGGCCATTCGCGAAGCCTTTAATCAAGTGCACCGCTACAGCAAAGAGAGCTTTAATGCTGAGCACTCGCTGTTTAAGTACCTGCGGCTGTTTGTGATTTCAAATGGCACCGACACGCGCTATTTTGCCAACACCACCCGGCGCGACAAAAACAGCTTTGACTTTACCATGAACTGGGCGCGGGCCGACAATACCCTGATCAAAGATCTCAAAGATTTTACCGCTACCTTTTTTCAAAAAAACACCCTGCTGCAGGTTTTGCTGCATTATTCAGTTTTTGATGTCAGTAATACCCTGCTGGTGATGCGCCCCTACCAGATTGCCGCCACCGAGCGTATTTTGTGGAAGATCAACTGTGCCTATCAGGCCAAAGCCTGGAGCAGCCTCGAAAGCGGCGGCTATATCTGGCACACCACCGGCTCCGGCAAAACCCTTACCAGCTTTAAAGCTGCCCGCCTGGCCACCGCACTTGATTTTATTGACAAGGTCTTCTTTGTGGTTGATCGCAAAGACCTCGATTACCAGACCATGAAAGAGTACCAGCGCTTTTCGCCCGACAGCGTCAACGGCTCAGACAGCACCGCTGGCCTGCGGCGCAACATCGAAAAAGACGACAATAAAATCATCGTCACCACTCTTCAAAAGCTGAATAACCTTATGAAAAGTGAGCGGGATCTGCCGATCTACCACAAGCAGGTGGTCTTTATTTTTGATGAGGCCCACTGCTCCCAATTTGGCGAGGCCCAAAAAAACCTCCAGAAAAAATTTAAAAAGTTTTATCAGTTTGGCTTCACCGGCACGCCGATTTTTCCGCAGAACGCGCTGGGCGCAGACACCACTGCCAGCGTGTTTGGCCGTGAGCTGCATGCCTATGTGATCACCGACGCCATCCGCGATGAAAAGGTGCTCAAATTCAAGGTCGATTATAACGACGTGCGCCCCCGCTTTAAAGCCTTTGAAACAGAGCGCGATCAGCAGAAGCTGACGGCAGCCGAAAACAGACAGGCCCTCTTGCATCCTGACGGCATTCGCGAAATTGCGCAGTATATTTTGCAGCACTTCCGTCAAAAAACCCATCGCCTGCAGGCCAACGGCAAAGGCTTTAATGCCATGTTTGCCGTCAGCAGCGTGGATGCCGTCAAAGCCTATGACGAAGCCCTGCAGCGCCTGCAGCAAGACAGCTCCCGCCCGCTCCGAATCGCCACGATCTTCTCCTATGCGGCCAACGAAGAACAGGATGCCATCGGCGAAATTCGCGACGAAGGCTTTGAGCCCAGCGCTCTCGACAGCAGCGCCAAAGAATTTTTAAGCGCCGCCATTGCCGACTACAACGCCCTGTTTCAGAGCAATTTTGGCGTCGACAGTAAGGCCTTTCAAAACTATTACCGCGACCTGGCCAAACGGGTCAAAGACCGGGAAGTGGATCTGCTGATTGTGGTGGGCATGTTTTTAACCGGCTTTGACGCGCCCACCCTGAACACCCTGTTTGTGGATAAAAACCTGCGCTATCACGGCCTGATGCAGGCTTATTCGCGCACCAACCGCATTTATGACGCCACCAAAACCTTTGGCAATATTGTGACCTTTCGCGACCTGGAGCAGGACACCATTGACGCCATCACGCTCTTTGGCGATAAAAATATCAAAAACGTGGTGCTCGAAAAAAGCTACACAGAATACATGGAGGGCTTCAGCGATGTGCTGACCGGCGAAGCCCGGCGTGGGTTCAAAGAAGTGGTGGCCGAACTGCAGCAGCGTTTCCCCCAGCCCGATGAGATTGTCAAAGAAAAAGATAAAAAGGACTTTGCCAGACTGTTTGGCGAGTATCTGCGGGTCGAAAACGTGCTGCAGAACTACGATGAGTTTGCGGCCCTCAAAGCCTTGCAGAACGTTTCAGCAGATGACCCTGACGCCCTGACTGACTTTCAGGCCAGGCACCATCTCAGCGACGAACAACTGACTGCCATGCAGGCCATTCATGTGCCTGCCGAGCGCATGATTCAGGATTACCGCTCCACCTATAACGACATCCGCGACTGGCTGCGCCGCGAAAAAGCGGGCAAAGACAAGGCCGAATCCACTCTCGACAGGGATGACGTGGTCTTTGAAGTGGATCTGCTCAAATCCCAGGAGATCAATCTGGATTACATTCTGGAGCTTATCTTTGAGCACAATAAAAAGCGCAAAGACAAAGCCAGCCTGGTCGAAGAAGTGCGCCGCCTGATTCGCTCCAGCCTCGGCAACCGCGCCAAAGAAAGCCTGCTGGTCGATTTTATTAACCAGACCCATTTAGACGCCCTACCCGACAAAGCCAGCATTATTGAGGCCTTTTTTGTCTATGCTCAGGCCGAGCAACAGCGCGAAGCTGAAGCCCTGATTCAGACTGAAAATCTCAATGCCGAAGCTGCCCGGCGCTATATCATGGCCTCACTCAAGCGCAGCTACGCCAGCGAAAACGGCACGGAACTCAACACCATACTGCCGCCCATGAGTCCGCTGAACCCGGAATACCTGGGCAAAAAACAAGCGGTGTTTCAAAAATTGCGGCCTTTGTCGAAAAATTCAAAGGCGTGGGCGGGCAGCTTTAAATATGCTGGTTAAATTTACCCCCGCCAAAACCCTGGTCTGGATCGCGCAGGAGGACGTGCCAGCGGTGCCAAAACGCTTAAAAAAAGCCTTTCAGGCCAACTGGTGTGAAGGCATTTTTCTTTTGGCCGCTGATAAAATCAGTACCGAAGCCTTCCCGGATTTGCGTTTCTGGCAGAGCGTAGGCAATCATGTATTAACCGCGCTGTGCCATCTTAACCAGATTCAGGACCCACTCAGCGAACCCACGCCTGAACAATACACCCACTGGGTACTCTCAGCCCCGCCGTTTCCGGGGGCTGAATATCTGTCAGCAGAAAGCTTGCAATATGTCTGGCAGGCGCTGTCGGCCTGGCTGAAAACGGCCTTACAAGGCTTTGACACAATTGATGATTTTCTGACCCAAAAGGCCCCGCAATGGCATCACGTGGGCCGGATCTGCTTTCATCTGGCTGAAAACAAATCCCACGCGGCTTTTCCCTTTGCGTTTATGGCCACCTATATTTCGGGCTTTGGGCAATCGGGTGAGTTCAAACATCTGCCCTTAAAAAAGGCGCTGGAACAATATGCCGGTGTACACAACAAAGCGGCTTTAATTAAACTCCTGGGGCCAATCCACACAGCTCAGAAAAGCATTGCATGGGTCAAAGACCTTGTTAAAAGCCATCAGATTTATCAGCCCATGCTGTGGACACCAGAGCAGGCTTATCAATTTCTGAAGGATATCCCTGCGCTGGAAGCCAGCGGCTTAATTGTAAAAGTGCCCAACTGGTGGAAAAAACGCAGCACGCCGAAGGTCAAAGTTACCCTTGGCAGTCAAAACAAAACCGTACTGGGCCTGAATACCATGCTGGACTTTAGCGTCGACGTGGCCCTGGGAGAGCAGGTTTTAACCCCCGAAGAGATCCAGACATTGCTTCAACACGACGGTCAGTTTATCGCTTTTAAAGGCCAGTGGATTGAGCTGGATCGGCAGCAACTACAGCAGGTGATGTCGCATTGGCAAGCTATCGAAAAACAGCTTGAAGATCAGGGAATATCTTTTATTGAGGGGATGCGGCTGCTCGCCGGTGCAGCGCCTGATCTCACAAGTGATGCTGAGTCAGAGAGAGAAAGCCAATGGCTACACATTTCTGCAGGTCAGGCCCTGCAGGAAACCCTGAAGCGCCTGCAGCACCCAGATTCACGCTCCGGTACAGGCCCGAAAGCCCTGAAAGCCACGCTGCGCACGTATCAGCAAAACGGTTTGAACTGGCTTTATCTGTTGACCGAACTGGGCCTGGGGGCCTGTCTGGCAGATGATATGGGCCTGGGCAAAACCCTTCAGATTCTGGCGCTGCTCCTGTTATTAAAAGAACAGGGCACAAGCGCTCCCTCGCTCTTGATTGTGCCAGCTTCGTTGCTGGGCAACTGGAAAAACGAGGCCCACAGATTTGCCCCGTCCTTGCGGCTCTTATTTTTACATCCTGCTGAAACCGAGCGCAAAACCCTGACAGAGATTGAAAGCGATCCCCCGGCCTATCTGCAATCTGTGGATCTGGTGGTGACCACTTATGCCCTGGCCTTGCGCCAAAATTGGCTGGCAGATTGTAACTGGCAGCTGCTGATTCTGGATGAAGCCCAGGCCATCAAAAACCCGGGTGCCAAGCAAAGCCGGGCGGTAAAGCAGCTGCCTGCCCGCACACGAATTGCTCTGACGGGCACCCCAATTGAGAATCGCCTGGAGGATCTCTGGTCGCTCTTTGATTTTATTAACCCGGGCTTATTAGGTTCTGCCAGGCTGTTTAAAGACTTTGTCAAAAAATTGCAGCAACGGGAGCAGGAAACCTATGCGCCTTTGCGCAAACTGGTCAATCCGTATATTTTAAGACGCTTAAAAACAGATCACAGCATTGCGCCTGAACTACCCGAAAAAACAGAGGTCAACAGCTATTGTTATTTAAGCAAAGCCCAGGTCTCCTGGTATCAGAAAAGTGTCAAAAGCCTTGAAAAAGCCCTGCGTGAAAGCCCGGACGCCAAGACGCGCAGAGGGCTGGTGTTGCAGTATATTTTGCGCTTCAAGCAAATTTGCAATCACCCCAGTCAATTTTCAGGAGATGGAGACTGGGAGCACCAGCACAGCGGGAAATTTTTACGCCTGGAAGAAATTTGCAGCGAACTCGCCGAGCGCCAGGAAAAGGTCTTGATCTTTACGCAGTTCAGAGAAATCATCCCGCATCTGCATGATTTCCTAACCCCCATCTTTGGCGCAACCGGATTGATGCTGCATGGCGGCACCCCGGTCAAGCAACGGGAACAACTTGTGAAACAATTCCAAAGCCCCAATGGCCCTGCGTTTTTTATCTTGTCGATCAAGGCAGGTGGCACAGGACTCAATTTAACCAATGCTTCCCAGGTGATTCATTTTGATCGCTGGTGGAATCCGGCAGTGGAAAATCAAGCCACAGACAGGGCCTTTCGGATAGGTCAGCAAAAGAATGTGCTGGTGCATAAGTTCATCACCCGTGGCACCATTGAAGAGCGCATTGATGAGATGATTTTTGAGAAGCAGGCACTGGCAAGTGATATTTTAACAGGTGAAGAAGAAGTTAAACTCACGAACTTGTCAGATGAAGCCCTTTTGGATATAATACGCTTGGATATCTCTCAGTTAAAATGAGGTAAAGCCTTTGTATTGGCCAAAATATGTACCTGTTGGGCAAAAAATCCAGCGCGGCAAACGGGCCTTGCTGAAACAGCTAAAAAAAGGCCAAAAGCCACAACCGATTGAAATACAGGGCCGGACGATTGCCCATGAATTCTGGGGCGAAAATTGGTGTCAGCATATGGAAAGTTTTTCTGACTTTGCCAACCGTCTGCCCCGTGGGCGCACCTATGCCCGCAATGGCTCGGTTTGCCATTTGCAGATTGAAACCGGCCAGGTCAAGGCTTTTGTGTGTGGCTCCAGTCTCTATGAGGTCAATATCCATTTTAAAACCCTTTCAGCCAAAAAATGGGAGCAGATCAAGAAAAAGTGTGCCGGAGAAATTGGTTCCTTGCTTGAGTTATTACAAGGACAATTGTCTCAGGAGGTCATGCATATCGTCAGCGACGCCAGCAAAGGGCTTTTTCCGCGCCCTGGTGAGATGCACTTTGACTGCAACTGCCCCGACTGGGCTGATTTGTGCAAACATATCGCGGCTGTTTTATACGGTATAGGTCATCGTCTGGACAGTCAGCCGGACCTGCTTTTTGTTCTCAGAGGTGTGGACCCCCAGGAGCTGGTCAGTGACAGTTTTGCAATTCCTGAGCCTGTGTCTGTTGTACATGCGATTGAACAGGATCAACTGGCTGCTATTTTTGGTATCGAAATGGACGCAGACAGTGTGCCCCAAAGCCCTGCACCCAGAAGTTCCAAAAGTCCCAAAAGCACGCCGAAAAAACCGCTGAAGCCCAAGTCCAGCAGTATCCGAATCCGGCCCAGTGGGGCGTCTGTCAGACGTCTCAGAAAAAAGCTGGGATTATCTCTGGCCGAGTTTGCCGATCAGGCAGATGTTACGATAGCAACTGTCAAACGCTGGGAGGCCTGTCCCGATAAGTTGCAATTAAAAGCCAGGTCATTGGAAGCGCTCCAGCAGCTGCATCAGCGAGCCTACTGAGGGTGTGCTGAGCTTACATGAGCTTTCCCTGATAACCCGGCCTCCCATTGCCCTGTTCTTTTTTGGTTCAGATCTTTGAGCCGCCTTCTGTCTATCAGCGAGAAGGGTACTAAAAAAAAATAGCCGACGTGAGTCAGCTTGTTTCAACAGACTGGCAGGATCCACCACACAGTTAAATCAGCCCACCTGAAGCCCCTGCCCACAGATGGCTTCCTGCTGTTTGGCTTTCAGCCCAGGGTCATCCAAAAGTCAGGGAACCAAATTTGATCAATCGTAGAGCTTGTGCG
>JACYMC010000258.1 GCA_015272195.1 Candidatus Sericytochromatia bacterium
GTACATAGTAGCTTGGCTTCAGACCTTTTTGTATGGTTTTTATTTTGTCTGTAGTTATTCAAAATATACACCATTCTAAAAAGGTCTTCTTTCTTTGCTTTCAGCGATCATGTCAGGCAAAAGCTATGAACATTGAGTTGTTATCGGTCACAATGATACTGGCGGCTTCTTTGGCAACATCTGTGCCATAACCCATGGCCACGCCAATATGGGCTTTTTTGAGGGCCGGAGCATCATTGACGCCATCGCCTGTCACGGCCACAAAATGCCCCAGCTGTGTTAAACCCTCAACAATTTGTTGTTTCTGTTTGGGGCTTACGCGGGCAAACACCCGTTTATTGGCAAGGGTTTGCAGGTAGGCAGGATCTGCGATATCTTTTGCTTCACCCAGGGCAGCGCCGGTGATGACATCGGCTTCTGAGTGGGCAATACCCAACTCTCTGGCAATGGCCAGGGCTGTGGCCGGGTGATCGCCAGTAATCATTGAAACCTCTATGCCGGCTTCATGGCAGCGCCTGACCGCATCCAGGGCCTCCGGTTTGATCGGATCAATCAGGGCAATAAAACCCTGAAACACCAGTTCGGGCAAATGTTCTGGCACGGCCTTGAGGGTCTGGCCGGCCACAGCAATCACGCGAAAGCCTTCCGATGCCAGCTGGTGGGCTTGATCAGACAGCGCCTGGCGCTGTGCGGCGGGCAAATAGGGCAGCAGGGCTTCTGTGGCCCCTTTGATGGCAAGCTGAAGCCCTGCAGGGGTCTCAAAGTACACTGCAGCGTACTGGTTTTCGGACTCAAAGGGGATTTCATGGACAATCTTTGTCTGCTGCCGCAAAGCGTCAGGCTCCTGCCCGGCTTTGATGACCAGAGCCAGCAGGGCCACATCAATGGCGTCTCCCTGGTGTTTCCAGTTTTCGCCATCCGCATAAAGCCGGGCTTCATTGCAGAGGCTGAGGCTGGTCAGTAAGAGCTGTAAGCCTTCAGTTTCACGCCAGGCGTGCGCTCCTGACAGGGTCTGAATCTCACCGTCAGGATTATAGCCTTCGCCACCCACCTGCAGATGCGTGCCGTCGGGCAGCAGGACCTGGCGGACGGTTTGTTGATCGACGGTCAGGGTGCCAGTTTTATCGGTGGCGATCCAGGTGCAGCTGCCCAAACCTTCGACGGCTGCCAGCTGGCGCACAATCACGTGGCGTTTGGACATACGCAGCGAGCCAATTGAGAGGGCGATGGTCATTGAAATGGGTAGCCCTTCAGGAATGGCCGAGACTGCCAGAGCTACCGAAATAAAGAAGATCTGTACCAGCGTATAATCCCGGAGCAGCCCTATCAAAACCACCAGCACGCTGGCGGCCAGCATGACCTGGGTAATGCGTCCGGCAAAGCGCTCCATACGCTTCAGCAGGGGTGTTTCTGACTTTCCGCTCTGTGCCACAGCCTGGGCAAGCTGACCAATCTCAGTCTGTTTCCCTGTATTGACAACGATTCCCAAACCCCGTCCGCGCATCACCGTGGTGCCCGCATGCAGCATATTGCTGCGGTCGCCAATAGGCAGCTCAGCTTTAGTCAGGTTGCCAGCCTGTTTATCAACTGGCAGTGACTCCCCCGTCAGCGCCGCTTCTTCGGTTAATAACTGATTGCTTTCCAGCAGGCGGATATCTGCGGGGACTTTCATACCCGACTCCAGCAAGACAATATCGCCAGGGACCAATTCTTCTGCGCTGTGCATGCGCTCTGAACCATCCCGCCGCAAGCGTACCTCCACTTTGATCATGTCCTGCAAAGCGGAGGCCTGGCTTTCAGCGCCCCACTCCTGAATACTGCCAATAATGGCGTTGATACTTATCACCAGCACAATGAAAACTGCTTCAATATACTCATGAATCACTACAGACAAAATAGCTGCAGCGATCAGTACATAAATCAGCGGGCTCATAAACTGATGCAGGATGATCTGTAACAGGGTGACTTTACGGCCTTTGGGCAGGCGGTTGGGGCCATATTGGCTCAGGCGGCGGTCGGCTTCGTTGGTGCTTAATCCGCGGTGTGATGTTTGCAGTTCTTCAAGCAGGGTTTCCTGAGGCAGGTGATGGGCGATCATGGGCGAACCTTAATAGATTAAATAATTGTAATTAATCATAGCAGAGCTCTTGCATAGGTACACTGATCCAGATCATGTTAAGCTGAGTCCAGCTCATACAAGAACAATTAAACGTATGTTAAAGCATTTTCTCTCAGAACGTTTGTATGCACTCAGCTGTCACGCTTTTGAAAGACCGGCACTATACATGGCAGATCGCCAGCTGGGTCTGGGGGCGCTTTACCAGCAAAGCCAACAGCTTGCTGCTTCGCTACAGGCCTTTTATCAGCAGCCTGTGGGACTGTATTTTAAGCCTGAGAGCGCTTATTATATTGCTTTGGTGGCCTGCATGCAGGCCGGCGTGATTGCCGTACCCCTGGACGCCGCCCATCCGCTGACAGAAAATCTGCCTGTCTTACAGGGGCTTAGGCTCTGCTTGACAACACAGAAGCATTTGCCCGATTTCAACGGTATGCAAGGCTCTGTTCTGGCGGTAGATGAGCTGCTGGCCCGTCCGGCCATTCAGGCTGCGCCCAACAGCGCTGATCTGCCCGAGGCTTTACATCGCATTTCAAGTTCGGGCTCCAGCGGACAGTCTACGGTAGTGACCATCGGGCGTACAGCCCTGGCCAAACACGTGCAGGAAATGGCGGTCGCTTATGGTTATGAGCCGGGCACTTATCACGCCAATCTTTCACGCCACAGCAGTGCCGCAGGTATGAATGGCTTCTGGCGCGTGTTGCTGAGTGGGGCCTGCTTTGTGAGTGCTGATCTGCGCAACGAAACTTTTCTGCAAGTCTGGGAGCGCCTGCGGCAATTGCCTGAACTGCACAGTTTGCAGGGGCAGCCCAGTGTGATGGTGCAACTGGCCCGCAGTTGCGGGCGTCTGCCTGCGCCCGAAAATTTACGGCATCTGATTCTGGGCGGCGAACCGCTGACACCGACGCAATTGCAAGCCATCGCCGCCTTGTTGCCTGCTGAAAGCCGGGTCTCTTATAATTACTCCAGCAGCGAAACCCTGCATATTGCTTTGCATACGGCACCCCTTAAAACCCTGTTGCAATGCACACATATTCCCTGTGGCCGGCCCCTGCCTTCAAAAGTAGTTCAGATCGTTGATCCGGCGGGTCAGCCCGTATCTGATGGCGAAAGCGGTGAAATTTTGGTGCGCTCTGCCTATCTGGCGCTTCAGATTGAGGGACCTGATGCCGAAGAGCGTCTGCAGCCAGATCCAGATCATCCGGGCCTGTGGCTTTATCGCACGGGTGATCTGGGGCGCTGGACTGTCGATGGCCTGTTGGAGCATCTGGGGCGGTGTGATCGTCGGGTCAAACGGTATGGACAATGGATTGATTTAAATGACGTGGAGCGCGTCTTACAGCAATTGCCTGAAGTCACCGAGGTCCGTGTGCTTGCACTGAGCCACAATGAAGAAGCTGTTTTGGTGGCTTGTCTGGTGCGGCCAGACGTGCGCAGCAGCCGGGCCGATTTATATGCCATGTTGCAGCCACAGCTGCCGCAGCTTGCGCTACCAGAATACTGGATGGACCTGGAGCGCCTGCCTCTGTTACTGAATGGCAAAACAGATCTTGCGCGCCTCAGAGAGAGGGCCGAAGCCTTTATAAAGCAAGGCTGTGCCATAGACGCTTCAGAAGTCATTGATGGCTCGACGCTGGAGCATCAACTGCGGCGGCTTTGGCAAAAAGTCCTGGGAACAAGACTGTCTGAATCCCCCGGTTCTTTTGTGGCTGCAGGTGGTAACAGTCTTAAAGCCATGGTGCTGGTTACCCATCTGAACGCGCAATATCAGCTCAAACTGCCGCCGTGGTGGGCTTTACAGCATAATAGTCTGCAGGCACAACGTGATGCATTGCTGGCTTTACTGGCCAGCACACGCTCATCAGAACCGTTACAGCAAGCAGAAAAAGATGTCCTGACGCCTGCGGCAGTCAGGCGTGCGCTGGGTTGGTAAGATGATACACAACAATAAACCTGTCATTATGTTTGGCGCCGGGCAACGCGCGGAAATTTTGCACTGTTTGTTGCATCAGGTGGGTTATGAGATTGCTGCCTTTTGCCTGGATGCAGCCTGGCGAAAAACGGATCGCTTCAAGGAGCGCCCCGTCGTAGATTTTGAGGGTATTGACCAGATTTATGCTCCCCATGAATACCAGTTGATTGTGGCTGTGGGTTATCAGCATCTGAATCAGCTACGGGCCGATCGCGTAGCTGCAGCCCAGGCCATGGGCTATGAACTGTTAAGCTATATCAGTCCTGAAGCCTCGCTCTGGCCCGGGTTTGTCCCCGGTGTTCACTGCCGCATAGGAACCCGCAGCCTGATTCAGCCTTTTGCCGAGGTGGGAGACAATGTATCTATTGGTTCAGGCTGCATTATTGGTCATCATAGCAAGATTCAGGATCACGCCTTTATTGCTTCTGGTGTGATGCTGGGGGGGGGGGGGTGTGGTGATAGAGCCTTACGCTTTTGTGGGTACGGGTGCCGTGATTCGCAGCAATGCCCGTATTGGCCGGAACAGCGTGATTGGAAGTGGTGCGGTGATTCTTGAAGATACCCCGCCCAACAGTGTTTATCTGGCGGCCAGAGCAGAGCGTCTTCCGCTGAGTAGCCAGGATTTATGAAAGGATTTAAGGTGTTAGATGTATGTCCTTTACGCTAATTTCTGAACGTCCCTTAATTATCGATGTTACTTTACGTGATGGGGGTTATCTGAACCAGTGGCATTTCTCAGAGCAGGCCCTGATGCAGGCGGTGACCCTGACGTATCAAGCTGACGCTGATGTGATTGAGGTGGGTTATGTAGACGATGCTCCCGGCTTGCCTCTGGCCTCGGCCTGCCCGCCAGCCTGGCTGCAAAGCCTCAAAAATCAGTTCCCTGACATCCGGCTGGCGGGCATGATCCGGCCCAGTGTTAATGAACCTGAAGCCGTGCTGTTCAGTCGGCAGGGCCTGCTGGATCTGCTGCGCATTCCCGTGGATCTGCGCTGGCCGGAGCGTGGCTTTGCCCTGGGCAAGATCTGCCATGATCACGGGTTTGCTGTTTCTTTTAACCTTACCGGGGTCACTTGCTTTGACCTCGGCGAGATTCAGGCGGCTGCAGCCGCCGTGCCGGACTTTGCCAGCGTGGTTTATCTGGCTGACTCGCGGGGGGGCTTGCAGCCGGAAGATATCCGTCCGCTGATTACCTGTGTACGGGAAGTCTGGTCGGGAGAAATCGGCTATCATGCCCATGACAGTCTGGGGCTGGCACGGGCCAATACAGCAGAAGCGCTGGCCGCTGGCTGCCAGTGGCTGGATGGCTCGCTCGACGGGGTGGGTCTGGGAGGCCGCAATCTGCAGTTGGCAGATGCCCTGGAGCTGGCAGCGAGGCAGCGTTTTGATTTACAGCCCGATAACGCCGCACTCAAAACACGTGCCAGCGACCTGGGACTCAGTGCCCTGACAGAAGCGGAGCGTCCGCTTTATGTCAGCTGTGCTGAGCGTAATTTGCGGATGGAGTGGGTTGAAAGTCTGATCAGCACCTTTGGTCTGGCGCGCAGCCAGGCCATGCCTGACAGTTTGCCCCGGCGCAACTGGTTTGAAATTCAGGAACTGGAAGCTTTTATTGCACCTGAAGACTGGCGGCAGATCAGATGGTAGTCCGCATGCGGATTTATGCTTCTGAGCAGGCCGATCACGCCCGCGCCGACCAGATTTTTTATCAACAGGTCAAACCGGTTCATGAGCGCCACGGTGCGCGTTTTCTGGGGCGTTACCGCGATGATGCCGGCCGTGTGGTGGTGCTCTGGGCTTATGCGGATGCAGACAGCCTGCAAGCGATTCAGAAGGCTGTGGCCCAGGACCCCGAGACCCTGGCCAGTAAAGCCGAGAGAGAAGCCAGTGGCCTGCACGGCCTTGCTTTTGAAGAGTGGATTCTCCACCCGACCGATCCAGCGGAGCTTTATTGAATGCGGGTCTGGTTCTGTGATGCGGGGCCTGATTTAAGTTTCGAGGCAGCCATTCTGGGGGATGAGCTGGTGTTACAGGATCCCGATGTGCGTCAGCTGCAGGTCCTGGTGGTTCACCAGACACGGGTTGATGCTGACCTGCTGGACGCCTGGCCGGCACTCCGAGGGGTGATTCGCCTGGGTGTGGGTTATGATAAGCTGGATTTGGCGGCCTGTCGCTTGCGGGGTGTTCAGGCCACCCATGTCCCGGATTACTGTACCGATGAGGTGGCTGATACCACTCTGGCCCTGATCCTGAATTTTGTGCGGGGAACCCGCGAGCTGGAAAGTCGGCTGCGAGAACGCCCAGAAGACTGGCAAAGCCTGTCTTTACAACGCATCCGCCGCTGTAACCAACTGACCCTGGGTGTGATCGGTGCCGGACGGATTGGAAGTGCTGTTCTGGCGCGGGCCCGTGCCTTTGGTTTTCGGAGGCTGTTTTATGACCCTTTTGTCAGCGCCAGTGAAGATGCTGTGCCGACAACCGATCTGCAGACCCTGCTGCAGCAATCCGATCTGGTGTCATTGCATTTGCCCCTATCTGATGAAACACGGGGGCTGGTGAATGCTGCGTTTCTGGCGCAGATGAAACCCGGAGCCTGTCTGATCAATACGGCCCGTGGTGGCCTGATGGCGGATGAGTCAGCCTGGCTGGCTGCTTTGCACAATGGCAGAGTTGGCGCCTTGCTGCTGGACGTTTTGCCCGTGGAACCGCCTGAGCAGGAATCACTCTTTCAGGCCTGGCTGCAGCATGCCGATGCGCTCTCAGGTCGCCTGTTGATTCAGCCGCACCAGGCTTTTTATTCCCGCGAAGCCGCTGTTGCGGTCAGACGACAGGCCGCTCAGGAGGCCCTCCATTTCTTACGTGGCAAAGGCTTTCGTTACCCTCTCTGCTAACCCGCATTTCTCACAAAGGTGCGTTCACATAAGGTGTAGGGTATATTTCGGGAGTTTTTACTGAACTCGGTAGCCTCTGAACAGGCCGTTTCACGCTTGATTCATTGTCTTTGTTCGTTCGCTGGGTGAAAGACGACAGGCCAAAGATAACCTGGTTTCAGGCGATTGAGATCTTGGTGAAGGGGCTCAGGCTCACGGTATTCGCAATCGCTTCAGAACCTGTCCCCACAGAGAACGAAAGGGGCACGCGCTCGCCAATTGACAGATCAGGTGCCCACCGACATGCAGGACGCGCGCCGCTACCTTCAACAGCTTGAGCCGAATTGTTCCGGCCTGTGCTTTGGCGAGCTCTGTGCCCGTCAACCCGAGCCGACGAATCGCTTGCACCAGAACATACGCCAGCCCTGAAAACCAGAGCCGAAGCTGGTTGGCCCGAAACAGATGCGCTGACGTTCGTCCCGCAGC
>JACYMC010000256.1 GCA_015272195.1 Candidatus Sericytochromatia bacterium
GTACGCGCTCAATTCATTCACAAGCTTGCTTACATCTGCTGGCTGTAATTCCAGGATCGGAGCGGTTTCGATCAAGGCTTTATTCATCTGTTCCTCCACAAAACTGGTTTGGAAGAAAGTCTAACAAACTTTAAAGCCTCGCTGTAGTACTAAGACAATAAACAAAGAATTTTGTTCAGGAGTCCTGTCAATGCTTGTTTCTTAGACCCGGCCGATTGGTTTTGAGGGCTCCTTGGCCCCACCGGCACAGCCTGTCAACTCAGAGAGTGCGGTGCCCCAGCCACCGGTTCCCGCGGCAGAGCATTCTGAAGACAGCTGCCAGACCGCAGCCTGTGAGGCCAGTGAAGCCGAAGCCTGTCTGAAGTTCACGGGCAAGGCCGACAAGGTTTTTTATATCAACGGCATTATGACCTCCGAAAAGGCCGCCAGAGAAGCCCAGCAAAGCCTCAGCGAAACCATCGATCAGGACATTGAGCTGATCTACAACCCCAGCCAGAATCTGCTGCTGGACGGTGCTGAGGCCCTGGCCAACCTGAGCGGGATAGACACCCGCATTGCACGCGAAATCCGCGCCAGAATCCGGCAGGAACTGGGCCAGGGGCAGACCCTGCAGATTTATGCCCACAGCCAGGGCGCAGCCATTGTGGCCGACGCCTTGCGTGATCTGGGTGACGAATACCGCCACGAAGGCCTCAAGCCCGACCAGATCAAAGCACGCATGGCCCAGGTTGAAGTGGTCAGCTTTGGCGGTTTTGCTACTGAAGACTGCTTTCCTGAGGGCGTGCGCACCAACCTGATTTACCGCGGCAGCGACTCAGTGCCCCAGTTTGCCCGCGCCTTTCGCCAGCTGGAGCAGGCCACCCAGAGCAAGGAGCGGGACTTTTTGCCCAGCCTCTGGAACGCGACCAAGGTCGTCACGGGCAATACCCTGCTGAACGCAGCCCAAACAGCTGGCCATGCTGTTGGCAGACTCTATACCGCCGTCAGAGACAAGGAATACCACGGCATGAAATTTGAAGAGGGCCTGCAGGCTTATCAAGCACACCGTAAAATCTCGTCCTTCAGGTCGGGGATATAAGGTGTAGCCATTGAAAATGGCTCATCAACCAAGTATGCTATTTATATGCGCAAGACCTACAAATTCAAAGCCACTGCGAACGAAATAACAACACAGAATGCTGAACGCTGGCTGTATTTGTGCCAGCAGCTGTACAATGCAGCGCTTGAACAGCG
>JACYMC010000157.1 GCA_015272195.1 Candidatus Sericytochromatia bacterium
CTAAACTACCAAAGGAGAACCTGCCGGTGAAAAATCGCTGGATGTATCTGCTGACCTTGCCCCTGATGCTGCTGGGCCTTTCGGGTTTGAAGGCCCAGGCCAGCAACCTGGAATACTGGACCCTGGAAGCTCAGCTTGAGCGGCCTGCGCGCATGATGGTGCTGAGCCAGAACGCGCCACCGCGTGAGGGCCTGCGCTTTCCGCCGGGCTCGGTTTACAAGCTCTTTGCCAGTTCACCGGGCCATATGGTGTATGAGTTTAACCAAAAGGACCAGATTGCCCTGTTTGAGGCCGATCTGGGCAGCGGCAAACACCAGCTGCTGCTCAAAGACCGGCAGCTGCACCCTTCGGCCTTCAATGACATTGTGCCCCGGCGCAACCCGGACGGCAGCTACTTCGCCAGGGCGATCATGCCGATGGGCCAGGCCCTCTACCGCGTGCAGCCCGGCAAAGGCGCGCGCCAGCTGCCGCAGGGCGGCTATGTCTTTGTGATCTGGAACGGTCAGGGCGCAGAGTCACCCCATTACGCCGACTTTATTACCGGCAAAAAGATGCAGCTCTGGCATCAGCCGGCCACAGGCAAGGCCCGCCAGCTGGGAAGCTTTGATACGGTCATGGAGCTGCGCGTGGTCGACAAAGGCCAGCAGGTGATCTTTTTTACGCCGGGGCAGTCCCGCAGCGATTGCTGGCGCCTGATTTGCCAGCCGCTGGACGGCAAACCGGCCCAGTTGGTAGCCGAAATCCCCAAACCTTCATCACACAGAGGCTTACCCTATCTGGCCAGCTGGCCCGAATTGAGCTGGATCGCCTACGCCCGCGAAATCACCGATGACGCCATCGGCCTCTATCCGGTGCAGCTGATGCGCCAGCAGCTGGGCCGGCCCGCCCAGCCCTGGTTTGCCGAGGACCCCATTGTGTTGCGTGATGGCTTCAGCCTGAACGGCTATCTGACGGGCCGGCTCAAAGAAGCCCCTGCCGGTCAAGAGCCCCAGGCCGGCGCCAAATGGCTGGCCTGCTGGGATGTGCGCACGGGCCAGGTGGCGGCCAGCTTTGCATTTGATCCCGATAGCCTGCCCTGGATGATGGGGTTCTGCCGCGTCAGAACGACCTGAAGCTGCGGCCTGTTGGCTGGCTCACAGTCTTTTTGTGGGCTTCGGCATTGGTCAGCAGACAGGGATTTGTTAATCTGAACAGGTCCCTTTTAAAAAAATAAACACCGGAGAATATCATGCCAAAAAACAAAAGCGTGATTGTCTTGCTGTGCCTGCTGGCCACAGCCTGTACGGTCAACGTGAACAATACACCCGCAAATCCAGCCCCTTCTGCAGCGCCGTCAGCCATGCCGTCTGCGGCCCCCTCTTCAACCCCTGACAATGGCAGCAGCACGCCGACACCCACGCCCACACCTGAAGTGTCCACAGCCGGTCTGATTGAATATCTGGACTTTTCTGCCGCGCCCCCGGCTGAGCAGACCGGCCTCAGCGCCACCCCCGATCGGCTGGCGCAGGCCGATCAGGCCTGGCGTTTCAGCGGCGAAAGCAACAGTTTTTACCGCGTGGATCGCGATATCAACGGTACGACATTGCCCCAGGCTACCTTCAGCGCCTGGGTGCGCACCGCCGGTGAAAACGGTGTTGATCAGGGCCATATTATCTCACCTGACAATGCCAATACCAGCCGGATGCTTTACTTCACAAGCTCGTCTGGCAGTCCGCTCTGGCATGCCGGCACCGGGCCGTCCAGCGACGATCTCAGCACCCAGGCCCTGGTCAACCGCTGGCAGCTGCTGACTGTGACGTATGATGACAGCAGCAACACGGTGGCGCTGTATGTGGACGGCAATCTGCGCGCCAGCACGACAGAACTGGCGCCGCGGAATGGCTATGACTACTTCCACATTGGCAACAGCCCCTTTTCGGGCAAGTTTTTTGTGGGCGATATCGACGAAGTGCGCGTGTATAACCGCGTGCTGAGCGACAGCGAGATCCAGCAGCTCTATCTTGCCAGCAAGGATCGCTGACAAGGCGCTTAAGCCTGTGCAGCCAGCTCGAAGGCCTGTACCAGCCGCAGTGTGCCGCCGGGCTGTCCAAAACGCTCGGCAGCACTTTGGTGTGCGGCCCGGCGGTAGGCCGGCTCCCGCAGCATGCGCAGCAGCTGCCAGCTGACCAGCTGCGGGTGGGGATCCCCCAGAAAGCAGAGGCCTGCTCCCAGCAGGCGCTGCTGGGCTTCGCCAAAGCGCCAGGTATACTGTGCCGCACCCGCTGCTGCAAACGAGAGCACGGGCACGCCGTAACCCACGGCCTGCTCATTGGCCGTGCCCGCCAGCCCCACCATCAGGTCGGCTTTGTGCAGCAGGGTCTGGTAATGCCGGGCCGGCCAGAAGCAAAGCCGGGCCTGCGCTTTGGCCCACTGCCCCCGGGTGGTTTCAGTCCAGCCAGCACGGGCTAATACCGGCTGCAGCTGCCCAGCCGGCAGCTGGGGAGCCTGCAGCAAGACCAGCTGCAGCGTATGCTGGCAGGCCGGAGCCAGCTGGGCCAGCATCAGGGCCAGATTGGCCGGGGCGTCGTGGTGGCTGCCGGGCAATAAGCCCACCACAGGCCCAGGCCACGCCGGGGCCATCTCAGATGCCGTGCCCACGGCATCCAGCATCAGATTGCCCACACAGCGCGCATCGACGCCAAAACGCTGCAGGCTGGCCGCTGTCAGGGCATCGCGGGCAAAGACCGGGATGCCAAAGCGCCGCAGCAGGCGGCGTTGCAGTGGGTCAAATACCGTCTTGCCCTTTTGTCGCTTTGTACCCAGATAATACTCACTCAGAGCGCAGGCCACAAAGGCCCGTTGTATGCCCGCAGCCTGTGGCAAAGCCAGGCTGGCCAGCAGGGGTACCACATCGCCCACGGCAATCACGCGCCGGGCCGGATGCTGGCGCAGCAGCTGGCAGCTTTGCTGCAGGTGCGGCAGCAGGCCAGCGCGCAGGTCGCGCCAGAGCAGGCGCGGCTGCAGATAGGCAAAGCCAGCCGAGGGCGGGCTGAAGCAGGGCGGCAGCAGCTCAACCCCGGCCGCGCGATAGGCGGTGCCCGTTCCCACCAGCGCCAGGGCCTGAATCAGATCGTCGGGCCGCTGGCGCCGCCAGGCCTGCGCGATCTCAGCCCCGATGCGGTCTTCGCCGCTGCCGTTGCTCAGAATCAGCAGCAAGCGCTCAGCGTCTGAAAGCGTCGGTTGCGTTCAGCAGCGCGTGGCGAATGCCCGGCTCCATGGCCGAGTGGCCAGCATCGGGCACAATCGTCAGTTCAGCGGCGGGCCAGACCTTGTGCAGCTCCCAGGCGTTCTGCACCGGGCAGACCACATCATAGCGGCCGTGCACAATCAGACCGGGAATCTGCTGCATCGGCGCGATATTTTCGATCAGCCAGTTGTCGGTCTTAAAAAAGGCGTCATGGGTAAAATAATGGCATTCAATGCGCGCAAAGGCCAGGGCAAAGGCTTCTTCTTCAAAGCTGAGCATCAGATCATTGTCGGGAATCAGCTTGGAGGTGGCGGCTTCCCAGACGCTCCAGGCCCGGGCGGCGGCCAGCCGCACAGCCGGGTCGTCAGCCGTCAGGCGGGTGTAATAGGCTTTGACCAGATCGCCGCGCTCAGCTTCAGGAATCGCGGCCAGGTACTTGTCAAAAGCATCTGGGTACAGGCGCGAGGCCCCCTGCTGGTAGAGCCACTGGATCTCCCAGGGCCGGCAAAGAAAGATGCCGCGCAGTACCAGACCGGTCACGCGCTCAGGGTGGGTCTGGGCATAGGCCAGAGCCAGGGTGCTGCCCCAGCTGCCGCCAAAGACCAGCCACTGCTCCACGCCGCAGTGCTGGCGCAGGCGCTCAATATCGGCCACCAGATCCCAGGTGGTATTGTTTTCAAGGCCGGCATGGGGCGTGCTCTGACCGGCACCGCGCTGGTCAAACAGAATAATGCGGTAGTGGGCCGGGTCAAAAAAGCGCCGGTACAGGGGGTTGACCCCGCCGCCGGGCCCGCCGTGCAGAAAAACCACGGGCTGCCCCTGGGCATTGCCTGACTCTTCATAATACAGGCGGTGCCCGCCGGGCACGTCCAGAAAGTTCGTGTGATAGGCTTCAATTGGCGGGTAGAGTTCGCGCAGATCAGACATTTTAAAAGCTCCTTTTCAGCATGAGAGCAGCAAGATTTGTTTGCCTACAGTGTATAATAGAACCTATAACACGCGACGTCAGGCAGGTATTTTACTAATGGCTAACTTCTCCGTATCGCGCGCTGCAGCGCCGGCCACCCCTCCCAAACCCCAGGCCAGTCCGCCTGCAAAACCCCGCGCTGACCTACCGGCACCACTGCCATTGCCCCCGACGGTGGCCCAGGACAATATCCGCGTGGTCATGCCCCAGCTGCCGCAGGGTCTGAGTCAGTCGAGTTTCTCTTTTGTGGCAGATGCACCGGCCGAACAGCCTGAGGATAAAACCACACCCGGCGACGTGCTTAAAAAGCATGGGGCTGCAGTGGCGCTTGAGCAGGTGGTACACAAAGGGGCCCACCGGGTGATGCATCGTGCGGCCACCACTGCCACGACCAAAGCGGCCACCACTGCCGGTGCCCGTGCGGCAGAGCATGCCGTAGGTCATGCTGCTGGCGAAGCCCTGGCCCATGGAGCCGGTCATGCGGTGGGCACCGGCGCCAAAATCCTCTCGCGGGCTGTGCCGGCTGTGGGTGCAGGTGTCGCGGGCTATCTGGCCTATAAATCAGGTGATGCCGCCATCGAAGCGGGTAAAAAAGGCAATGTCGGGGCCGCGCTCTCTTATGGTACTGCAGCCGTTGTTGACGGCGCCATTGCGGGCGTTAATGCCTTTGGCGCTGCAACCGGCGTGGGCAACGTCATTTCTGTGCCTGTGAGCCTGGGCCTGGCGGTGGTCGCCACCGGCTTTGCTTCTCTGGGCGCCTGGCTCGACGAATAATTCTGTCCCATTTTAAAAGCCTTCGTGGCCGCTTAAATTATCACGCATGTTTGCTTTACAGGGGCCGATAATACGATCAAGCATCATGCCAGGAGTTTTAAACCATGCCTCAGATTTCTTCGCAACCCCAGTATATTCCCCCCAGCCGTGACAGTCTGGCCCAGGCCAGTGAAGCCCTGACGCAGGCCACAGCAGAAGCCATGGAATCCCAGCCCCTGTCAGCAGAAGCTAAAGAGAAAAGCACTTATGGTCTGCTGGATCTGGCCGAAAAACCCGCCATGGCCCTGACCAAAATTGCGGCCCAGGGCCAGGCCAAAAACCGGGTGGAGATGTTTGACGACTTTCAGAAAGTGGGCGAACACGGCGCTGAAGCATTTCAGCACTTCAAAGAAGGCGAAATCAAAGAGGGACTGCTGGATGGTGTGCGCAGCGTGGGCAAAGTCTTCAGCGGTCTGGGCAATGCCATCACCAGCGGCATGTATACCACCCTCGGTGGCGTGTCTATCGTGGCTTCCCTGCCGCTGAATCTGCTGGATCGCGGGGCCGAAAAGCTGGGCGAACTGGCCGATACCGAAGCGGGTAAGAGTCCTGTGAAGTGGGCCGGCAAGGGGCTGGGCTTTGTTGGCAAGGCCCTTGGCGGCCAGAACAGCAACATTGCCTACGAAAAAATGGTGTACCAGACCACCCAGGAAACCATTCAGAAAACCCGTCAGGAACTGGCTGATTAAGGCCAAGGCGATTTTTTCTGCGCTTGCGACCAGAAAGGACTGGCGGATCTGGTTAATTTCAGGTTATAAATAGATTATGTGACCTTAATCTATGGAGGACCTCTATGAGTGATTTAGCGGCC
The DNA here is from genome assembly GCA_015272195.1 of Candidatus Sericytochromatia bacterium. Lineage (GTDB taxonomy): Bacteria > Cyanobacteriota > Sericytochromatia > UBA7694 > UBA7694 > JACYMC01. The sequence continues at coordinate 5,818 of JACYMC010000157.1, forward strand.
AACTGGGATAGCAAAGCACAGGACTGGGATCAACAGGTAGGCGAGTATGGCGACACCAACCGCCGTCTGCACTCGGATCCGCTGGTCTGGCGCTGGCTGGGGGACGTCAAGCTCAAGCAGGTTCTGGACGTGGGCTGTGGCACCGGCTATTTCTGCCGCCAGCTGGTGCGCAAAGGCGCACGGGTCACCGGGGTCGATATCTCCTCTGAAATGATTCGCCTGGCGGGCCAGCGCGCCGCTGAATGTGAGCTGGGCATGGCTCTGCAGGTGGACGACGCGGCCGAGCTCAGCACCCAGCCTGAGCGCCACTTTGACAAACTGATCTGCAATTATGTGCTGATGGATATGCCCGATCTTGACAGTGCGGTCTTTCATTTTTACCGGGTGCTTAAGCCAGGCGGGCAGGCCGTGGTCGTGATTACCCATCCCTGCTTCCCGCTGGGCCTGGGTGAAGAGCATGCACCGGGCCAGATGAGTTTTCACTGGCCCTTCCCCTACCTCGAAGAAAAAGAAATCCAGGAAGCCCCCTGGGGCCATTTTAAAACGCCTTTTCACTGGTATCACCGGCCCCTGTCGCGCTACTGGGAGGCCTTTCATGAGGCGGGTTTTCAGATTATCAACTTTGCTGAACCCTGTGGTCAGATTCCAGGCGATGATGCTGAAAGCCAGAGCTGGAACGCCCGCGCTCGCAGCCGGCCCAATTCGACCATCTTTTTGCTGCAGCGCTGAGTCATGGGGTTGCTGCACGCCCTGATCGGGGCCTGGCCGATTCTGAGCGTCATGGCCTTTTTGATCTGGACCCGCGTTACGGCCAGCCGGCTGCAGAGCGATCCACCCCGTGGGCCGGTGACCCTGATTCTGATCTGGCTGCTCTTTTTAAACCTGGGACCGGTGCGCTTGCCCGATATCTGGTACTTGCTCTGTCTGCCGCTGATGCTGCAGATTGTCTGGCATCTGCGTTCTGCCGCGCGCCAGCAGCAGGCTCAGCTCAGTCCTGAAATACGCAGCGCTGACCAGAAAGAACCGGCTTCTGAAGCCGGCAGTGGCCTGGAGAAATAAAAGCCCTGGCCCTGATCACAACCCAGTTCCTGCAGTACCCTGAGATGTCCTTCAGATTCAATGCCTTCGGCCAGAATGCACATATTCAGGCTGTGCCCCATCTCAATAATAGCCCGCGGAATGGCCCGTGAGTCATCCTGGTGCCCAAGGCCACGCACAAAGGCCTGATCAATTTTGAGGGTATCAAAGGGCAGCTGGGAGAGGGTGGCCAGCGAAGAATAGCCCGTGCCAAAGTCGTCAATGGCCAGCTGAATACCGGCTTGCTTCAGTTTTTGCAGGCTGGCTTTGACCTGATCGGGCTGATGCATCAGCACCGATTCGGTCAGCTCAATTTCGAGCTGATTCGGCGCTAGCCCGCATTTCTCACAAACAGATCAGTAGATAAAAACTGGCTCCTTTCTGTAGATTAAAGTTATCATATCCAGAAATCGCAGAAAAGGAGCCAGCTGTATGAAGTGTAACCCTGAGACCTGGGAAGTTCAAGGCAAAAATGGAGAGCCGCTGACAGTCAATTTTGAAGGCGGTGCGCTGACTTCGGACGCAGGT
>JACYMC010000269.1 GCA_015272195.1 Candidatus Sericytochromatia bacterium
ATGAAGACAGCACCGCTAACGTAACCCATTGGGGTAAGCGTAGCTTGAGAATCCCCTTCCTTTAGGAAGGGGAGTATGTCAACAAACAAAGGTAACTCATGTACCACCTGTCCTGCAGGCGGAAGCTGGGGAGCGACTGGCTTGTCGGGAAACAGGGCTTCAGGCGCAGGCAGCTTTGGCGTGGGACGATTGACGGTTTGCTCTTGCGGGGCAGCAGAAGGGATTGGCGGCAGGTCTGCAGGGGCGCTTTTGGTTCTGTGAATATGCATGCTGTCAGTGTCCTTTCTGAACCAGGGCTCTGACAGCACTTATCGGCATGCAGATGCTTGTATCTGACGTCTGTTTTCTTAAAATTAAACAGATATTAATGCACTGAGGTCTTCAGACTCAGTGGCCAGCTTCATAGGTCACCAGATCAAAGCTTTGCTTAAATTCTTCCAGTGACATTTTAAAAGTGCCATCGTTGACGCCGTCACGCACGCGGCCATTTTCATCCACCACTTCGGTGCTGCCCCAGGGGTTACGCACGGTGATCTGATCGCTGGCGGCGTCATAGTCCAGAATGCTGTAAGCGTGACCTCTGGGCAGGCCGTTGGCCGTGCGATCGTTATCGCTGAAAGGGTTCAGCTGGTTCATGACGGCTGCTGTGACCACCCGCTGCTGCTGCAGGGCAATGCGCAGGTTCAGGCGCAGGGTGCGCAGGGGTGTGGCTTTGAGAATATCGTTACGCGTGCTTTTGCCCGTGGCGGCCCGGATGCCTTCTGAGAGGGTGTCGCCATTGCCGATTTTATCGTAGGGGTTGCTGCGCTGAATCAGCCAGGCATTGTCATTGCGCTGAATGGCATAGGCCTTTTCGAGCACGGCCAGCCAGAGACCGTCGCGGCCAGAGGTAGAGTAGAGGCCCAGCTCGCTGTCGGTGGGGCCGTGAAAGGTGACAGGCTCTTTGCCCGGAAAGGTCACGGTAAAGCGGCCATCGCTGTGGGGCTGAATCATATTAAAGATCTGGCGCTTGCCGCTGGGGGTGTCGGCCAGAGAGGCCACAGCGGCCAGAAAGTAGCAGTCGCCAAGTTCACCCTGCTCAATATGATCCGGACGGATGCTCTCAAGGCCTTTGGGGAAGAGTTCACGGGTGGCGCTGCGGGGCCCGTAAGTTGAGATCGAAAAACGGCCCATGGCTTCAGACACACGGGCGTCGCCGCTGTCTGCCGCATCCAGCAGTGCACTCAGATCGTTGCGGCTGATGCCGCCTTCGCTGTAGCGCTGCAGCGGGAGTTTATCGAGCAGCTGGTGCTGTGGCAGCTTCCGGGTCAGCCCCCGATCGGCCTGCAGAGCCACCAGATCGTCGTAGCGCTTATAGGCGGTGGCAATGGCGGCAGCGTTGTTGCTGTCAAAAGAGGGATTGCCCAGGGCGCTGGCCAGCTCAGATTTGGCGAGCTTTCCGTCGCGGTTGCGGTCGATAATATCAAAATTGGCGTTGAGGGGCGAGGCCAGCTGCAGGGCGTCCAGGGCTTGGCGGCTGAAGACAATGGCGTTGACATCCTGAATTTTGCCCCGGTAGCGGGGGTTGATCAGCAAACGATCCGCGTCGTTCAGGCCCGCTTTTTCACCTTCTTCCCAGCCAATAAAACCATCGCGGTTGCTGTCGATCTGCTGAAGTTCTTTGGTGCTGAGCTGGCGATCGCGGTTGCTGTCGAGCTGCAGCAGGGCACTGTGGGTCTGGACGCTTAAAGGCATATACACAACCTCTGATTAACCTTGGGTTAATAATTTATCCGGTTTTTAAACTCAGAGGTTGCGGGTTTTTTGTTAAATTAAGTTTAAGTTTAAGCTTAAATTTAGATTTATTTTAAGTTAATAAAGCGATGTTTTAATGGCTGCATGCCGGTTGGATGAGCTGAGCAGGTCTGGCTTCAGGCGCAGCGCCTGTGACAGCAGATGCTGGCTGCCCTGCGCTGTTACCTGAGCCTGCCAGTCTGAGCGCAGTTGCTTCAGCCAGCTTGCGCTGTCCGGCAGGTTCTCCAGAATCAGCACGCCATGCTTGTGCTGCCAGATCAGCCTGCGCTGCCTGTCGGCTTGATAGAGCCCTGCCATCTGAGGATCAGGCGTTAAGGCCGGCATGCGTATCTGCTGGGCTTTTTGCCAGGCTTTTGCAAAGCTTGCAGCCTGGGCCTCTTTTTGCCAGATGGAGCTGAAGACAAAAAGATTCTGGCTGACGCTTGCTGAACTGCCGGGCAGGGCATAAATCTGGTAGCTGTCACCCCGCCAGCCTGTAACGGCAGCACGGGCCTGGCTGGCGTCCAGGTGGTGTTTTAAAATCTGCTGATAACCCAGCTCACCCAGCACATTGCGGGCTCTTAAGCTGTCCTGGGGCAATATGTTTTCGAGTGCTGCGCTGACCGCGATGGGCTCAATCTGATTGAGATAGTCCTGCGGATGCAGAATATGACGGGTACATGCCGGCGGGCGATCGTAAAGCTCGGCCATGTCTTCCCAGTTCCAGCCCTTGCTGCGGAACTGACTGACAAACTGGGTGCCCTGCTGATAAGGAAAGAGCATGCTTTCGCGGATAAAGGCCGGGGCCTTATTAAAGGTTTCAAAGCGTGTACTCATGCGTGCGGCGCTCAGCAGGCTGCTGAAAGAATCCAGCAGACCGCTGAGGGGTTTCTGTTCCAGACGCTGTTGCACAAACTCGGTAGCAGCGGCCGTGGCATCGCCTTCAATCAGGGCCATCTGGGCCAGGGTACGGTCGTCGTTGCGGGCTTCCGGGTCAAGGTACTGCTGCAGATCAAAGTGCTGATCCTGCAGCGCGTGCACCAGCTCATGCGCAATCAGCATTTCGTTTTCGAGGCCTGTCAGGTTGTCTTTGACCAGGCGCAACTGCCGGGTTTTGGGGTCATAATAACCGCCAATCTGCTCGGTATACAGCGCAATCAAAAAAGCCCGGTAGTCAAAATCAGGCGCCAGCAGGCCCAGGTGTTTATACAGGTCAGATTCAGCCGCAATGCGCTCGGGCGGAATATCCCGCTCAATCTGAGCGATCAGCGCTTTTTCGAGCTGCTGGCGGTTGAGTGTGTTGACCTGGACCGGTGCTTTGACAGGCAAAGCCCGCAAGGTGCTCATGGTTTCCAGAATCTGTTCTATTTTTTCGAGGCCTTTAAAGCTGCCGCTGGCCAGATCGGCGCGGGCTTCGGGGGCCAGTTCTATCAGGGGAGCGCCCAGGGCAGAGCCTGCGCTCAGCAGCAACAGGCTCAGACAGGTCAGAATGCGGCGTTTAAAAGACATGTGGCAGAACATACGGGCCTCAGATATTCACCAGGATGCCAGTATTATAGCGGGTTCTAAATTTAACAGGCGACGGCCTGCATGTCACGCCTATGGAAAAAGTGAAGAAGCCTGTTTTTCAGCAGCAGACGCCGGAGGGGGCGGAGGCGTTTTGTGCCCGAGTTTCCGGTACGGTTTGAATTGCCCGCCGACTGTACCAGGTGTTCAGCAGGTGAGCGCCGGCCAGACTCAGTGCACCTGCCACGGCCAACAGCACTTCGCCTTCATGAAACACCCGGCTGAGTGTGATCAGCGCCGTTCCAGCCAGCCAGGGCCACAGGACCTGTTTCTGGCCGTGTTCACGCAGGCTGCTGCCCAGCACGCCCAGGGCAAAAATGACCGAAAAGATCAGAATCAGGCTTTCAAGCTGCTCATTCAGCAAAAAGCCCAGGCCGATCAGTGGCAGGGCCAGCAACAACAGGGGATGCATGGCGCAGTGTAAGGCGCAAACCAGTGACAGACCGGCACCAAAGCGGTCAAGTTTTTCCTGGCGTTTGCGGGAGAGAAACATCGTGATTTTATTGATAACCTTATCTTAAACTTAATGGCAGTATACTGCTTTTTCAAGCTGTTTGCAAATGGATTGCAGCAACTTTAGGCGCTTAAATTCAGACGCTGTTTGACAGCATTAAGGCTTCAGGTAGCCAGGGCTCCAGGGGATCTTCGAGTGTTTGCCAGCCTGCAGGGCCCAGGGCCATTTCGGCTTCGCTCAGCAAGCAGGCATCCAGACGGGCAAAGAGTGCCTCTGTGTCCAGATTCTGGCCAATCAGCACCAGTTCGGTGCGACGATCGCCCAGCCGTTCTGCCGGTTCCTGCCAGTGAGCCAGCACCCGGCAGGTGGCGTCATCATCCAGCGGCCATTCGTGCTGAGGCAAAGCGGCCCACCAGTAGCCCATCGGCGAGAGGCTCATCATCTGACCGGCCTGCGACCAGTTCCCAATGATATCGTGCCGGCTGGCAATCCAGACAAAGCCCTTGGAGCGCAGCAGCTGAGGGAAGCCCGCTTCCAGGCATGCCAGCAGGCGGGCTGGATGAAAGGGCTTACGCCGGTTGTAAACCACGCTTTCAATGCCATAGGTGTCACGCTCGCTGTTTTCGGATCCTCTGGGTGTGCGCATCCAGTCGGGATGGTTTTCAGCGCCCATGGTTTCAAACAGGCCTGTGTTGAGAATCGCTTCGGGCTGGACTTCTGCAAAGCGGGTGTTCAGAATACGGGCGGTCGGGTTGAGGGCTTGCAGCAGGGCCCTGATGCGTTCGCACGCTTCCACAGTGACCGCGTCAGTTTTATTGAGTAAAATCACGTTGGCAAATTCGATCTGATCTACTAACAGGTCAACAATGCTGCGCTGGTCGTCTTCGTCGAGGCCCCACTGCCGATCGCTTAAGTCTTCGAGACTATTAAAATCCTCCGTGAAGCGCGTGGCGTCCACCACGGTCACCAGGGTGTCAAGACGGGCCAGAGTGGCCAGAGACTGACCTTTTTCATTTTCAAATGAAAAGGTTTCTGCCACGGGCAGGGGCTCTGAAATACCGGTGGACTCAATCAGCAGATAGTCAAAGCGACCGTCGCGCGCGAGTTCGGCCACTTCCTCCAGCAGATCTTCTCGCAGGGTGCAGCAAATACAGCCATTGCTCATTTCGACCAGTTTCTCTTCGCTGCGTTTGAGGGCAGCGTCACCCTGGGCCAGCAACTGGGCGTCGATATTGATTTCACTCATATCGTTGACGATCACGGCCATCTTGAGATGCTGGCGATTGTTCAGAATCTGGTTCAGCAGGGTGGTTTTGCCCGCACCCAGAAAGCCGGAAAGCAGGGTGACGGGCAGTTTTTTCTCGGTAGCGGGCAGAGGTGCTGGCATTGTGAGACTTCCTTATTGCAAATTACTTGCTCTTTTGATTATACTTAATTAATGCAAATTACTTTCATTTAGTCAATTGGATTGGATTGAACGCAATGCCTTTACACACCCAGCCGTTCTTTTGGCTTTCACCAGCTTTCAGGCGTCAGGCCACCCAGCTCTATGCCCAGCAGATGTGGGCCTGGGGCCAGGATATCCGGCATGCAGAAGGCAATCTGCTCAAAGCCTATGGTTTCAGCCATGGGCGCAGTATTGGGCGGGATGTGCCGGGTTCCAGTCAGTACACGCTGCTGCTGCCAGAAGGCCTCAGTCTGAAGCTCTGGTCGTTTGGTCTGAGTCTCTCTGTGCCTTCGGGTCAGGGTGTGTTGCTGCCCCGCCACACCTTTCGGCCCCGTCTGTTTGATCAGAATCTTCCACAAAACCTGGCCCGGCCAGGCGAGTGGCCCGAGAGCAGACGAGCCCATTCAGCAGCCGAAGCCCGTCAGATGTACGCCTGGATCCGGCAGTTGCTGGAGGCCTGTGCCGATTACGAGCACTGGGTGTTGTGTGAGTATGGTTTGGCTTATCGCCAGGCGGTGATGCAGCGCATGCCTGGGCGTTGCCGGATTCCAGCAGGTGAAATGGCTGCCAGCTGGCGTGTGCTTGAAGGGCAGTTGCTGGCAGAGACCTCAGTCAACTGAAACGCCTGGCTTGTTTTTTGACTGACCGGGTGTCACGAAAAAAAGCCCGCTGTTTAGCGGGCCCTGCAGATTGGGGTAAGAAATAGAAAAGCTTACTGTTCGTCGGGGCAGGGATGTTCGCTCTCATCGCCTGGGCAGGGGTGTTCAAGCTCATCAGGGCAAGGATGTTCAGTGTCATCGGGGCAGGGATGGGCCTGTGCGGGCGTGCTCATCAATGGGCTTGAAAGCCACAGGGCGCTGGCGGCCACAACAGACAGCATGGCAGAGAGGCGCAAAATAGGCATAGGTAAAGACTTCCTTTTAAATGCAGTTTTTTAAATGCAAGTTAATTTGCATTTAGTATAGAATGAATAAACGGTGATGTAAAGATCTAAATGCTTAAATAAATGCATTTGTTTTGCATTTATTTGATCTTGACATATGCAAATAAATTGCATTAACCTGAGCGGGCCCGCCTCAAGGCCCGTTAAGGCTTTGTGCATCAGATTTTTTAACCTGGATATATTTTATGACCGATACCTCTGCCCCCGTTTTGTTGCTGGACAAAGTGAGCAAATCCTATGGCGCGCAGCCGGCCCTTTCTGAGCTGAGTCTTTCGCTGGCTGCCGGTGAGATTTATTGTTTGCTGGGCCACAACGGGGCGGGCAAAACCACCACTGTGAACCTGATTCTGAATTTTATTCAGCCTGACAGGGGAGACATCCGGGTCTGTGGACATGGTTTAAATCAGGAGCCGGTGGCAGCGCGCCGCCAGATGGCCTATATTCCAGAGCAGGTGATGCTTTACCCCGAGCTTAAGGCCACAGAAAACCTCGCTTATTTCACTCGTCTGGCGGGTTTCAGATATTCAAAAGATCAGCTGGAAACCTGCCTGTTGCGGGCGGGACTGCCGCACAAAGCGCTGCGTTTGCCCGTGGGGCAGTTTTCTAAAGGCATGCGCCAGAAGGTGGGCATTGCCATTGCCCTGGCCAAGCAGGCCCGGCTGCTGGTGCTGGATGAACCGACTTCTGGCCTGGACCCTGAAGCCAGTCACGCTTTTTCTGAAACCCTCAAAAGCCTGGCCGCAGAGGCTGTCAGCGTGTTGATGGTGACCCATGACCTGCTCCGGGTTCAGGACCTGCCGGCACGGATTGGCGTGCTTAAACAGGGGCGGCTTCAGCAGGAGCTTTCATCCCAGGATCTGCTGCCCGGTCAGCTTGAACAAATTTATCTGAAAATAGCGGTATAAGCCCTGTGTTTTCAGCTGTTATGACGGTCTGCCGTCAGGAGTGTCTGCGCTTCTGGCGCAACCCCCGCTTAAAAACCCTGATGCTGTTGAGCTGGCTGCTGGCTGCCCTGGCCATCTGGAGTGGTGTGCAGCAACAGCGCGCGTATCAGCAGGCTTATCAGGCCATCATGCACAGCCAGCAGCATCTCTGGGAAACCCAGGGTGAGCTGAATCCGCATACGGCCGCCCATCACGGTCAGTATGCGTTTAAAACCCTGCACGCCCTCAGCGCCTGGGAGCCCGGTCTCAGCGATTATCTGGG
>JACYMC010000180.1 GCA_015272195.1 Candidatus Sericytochromatia bacterium
GTACGCGCTCAATTCATTCACAAGCTTGCTTACATCTGCTGGCTGTAATTCCAGGATCGGAGCGGTTTCGATCAAGGCTTTATTCATCTGTTCCTCCACAAAACTGGTTTGGAAGAAAGTCTAACAAACTTTAAAGCCTCGCTATAGTACTATGTGGTGCAGCCCCTGTTTTTTCCGGGAGGGGATATCGGCAGCCTGGCGGTCTATGGCACGGTCAATGATCTGGCCATGTGTGGGGCCCGCCCCCGCTACCTCAGCGTCAGCCTGATTCTGGAAGAAGGCCTGCCCATTGCGCAGCTGCAGCGGGTGCTGCAGTCGATGCAGGCCGCCGCCCGGCGCTGCGGGGTGCAGCTGGTGACCGGAGATACCAAGGTCGTTGAGCGCGGGCGCGGTGACGGGCTGTATATCAGCAGCAGCGGGGTGGGCGAAATCTTTAGCCCCACGCCGATTACACCCCGACAGATCCGGCCCGGAGATACCCTGCTGCTCAGCGGACCCCTGGCCGCCCACGGCATGGCAATTATGTCCCAGCGCGAAGGCCTGGCTTTTGAGAGCCCCATTCTGAGTGACGCCGCCCCGCTGCACGAAGCGGTGCTGGATCTGCTGGAAGCGGGTATTCCCCTGCACTGTCTGCGCGATGCCACGCGCGGGGGCCTGGCCAGCTGCCTGAATGAGCTGGCCCAGCAGGCCGGTCTGGCCCAGCAGGCCGGTCTGGGCATGCAGTTACAGGAAGCCCAGATCCCGATCGATCCGGTGGTGGCCGCCGCCTGTGAGATTCTGGGCTCTGATCCACTCTATGTGGCCAATGAGGGCGTGATGCTGCTGGTGTTACCCGCTGAAGCCGCTGAAGCCGCTCTGGCAAGCCTGCGCCAGCTGCCACTGGGCCGGCAGGCCTGCCAGATTGGAAAGGTCCTGCAGAGGGCCGGGCCGGTCACCATCCAGAGTCGCCTGGGCACCCAGCGGGTGCTGGATCTGCTCAGCGGTGAGCAACTGCCGCGCATTTGCTGACGGCACGGTCTCTCTGAATAAAATTGCCCACGGCCATGCCAGACTGGCGTTTGAACTGAATGACCCTGGCCTGCGTTCAGACTTTGGCTTCGGCCTGACGGATATTCTCAATGCCCTTCAGCAGCGCATCGGGGTTAAACGAAATGCTGTCAATGCCCGCTTCCACCAGAAACTGGGCAAAGGCCGGGTAGTCACTCGGTGCCTGACCGCAGAGGCCAATATGGACCCCTTTGGCACGGGCAGCAGCAATGGCAGTGGTAATCATGCGTTTGACCGCCGGGTTCTGCTCGTCAAAGCTGTCGAGCATGATCTCGGAGTCGCGATCCACGCCCAGGGTCAGCTGGGTCAGGTCATTGGAGCCAATCGAAAAGCCGTCAAAGAGCTCAGCAAAGTCTTCGGCCAGAATCACATTGCTGGGAATCTCACACATCACATAGATCTCCAGTCCGTTCTCGCCCTGTTTCAGACCCAGAGATTCCATGGTCAGCAGCACCTGACGGCCTTCTTCCAGGGTGCGGCAAAAAGGGATCATCAGCTTGACATTGTTCAGGCCCATCTCGTCACGCACTCGCTTCATGGCAGCGCATTCCAGGGCAAAGCCCTCGCGGTAACGCGGATGGGTATAACGTGAAGCGCCTCTGAAGCCAATCATGGGGTTTTCTTCGTGGGGTTCATAGGCTTTGCCCCCCATCAGATTGGCGTATTCATTGGATTTAAAATCACTCATGCGCACAATCACCGGGCGCGGGTAAAAAGCCGCTGCAATCGTGCCCACGGCCTCGGCCAGCTTCTCAACAAAATACTGTTTTTTATCAGGGTACTGCAGCGTCAGGGCTTCAATCTCAGCTTTGACAGCAGGGTCCGGAATATCCGGGTAGCGCACCAGGGCCATGGGGTGAATCTGGATGCTGTTGTTGATCACAAACTCCAGCCGCATCAGCCCCACGCCATGGCTGGGCAGACGTGAAAGCTTAAAAGCCTGTTCCGGATCCGCCAGAATCAGCATCACCTTTGTTTTGTCGGGCAGGGCCACGTTCTGGGTATCAATGATCTGTTCATCCCATTTCAGCAGGCCGTCATAGACCTGGCCGACGGTGCCATCAATACAGGAGACCGTCACCAGCTGACCATCACGGATGCGCTCGGTGGCGTGGCCCGTGCCCACCACGGCCACGGCGCCGATCTCACGGGCCACAATCGCCGCATGGCTGGTGCGGCCGCCTTTGTTGGTAATAATGGCTGCGGCTTTTTTCAGAATCGGATCCCAGTCCGGGTTGGTAATATCTGTGACCAGAACATCTCCCGGCTGCACCTTGTCAATTTCAGCGGGTGACTGCAGCACCCGGGCCCGGCCGGCAGCAATCCGGTCACCAATATTTTTGCCCGTCACCAGCACCGGGCCACTCTCCAGCAACTGGTAATGGTGGTACTGGTACCCGCTGCCCTGCTGGCTGTGCACGGTCTCCGGGCGGGCCTGCACAATAAACATTTCACCCGTCAGGCCATCTTTGGCCCATTCAATATCCATTGGTTTGCCGTAATGATCTTCGATCTGCTGGCACCACTGACCCAGTTCTATCACCTCTTCGAGACTGAGCACAAAGCGCCGCTGCAAAACCGGTGGGGTCTCGCGGTTGACAATCGTATGACTGACCCCCACACTGCGGCGACTGGCTGCCACCGCATCCTCGGCATAGATCATGGTCAGGGCCTTATCACCCAGCTTACGCGAAATCAGGGGGTATTTGCCGGCTTTCAGAGCCGGTTTAAACAGGTAAAACTCATCGGGATTCACGCTGCCCTGCACCACGTTTTCACCCAGACCCCAGGCCCCGGTGATCAGAATCAGGTTTTCAAAGCCGGTCTCCGGATCGAGGGTAAAACAGACCCCGGCAGCGCCTTTATCTGAGCGCACCATCTTTTGCACCCCGATCGAGAGGGCCACCTTCATATGCTCAAAGCCATTGTCTTCCCGGTATTTGATGGCCCGATCCGTAAACAGGGAGGCATAGCAGTGGCGGCAGGCTTCCAGCAGCTCCTCGGCATTGCGAATATTCAGATAAGATTCCTGCTGACCGGCAAAACTGGCATCGGGCAGATCTTCAGCCGTGGCCGAGCTGCGCACCGCCACCTGCAGGGGGCCAGTGTGACCCGCCTGTAAGGCCGCATAAGCGCTCAGAATATCCGCCTGCACAGCTTCAGGCATTCGGGCCTGCAGCATCAGGGCCCGGGCCTGCACCCCAATGGCGTGCAGATTGCTGAAATGCTCACGATCCAGCTGCTGCAGCAAATCCACCAGGGGCTGCCGGATGCCATTGCCATCCAGCAGCGCCCAATAGGCCGCTGAGGTGGTGGCAAAGCCATCGGGCACACGGATGCCCTTGGCACCGAGTTTTTGAAACATCTCACCGAGGGAGGCATTTTTACCCCCCACTTCCTCCAGATCTGTCAGGCTGATCTCGGCAAAGGCACGGGTGTAAGACATGGGCTTTCTCCTTAAAAGTGAAAGGTTCAGCAGACGTCAATCTGCTGCAGTAAAATATCCTGGGCATCCGGGGCTGCGGTATCGGTCATCTGGGTGATTTCCAGCTCAGCCCCCCGGCCACCGGGGTATTTTGCACGGCATGCTCAAAGTGTTCGCGAAAATGATCGGCTGAAATATGGGCCAGAGCCCCGATCTGAACGGCCACCCGCGTGACTTTATCGGCTTGCTCTGCCGTACGGATGGCTTCGATTTTTTTGAGCAAACTGGCCAGCAGTGAAAATTCATGCATCCTGACAGGTACGCTCTGCTTTCTGTGAAGTCTATGTCACAAAATTAACACTATTTCAGACACCAGCCCCTGATCTGGGTGGTTTTAAAAATTGATCTGAACCATTGTCAGGGCTGCTGCCGGATACGCTGACACACGGCATCCAGCAAGAGCGGCAGAGCAGCCGATACCGCTTCAGACAGTCCTTCACCGGCCCCAAAGTCAGCCCCGCTGAGACCGTAGATCCAGAGTTGCGGCGGCAGCTCCCCCAGAGCCCGCGCCATTTCAACCGCTTCAGCCAGACCAAAGGCGTGGCTGGAATAATGAAACAGTTCCTGGGGAATCGTCTCTGTCAGGGCATCCCAGCACAGCAGCTGCCCGGCAGCATGATCCGAACGCCCGGCGGCAATGGCATCGATAAGCAACACCCACTGATAACCCTGCCAGGCGGCCATCAGCTGGGTACCTTCACCGCTGCAGCAGGCAAAATCAGGCGCAGGGATGGGCCATGACCTCTGCTGCAGGGCCTGAACAGCCAGTGGCCCCAGACCGTCATCACGTCGGAAGCGATTGCCAATCCCCAGAATCAGTCCGTCTTTGCTCATGCAGCTTTCAGCTCCCGGATCAGGGCCTGCAGGGACTGGCGGGCATCCCCCAGCAGCATGCGGGTGTTTTCGGCCACAAAGAGGGGGTTATCGACACCGGCAAAGCCCTGACCCAGCGAACGCTTGAGCACGATCACCGTGCGGGCTTTATCTGCATCAATCATCGGCATGCCATACAGCGGGCTGTGTGCATTGCTGCGGGCATCTGGATTGACGATATCACTGGCACCGATCACCAGACAGAGATCCACACGCGGCAGCCAGGCGTTGATTTCTTCCAGCTCCAGCAGCTGCTCATAGGGCACATTGGCCTCCGCCAGCAAAACGTTCATATGGCCCGGCATGCGACCAGCTACCGGATGCACGGCATAAGCCACCTCAGCCCCGCGCTCGGCCAGCAGGTTGGCCAGCTCCTGCACCACATGCTGGGCCTGGGCCACGGCCATGCCATAGCCAGGCACAAAGACCACGCTCTGGGCTGCTTCCAGCAGATAAAACGCCGCTTCAGGGCTGATAGGCTGGGCCCGGCGGCCATCATCAGTCAGCGTGGCAGCGGCAGCCCCCAGTTGCCCAAAGAGCACTCTCAGGAGACTGCGGTTCATGGCCCTGCACATGATCCAGGTCAGAATCAAACCACTGGCCCCTACCAGACAGCCTGAAACCACCAGCACCTGATGGCCCAGCACAAAACCCACCAGCGCAGCGGCCAGGCCCGAAAAGGCATTCAGCAGGGCAATCACCACAGGCATATCTCCTCCCCCAATCGGCAGTACCAGGCCCAGGCCCAGCAGCAATGCGAGCAGCAGAACCCCCCCAAGACCAGCAGCAGCGCAGGGCCAGCAGGCAATATCAGACCCAGAATCAGGCCCAGCAACACCAGGCCCAGCAGCAGCAGGTTGAGCACCTGCTGACCGGGCAGGGCCAGCGATCGTGAAGGCAGGCGCTCAGACAGCTTGCCCCAGGCCACCAGACTGCCGCTGAAGGTCAGACCGCCAATCAAGACACCCAGCATAGCCAAAACGCTCAGCATCGGGGTAGGCCGGGCTTCACGCAGAAACTCTGCACTGGCCACCAGCAGACTGGCCAGCCCCCCGCTGCCGTTAAACAAGGCCACCATTTCCGGCATGCGCGTCATTTCAACCCGTAAGGCCAGCCAGGCCCCCAGAGCACCACCCAGAAGCAGGCCCAGCAGGATCCAGCCCAGCTGAAGCCCCGCCCCAATCAGGGTGGCCAGCAGGGCCAGCAGCATGCCCAGCGCGGAGAGCAGATTACCGCGGCGGGCCGTCTCCGGCCGGCCCTGCCATTTGATGCCCAGCACAAAAGCCACCGTGGCCAGTAAATAGGCAAAAGAGCGCAGGCTTTCACCCTGAAGACCAAATCCCAGCTCAGTCATTTTTGTGTACCGCTTTTTGCGTGGGCTGAAACATACGCAACATGCGCTCGGTAACCAGATAGCCCCCCACCACATTCAGACTGGCCGCTGCCACAGCTGCCACCCCCAGCCAGGGGCTCAGTCCCCCGGTCCCGGTCCCGGCAGCCAGCACGGCCCCCACCAGGGTAATGCCAGAAATCGCATTGGTGCCCGACATCAGCGGGGTATGCAATTGAGAAGGCACACGCGAAATAAGTTCAAGGCCTAAAAAAGCCGCCAGAATAAAAGCCAGTAATAAATGCATCATTGCCTCCGTTGTAAAAGGGCTGGCGCCACAATCTGCCCCGCTGCCGTGGCCAGAGCGCCCGGCACAATCGGGTGCTCTGGCTGCAATTGCAGCGTCTGGCTGTCGGGTTCCCAAAGGGCCTGCAGTAAGGCCGTCAGATTGGCCGAAAGCATCTGACTGGCCGCATGGGGCACACGCCCCGGCAGATTGCGGTAGCCGATCAGCTGAACGCCCTTGTAAAGGCAGATCTGATCCGGCACCACACCGGCCACATTGCCGCCCGTTTCAACCGCAAGATCCACCACCACGGCCCCTGACGGCATGGCAGCCAGCATCTCAGGCAGAATCAACCGGGGGGCGGGCCCGCCAAAGACCTGAGCGGTGGTGATCAGCAGATCCGTGCGGGCACAGATCTGCTGCAGCAGGGCCTGCTGGGCCGTCAGGGTCTGGCCGCTGAGGGCGGTCAAGTAACCATCCTGACTGGTCTGTATACGGGCCGCGGCGGTGGTCGGCAAAAGTGAAACGGCCCGGGCGCCCAGAGAGGCAATCTGCTCCTGGGCTTCCGGGCGCAGATCGCCGGCTTCGACACGGGCTCCCAGGCGGCGGGCTGTAGCAATGGCTTGCAGACCCGCTACCCCGGCCCCCAGCACAAAGACTCTGGCCGGTTGCAGCGTGCCAGCAGGGGTACTCATCATCGGCAAGACCCGCGGGCTGTGACTGGCTGCCAGCATCACGGCCATATAACCCGCCAGGCTGGCCTGGGAGCTGAGCACATCCATGGCCTGAGCCCGGCTGCTGCGCGGAATCAGCTCCAGGGCCAGGGCCTGCAGCTGATGATCCAGGCAGTGTTGCAACAAAGCTGCGTTCTGAAAAGGGTCCAGCAAAGCGATCAGGCCCCTGCCAGCGGGTAAATGAACCAGTTCAGCCAGCGGCGGCGGCTGAAGGCAGAGCAGCACTTCCGCTGAACGCAGCAAATCCGCCCGTTCAGCACTCAGGCGGGCACCAGCCTCCGCATAGGCCGCGTCAGCAAAACCCAGACGCTGTCCAAAGCCCGACTCCAGCTGCAACGGCAGGCCCATTTGTGTCAGTTTTCTGACGTCTGCCGGTAAAAGGGGCACGCGGGATTCTGGTGCAGACGGACGTAACACACTGATCACAAGATTCACATCAAACCCATAAATCAATGGTCCGGACATTTTTGAGGTTGGTTTGAGGGAGTTGGGACATCTCAGTTAG
>JACYMC010000156.1 GCA_015272195.1 Candidatus Sericytochromatia bacterium
AAATTTTTTTCTAAAGCGTGAAAAAGAGATGTACACTGAATCTTAAGCATTATTTTGGGGGCTTCCTTTCGAGGGATGCCCCATTTTAGCTTAAATCCAACACGGACAATACTTACAGGCTATTTAGGGCTCTCAAACCCTCTCCCTGACTTGTCAAGTCAAAGCTTTGTTAATGATAAACTATTTTTTTTCCTAAAATGTTAAAATACAACATCCATTTAAAAAAGGAAGCGCAGCATGCACACCCCTTCTGCTTCTGTGAGTCAGCGCACGGTGACTGACATTCTGGCCGAGGAGCGTCTGGCCCTGCTCGATCTGGGCTTGCGCAACCCTTTGCTCAATTACCGGCTGTCCAGAAGCAAAGGCCTGGCCCTGCAGCACGAGAGCAGTGAGGCGGTATTTGAGCTGCTGGTCAACCAGGCCAAACCCCTCGGATTTTTGCCCTTGTCTGAAGAAGCCGAGCCCGGGCCGGACGATCTGCAGGCCCACGAACAGACGTCAGCGGCCTCTGACGCGGAATGGCCAGCGGATTCGGCGCAGATTGCAGCGGCCAGTCTGGCGCAGCGGCGCCGGCTGCGCACGCCCTACCCCGAAAAACAGCTGTACAACCGCCTGCTCAAAACCTATCGCGATGCCAACACCTATCTGGCGGAGCTGGGGGTCAATATTCTGTATCTGGCGCTGGGCATGCTGCACTGGCGCGACACCAGAGAAAGTGAAAGCAGCCATGCGGCCCCCCTGATTCTGGTGCCGGTAACGCTGCAGCGCCTCAAAAACCGCGAGGCCTTCAGCCTGAAGTACACCGAAGAAGACTTAATCGAAAACTTTGTGCTGGCCAAAAAAATGGAAGAGTTTGGCCTCAGCCTGCCCCTGTTTCCAGAAGACGACGAGCTGAAACTGCCGGCCTATTACGCCGCCGTGGCAGAGCTCTGCGCCCAGAGGCCGGGCTGGACGCTGGCGCCCGACAGCCTGAATCTGGGCTTCTTCTCGTTTGGCAAATTTATGATGTACCGCGACCTGGACCTGAGCACCTGGCCTGAAAACCAGCAGCCCGACCAGCATCCGGTGCTGGAGGCCCTGCTGCAGAAGGGCTTTGAAAAGTCAGAACCGATCCTGTCTGAGCGGGAGCCGATTGATGCCCATCCCGACAGTTTAAAGCTCAGCACGGTTGTGGATGCCGACAGCTCGCAGATGCAGGCCCTGCTCGAAATTCGCCGGGGCAAACATATCGTGGTTCAGGGCCCGCCCGGCACCGGCAAATCCCAGACCATTACCAACGTGATTGCTGACGCCATTGGCCGCCATCAGCGCGTGCTGTTTGTGTCTGAAAAAATGGCGGCCCTGGAAGTGGTCAAACGCCGTCTGGACAGCCTGGCCCTGGGCGATGCCTGTCTGGAGCTGCACAGCCACAAATCCAATAAACGGGATCTGCTCAAAGAGCTGGAGCGCACCCTGCAGCTTGGGCCATTGCAAGACACGCCGGAGCATCATCCCCAGACCGTGGCCGCCTTGCGCGAGCAGCTGAATGCTTATGCCCGGGCGGTCAACACCCCTGTTGCAGAAACCGGCGTCACGCCCTATCAGGCCTTTGGTGAGCTGCTGCAACTGCGCGAAGCCCTGGCGCCCCTCAGCCATCCACCACATCTGGCCCTGCCGCTGCTGAAGCCTGAGGCCGCCCGCCAGCAGGAAGCGCTGATCACCCAGTTTGAAGACCTCTGGGGCCGGATTCAGCAAGCCGGCGGCCCGCAAGCCCATCCTTTTGCGCACAGCCAACGCGAGCAGCTGCTGCCCAGCACCCGGGATGCCCTTTACCAGAACCTGCAAAAATTAGCCGCCCGGCAGGCGCAGCTGGAGGATCTGGCGGTCAGACTGGCCCAATGTTTTGATACCGATCCCCCCACAGGCGAAGCAGAACTGCAGCACGTGCTGGCCAGGGCCCGCCGGCTGGAAGCCCTGCCCGATCTGAGTGCTTTGAATCTTGCGGCACTGCTCGCGCCGGCGGCCCTGAGCCCGCAGCTGCTCAAGCGCCTGACGGCGCTGCAACAAGGTCTGGCGGCACTGCCCACCCCCCTTCCGCCGGCGATCTGGCAGCTGCCTCTGGCGCAGCTCAAAGCCCAGCTGTTCTGTTTTCAGATCCTGCCCGCTGAAAGCGCCGTAAGCCAGGCGCAGAAACAGCTGCAGCAGGCCGTCAAACAGGCTGAAGCGCTGGGCACTGCCCTGCACACCCTGCGCACAAGCCTGCAGCTGCCAGGCCATCATCCTGCCGGGGGCCGGTCCGAACTTTTGCCGCTGAGTGCCTGGATCTGTGCAGCCCCTGATCGGGAAGGGCTGCCGCAACTCCTCCAGACAGTACCACAGACCGGGCACCAGACCGCCTGGGAAAGCGAACTGCCTCGTGTTCTGGCCTTTGTGCAACAGGCGGCCCATCAGCATCGCGCTGAGCTGAGCTGTCGCCGCAACTTCAGGCCAGATACCTGGGCGTTGCTGCCGCAGCTGCCCGCGCCCGCCCTGCTGGCTGCATGGGCTGAGCAGACGCCAGACCGTGCCGCGCTGACGCAGCAGCTGCAGGCATGGCAACAGAGCCTGGCGGCCCTGCAAGCCTTGCAGCAGAGCCTGCAGAGCTGTACCGAAGCCTTTGAAAACCAGCTGCAGCCGGGCCATACCCCCGCCGAGCTGGAGCAGACCCTGGGCGTGCTGGCCCAACTGGTGAAGCTGCCCGATCTGCGGAGGATGAACGTGACAAACCCTGCCTGGCACAGCCGCAGCCGGGATCTGCAGGCCTTGCTGCAGCTGGGGCAAGCCCAGGAAGACCTGCTGGAACAGTGGCAGTCCCTGCTCACACCCGATGCCTGGAGCCAGGAGGTGCTCAGCATCAGGCAGGTGCTGGCCCAGTATGCCGCCAGAGGCTTCTGGCGGTATTTTTCAGGCGCTTACCGTCAGGCCTGGCGGCGCTTTAAAAGCCTGCTGCGCGGCGCGCCGCCGGCAGAAGCCGAAGCCCAGCTGGCCCTGCTGGATGCCATTTTAAGTTATCAGGCGCAGGCGGCCCGCCTGGAAGCCCTGAACGGGCTGGCTGAAGAAAGCTTTGCCGCACAATGGCAGAGCACACTCAAAGACTGGAAGCAGCTGCAGCAGGCACAGCAAAGCCTGCAAGCACTGCACCAGCAACTGGCTGAGGGCACGCTGAAGCCCGAGGTGCTCGTGCTGCTGGAGCAGCAGGCGCCGGCAGCCCTGGCCCGGTGGCAAGACGCGCTGCGGCGCGACCTGAGTGACTGGCAAAAGACCCTGACAACCCGCCTGCCCCTGCCCGCAGGTCAGGCGCTGGAGCAGCAGTCCTGGGCCAGCTTACAAAGCCTGCTGACGGAGGCCATCAGTGAAGGCGAGACACTGCTGCAGGCCCTGCAAAGCCTGGCCGAGCACTGGCAGGCTGAGACCCCAGCCCCGGTGTTGCTCAAAGACTGGCGGATGCAGCTCAAGCTGCTGCACACCAGCGCGGCCTTCAGAGCGGCCCTGCAGGACCAGGCTGAGCAGGCCCACACCTGGCTCGGCCCTGACTGGCGCGGGGCTGACACCGACTGGTCAGCAGCAGAGGACAGCCTGAGCTGGCTTCAGCAACTGCACCACAAAGTAACCCATCAGACATTGCCCATAAGCCTGTTGCCGCTGCTCACCCCCGACTGGTTCAAGCGCTTTCGCCAGGACGATGCAGCGGCCCGGGAACTGGCTGAGCAGCTGACACAGACGCTGGCGCAGCTGCCGAGCTGGTTGCTGCAAGGTACACCAGTAGAACGGCTCGAAGATCTGCAGGCGCTGTCAGCTGAACTCAGGCAGCGCCTGTTGCAGTGTGAAACCTGGCAACAGGCCTGGCAGACGCTGCTACAAACCCTGGACCCGCACCCGTCAGACTGGCAGCCATTAAAAGGTGAAGCACTGCGCCCGCTGCTGAGCAAAATGGTGGATCTGCAGGCGCAGCTGCAGGCCTGCGAAGCCCATCACCCGGTCAAAACCCTCTTTGGCGATGTGTGGCAGGGCATGCAAAGCCCATGGGCAGAACTGCTGCAAGGGCTCAAGGCCGTGCAGAAACTGCAGCAGGAAGTGGCCACAGGGCGATGGCCGGCAGACATGCTGAGCCTGCTGCAGCGCCATCCGGCCGGCTGGCCGGAGCCGGCCCTGCTGACAGCGCTGACGGACACCCTCGCGGCGGTGTCGCAGCAAACGGCTGAGTGTCTGAAGCAGCTGGAGTGGCAGCCAGCCAACGCAACAGAGAAGCTGACACTGCAAGCCCAGGCCCGGCGCACGCAACAATGGCTGAGCCATTTTGAGCTGCTCAGTGACTGGGTGCAGTACCGCCACCTGCAGCGGGTTCTCAGCGACCAGGGGCTGCAGGATTACGTCACCCTGAGCAAGAGCTGGCCGCACGCAGACCGGGGGCTTTTGCTGGCCTGGCGCAGCCACCGCTTTTTGGCCATCCTCGATGAAGCCTTTCGCCTGCGGCCAGAGCTGGCGGGCTTTGACCGCAGCCAGCAGCAGCATGTGCTGGCGCAGTTTCGCTCAGCCGATCTGGCCCTGCAGCAATCCCATCGCCTGCTGCTGTTGCAACAGCACTGGCAGCGGGTCAACGCGGTGGCGGGCTCACTCGGCCAGATGCATGTGCTGCAGACGGAGTTTGCCAAACGGCGGCGGCACAAACCCATCCGGCGCCTGTTTGAAGAAGCCGGTCAGGCCATTCTGGGCATTAAGCCGGTGGTCATGATGAGCCCCCTGTCGATTGCCAATTACCTGGCCCCGGGCAGCGTCAATTTTGACCTGGTGATCTTTGACGAGGCCAGTCAGGTGCGGCCCACCGAAGCGCTGGGCGCCATTTTGCGCGGGCAACAGATCGTGGTGGTGGGCGATCGCAAACAGTTGCCGCCCACGCGCTTTTTTGAAAGCCTCAGCCAGGATGAGGGCGAACCCGGCGAGGCCGAAAGCAGCCTGGAGGATCTTGAAAGTGTGCTGGATCTTTTTGTCGCCAGGGGTGCGCTCGAAAGCATGCTGCGCTGGCATTACCGCAGTCGCCATGAATCGCTGATTGCCGTCTCCAACCGTGAATTTTATGACGATCGTCTGGTCATCTTTCCGAGCCCGGATGCCAGCCGCACCCGACTGGGCCTGTTTTTTAAACATCTGCCTGAAGCGGTGTACACTGGCGCCGGTCAAAACCCCCTTGAGGCCCGGGTGATTGCTGAAGCCGTGATGACACATACCCGCCAGTCTCCGGGGCTCAGCCTCGGGGTGGTGGCCTTCAGCATGGCCCAGCGCGATCTGATTCAGAATGAAGTAGAGCACTTACGCAAGCAGCCAGAATTCAGCGAGGCCTTTTTTACCAGCCATCCGCACGAGCCCTTTTTTGTCAAAAACCTTGAAACGGTGCAGGGGGACGAACGGGACGTGATCCTGATCAGCATGGGCTACGGCCGCAACGCCAAAGGGCAGCTGCGCATGCATTTTGGGCCTTTAAACCAGGAGGGCGGAGAACGCCGCCTCAACGTGCTGATTACCCGGGCCCGGCAGCGCTGTGTGGTCTTCAGCAATCTGCAAAGTCAGGATATGGATCTGCAAAAAACGCGGGCGCGTGGGGTTCAGGCCCTGAAAACCTTTCTGGCCTATGCCGAAACCGGCCAGCTGGATCTGGCGGATGCCCGGCAGCTGGCTTTTGACTCGCCGTTTGAAGCCGCTGTGCATCAGGCCCTGACGCAGCAGGGGTATCAGGTGGCCAGCCAGGTGGGCACGGCCGGCTTCCGCGTGGATCTGGCCATCCTTGACCCCGCAGCGCCTGGCCGCTATCTGCTGGGCATTGAATGTGACGGGGCGCGTTATCACAGTGCCCGCTCTGCCCGGGACCGCGACCGCCTGCGCCAGCAAGTGCTCGAAGGCCTGGGCTGGCGTATTCATCGCATCTGGAGCACAGACTGGTTCCGTCACCCTGAGCAGGAGCTGCAACGCCTGCAGGAAGCCATTGCAGCGGCCCGTCAGGCCCCCGCCACCGTGCTGGCGGGTGTGCAGCATCCGGCAGCTGCCAGCACCGGCGGCAGTCAGCCACAAAGGGGGGTGGCTTTGCCCGTGGCGGTCAAGCGGGTCAAAGGGGCTGCTGCCACTAAAGCCCAGGATCCGCTCGAAGTCCTGCGGGCCGGTGTGCCGGCGTATACCCTGGCGGAATGCTTATTTGACACCCAGGGGCAGCCTTTGCAGGCGCTGGCGCTGCCCACCCTGGCGGGCTGGCTGATTGAGGTGGTGCAACAGGAAGCCCCGATTCACAGAGATGAAGCCATCCTGCGCGTGGCGCGGGCAGCGGGGGTGAAGCGGCTGAGTCAGAATATACGCGCTTACCTGGAGCAGGCCTGTCAACAGGCCCTGCGGCAGGGGACCTTTGCACGCCAGGACGCATTCCTTGTGATTCCGGCGCAGGCTTTGCCCGCACCAGGCTTTCGTGACCGCAGCGCCCTGCCGGCAGCGTTACGCAAGGCGGATCGTATTGCCGCCACAGAAATTCAGGCCGCCCTGCACTATGTGCTCAGCAAAAGCCTGGGCATCAGCGACGAAGACCTGATCACCCATACCCTGCTCTTGCTGGGCTGCAGCAGATCGGCCGCCCATCGTGAGATCATCGCCAGTCATGTGGCAAGGGTGCGTGCCAGAAGCAACTGAACGCTACGTCTTGACATTTGCTGCGCGGGCATCTACAATCAGAATATATTTTAACTTTTTAGTTTAAATAAAATGTATTGTAAAATGTATTGTTCATCCCTGGCAATACACGGTTTAATCATGTTGATGCAGTGGCGGCCAATGCCCCCGGGCAAAGACGCCACCGCTTTTTTTAAACTCAGGAGGATTCATATGGCAAATACCTACACCTATAAGTGCAGCAAGGCCACCTGTCAGTATCTCGAAACCTACGGCAAACCTGGCAGCCACAAGTGCCCCAAATGTGGCAGCGCCATGCTGCGCCGCTGAACCCGGTACTTGAGGAGCGTTTGAGAATGCTGGTAGAGGAGAATCTGGTAGAAGAGAATGATCCGCTGGAACGGGACTTCCTGGAGCACTTTGTTGTTGGCGATCTGGAGGCCCTGATCCGGCGAATTGAGCTGCTGGGACGTGAGATCAACGACAATCTTTCATGCGAAGCCATTACGCTGCAGTTTCGGAGAAATGGCCTGACTGATTGACCAAAAAAAGGAAAGTGGCTTATTCT
>JACYMC010000233.1 GCA_015272195.1 Candidatus Sericytochromatia bacterium
TTGTAGTAACCTCTTTGACACTGGAGCAGACAACACCCAGAGATCTTTACGAGCAAGTCTACTGTGCCCGCGGGGACATGGAAAACCGGATCAAAGAGCAGAAACACGACCTCGCTGCGGGACGAACGTCAGCGCATCTGTTTCGGGCCAACCAGCTTCGGCTCTGGTTTTCAGGGCTGGCGTATGTTCTGATGCAAGCGATTCGCCGGCTCGGATTGACGGGCACAAAGCTCGCCAAAGCACAGGCCGGAACAATTCGGCTCAAGCTGTTGAAGGTAGCGGCGCGCGTCCTGCATGTCGGTGGGCACCTGATCTGTCAATTGGCGAGCGCGTGCCCCTTTCGTTCTCTGTGGGGACAGGTTCTGAAGCGATTGCGAATACCGTGAGCCTGAGCCCCTTCACCAAGATCTCAATCGCCTGAAACCAGGTTATCTTTGGCCTGTCGTCTGTCACCCAGCGAACGAACAAAGACAATGAATCAAGCGTGAAACGGCCTGTTCAGAGGCTACCGAGTTCAGTAACCCCCCCGAAATATACCCTGCACCCTATGTGAACGCGCCTTTGTGAGAAATGCGGGCTAAAGACACAGCGATCAGATCAAACACAATAAACGCAGCGATCAGGACTTTTTTATCCATGCTGTCTTGCCTCGTATGACTCAAAAGATGCCTTTAGCATACCGGGCTTTGGGCAAAATGCAAAATCCCCCGCCGGAGCAGGCCTTTCAAGCCTGTACAGCGGGGGAGCAAAAGCGAAATGGGGCGCTTAGCGCAACTGGTCGATAATATCCAGCCCCAGGGCCTGATACAGGGCCGCGCGGCGGATGTTGAGATCAAAACGCGCGGTGACCAGATTGTTCTGGGCCTGCTGCAGATTGTTCTGGGCCGTGATCACGTCCAGCATGACCCCCACACCCTCCCGGTAAGAAATACGCGCCACGCGCAGATTTTCTTTGGCCAGCTCCACCCCGGCCAGGGCCAGCTGCTCGCGTTCGAGCACTTCATCCACGTCCATATAGGCCTGGCGCACGTCCAGAATCACCTGCTGCTGCTTCTGGTTGAGGTTGATCTGAGCCTGCTGGGCGCTGTTTTCGGCCCGCTGCACCTTGGACTGGGCCGCCAGGCCGTCAAAGATCGGCCAGTTCATATTCAGGCCATAGTTCAGGTTCTGAATATTGGCAGAGTTACCATTGACCACCGCGTTGTCCTGCAGACTGTAGCGAATTTGGGCCGAAATGGTGGGCCAGAGGGTGCGCCCCTGAATCACGGCGTTCATTTCGGAGATCTCTTTTTGCAGGCGAATCTGGCGCAGATCGGCACGGTTTTCGAGGGCGGTCTGCAGGCTCTGGGCCTCGTCCAGCTGGTAGGCCGCCACAGTGGCATAGTTATTGAGCAGGACGGGGTAATCGGTTTCGCGTCCCATGACCTGGTTGAGCTGCATTTTGGCCTTTTCGTAAGCATTCACACTCTGACTCAGGCGCTGCTGAATCTGCAACATCTGACTCTGGGCCTGCAGCAGATCCAGCTTGACACCCGTGCCGGCCTTGATGCGCACCTCGGCTGCGCGAATCTGCTCACGGGCCTGGGCCAGAGCCTCTTCTTCGATCTGCACCACCTGCCAGGCCCGCAGGGCGTTAAAGTAAGCGTTGGTGACCCGAAACGCCACGTTCTGACGCGTCTGGCGCAAAGCCTGCAGCATCATGTCCACGTTGACATTGGCCAGGCGCACGGCGTCCACAATGCGAAAACCGGCAAACAGGGTCTGGCTGAGGGTGACATTGGACTGAAAGGTATTTACGCTGGCCGTACCCAGAAAAGCGGCAAACTGGGGGTTGTCCGTCAGGCCGCCACCGGCAGCCCCCCCCGAACTCACGTTGGTCGCCTGGCCAGCTGTGACCGGATCCTGCCGGCCATAAGAGGCCGTGGCCGAGAGCTGGGGCAGGCCCTGGGCACCGGTTTCGGTAATCTGCAGCCGGGCGTCGCGGATGCGCTCTTCGGCCAGCAGAATGTCGTGGTTCTGCCTCTGGGCCACATCAATCGCTTCGGTTAAGGTCAAAAAGAACTTTTGTTTATCGGGGTCCGGCAAAATGCTGGCCGGCGGCTGCAGCGGGGCAGTCTGAGGTGTGGCGGCTGCCGCCGGTTCAGCTGGCGGCGCAGCGGGGGCTTCAGCGGCAGTCTGGGCCTGGACCGGCAGGCTCAGCAACACTGCCAGCAGGGCGGTCTGGGTCAGGCCCAGACGTTGATGGCGCTTCATAAAAGCCCCTCGGTCATGGTCCAGGGATCCAGTGAGATGCCAAAATGCAGAAAGTGGGTGTTTTCAAAGGCCGAAGCCCCAAAACTGTACCAGAGCTGGGTGTTGTACTGTCCCACAGCATAAGCGCCCGGAATGATTTCAAACTGAAGTTTGGCGCCCAGATCCGCACCCACCGTATACAGCAGGCCGTCATTGTTGCGGTTAACAAAGTTCAGCGTCAGCGGATACAGCGTGGCTTCGGGATAAAGGGTCCAGCGATCATTGAGCTTCCAGCCCAGGGCAGCAGTGGCGCCGGCACCCAGCCGGGTCTGCTCATAATCCATCAGCGAGCCCGTAAAAAGTACCGGCTGGCGGTCCTGGCTGCTGCGGTTATCGGGTGAGCGGTAATCCAGGATCAGGTCTGCCCCCAGAAAGAGCTCAAAGGGACCGTCCTGCTCATAGACCCAGCCACCGCCGACTTTGGCCAGCTGGCGGTTAATGTAAAAGGCCGGCTGAAAAGGGAAGTTGGCCACATCCACGGGCATGCGGCTGCGAAAAAAGCGCCCGCGAAAGGTCAGCGGCGTGCGAAAAGGCTGCAAGTCGGTACTCAGCCCAAACTCGTTCAGCACCAGACCGCCCAGGCCTGTTTCACCCTGATTAAACAGGGTGTAGTTCAGCTGGTAAAAAGCGGTGAACTGGCTGCCAAAAATCTGCTCGGGCCGGCGGGCGGGCTCACGCCCCTGATGGGCTGAAGGCAGCTGGGTGGTGAAGCGGGTCAGCGGCTGCAGTTCAATCTGCAGGCGCGGCTGGGACTGGCGAAAGTTCAGCGAAACCGGTTCATAGCCTTCGACCTGAAACAACACCTGACCCGACAGACCGGCCTGCAGAGCGAGGGCAAAACGGCCTTCGGCATCGCTGAGGGTACCATTGAGGGCTGCGCGCTGACGCACATAGACGCCGCTGAGCGGCACCTGGGTTTCGGCGTCCACAATCACCCCGCTGATCTGATGGGTCTCAGCTGCGGCCGGGGGCGCCGCAGGTGCACTCTGGGCAAAAGCCGATGGCAGCGGCAGGCTGAGTGCCAGCAGCAGCGAAAGAAGTAGGGATTTATTCCACATATTTGCGCAGTTTTTCCTTCATAAAGTGATGTATTTTTAATATAAACAGGCGATCTTCCAGCGAAAGCTCTTGCATGATATTGCGCAAAATGGCATGACGCCGCTGAGCAATGCGCTGCAGCAGATCCCGTCCCTGGTCTGTAATCGAAACCTCCACCACACGCCGGTCACTTTCCAGACGGACCCGGCTGATCAGACCCTGCTTGAGCACCCGGTCCACCAGACCGGTGGCTGCGCCGTGGGTCAGACCCATCATATCGCTGAGATCTTTCATGCTCATGGACCCACATTTGTCGAGATAAAACAACACACTCAGCTGGGGTGGCGTAATGCTGGTGTCGTTCACGCTTCCTTCCATCAATTGCTTTTTGGTAAAACGCATCATCAGCAGAAACATTTCATCACTGCTTTCAATCAGGCGCTCGTCCAGATTATCGTGGGTTTCCACATCGTCTCTGAGATTCAAGTTTTTTATTACCCAATTTCTGTGTTTCTACTGTCTGAAATGCTGTTCAGCTTATAGAATGCTGAAGGCAATAGATTAAATAAACTTAAATTAATTATACTCAAAATAGTTTTGATTCAAAACTATTTGCACTTCAAAATACTTTTATGGTAAATATGTTTTATACTAAATATTTTATAGTCTAAAATATTTAGCGTCAAGCGACAAAGGAATCTATACCTTCATATGTTTAATCGCAGCCAGGTTATTGCCATGCTGTGCGCTGCACAGCTCCTGATCGCCTGCACAGCCCCCTTCGGTCTGCAGGCCCGGATCGCCAGCCCACTCGACAAGGCCCTGCGGGCCACTGTTGTCAATACAGAAAGCGGACAGCGCCTCCAGATTCTGCAACCCGAAAACCTGCCCCCCAGTCTGCAAAACGCCCAGGACATCCGGGCCATTCTTGACAACAGCAACAGCGTTTACCCTGTCACCCGCAACGCCGATGGCACCCTGAGTATTCCCCTGCCGGCCGGCCGGGTGGCCGACAGCACCGGTCTGATTGAGCTGCTGCTGAGCGATAATGCCGGCGGCAGCTGGCTGCTGCGCTTTGATACCGGGCCACTGGTGACACTGCAGGAACCGCCTTTTCAGGTTCAGCCCGCAGGCGCAGCCGTTGTGGGCGCCACCTGGCAGCTGGGCCTGAACCCTGCAGAAAGCATCGATAACAGCCGCTACAGCTTTAACTGGTTCGCCAGCGCCAGCGCCCAGGGGCCCTGGCAGCCGCTCAGCGGCATGGACGCTAAGGTTCGCTGGACGCCAGCCCAGCCCGGCAATTATTTTGTGCGCCTTGATCTGCGCGAACGCAGCAGCGGCGCGGTTTCAACGATTATCAGCCCGGCACCGGTGGTGCTGGCCCAGGCCGCTGACGATATTGTGCTGACCACCCCTGCCGATGGCCGGGTGCTGGCAGGCGATCGCATTGAACTGCAGGCCAATCTGCCCCATCTGCCTACAGACACCCCGTTGATCTGGTCCTACGGCAGCAGCCCCCAGGGCCCCTGGCAGCCGATTGCTGGCCAGACCCAGGGCCTCAGCTGGGAGCCACCGGCAGCTGGCGGGTATTTCCTGCGCCTGCAGGTCAGCAGCGCAGAACAACTCGAGACCTATACCTCGTCACGGGTGCTGGTCACGGCTGTCAGCGCCGATGATGTGCTGCAGACCCTGCCAGCCAGCGGCAGTATCCTCCGGGGTGAGTCTGTCACCCTCAGCGCCAGTCTGCCCGAATTGCCCGCTGGCGCCAGCTACAGTTGGTCTTTTGCCCCCTCTCCCCAGGGCCCCTTTACCGCCATCAGCGGCAGCGGCCCCAGTCTGGAGTGGCTGCCCGAGCAGAGCGGCAGCTTTTATCTGCGCCTGCGCGTTCAGCTGAGCCCGACGGATGTGCGCACCTATACTTCCGGCGAGCCGCTGGTCAGCGTTTCAGATTCCGACAGCGTCTTTGCCCTCAGCCCCCAGCCGGCCAACCTCAGCCGGGGTGAGTCTGTGGTACTGGCCCTGCGCGAGACGCCCCCACCCGCCCGCCGGATCAGCTGGGCCTATGCTCTCTCATCCCAGGGTCCCTGGCAGGCGATCACGGGTCAAGGACAAAATCTGCGCTGGACACCGCCCCGCGCCGGCAGTTATTTCCTGCGGGCCGAACTGAGCGGCGGCAGCGAAGCGAACGCCATCCTCAGCTCGGCCTCCGCGCTGGTCAATGTCAGCGAAAACAGCAACGCCATTCAGGTCAGCCCGGCCACCGGGCAGCGCCTGGGCCAGCTCGTACGGCTGCGTGCCAATCTGCCGGGTACAGAGGCCAATGCCCGCTACCAGTGGTTTGTGGGGCCCAGCGCCCAGGGGCCCTGGCAAAGCGCCCAGACCCTTGACAGTCAGCCCGAAAGTGCTGAACTCAACTGGTGGCCCGGCCAGGCCGGCAATTACCACGTCAAGGTCGATTTGCTGCAGAATCAGCAGGTGATCAGCTTTGTCTCACCCCAGCCGCTGGTGTTTATCAGCGCGGCGGAGACCTTCTTTCAGGTCAGCCCCCAGCCGGCCAATATCAGCACCCAGGGCGCGGTTGAAATCAACGCCTTCTTCCAGCCGCCGGCTGGTGAAACCTTCAGCTACTCCTGGTCTGCTGCACCGGCCCCCACCGGGCCCTTTATTGCCCTGGGCGGCAGCAACCAGCTCCGTTTTAACTGGACGCAGCCGGGCCAGGTCGGCCGTTATTTTCTGCGCCTGGACGCCCGCTCCAATCAAAGTGGGCGCGTTGTTTCCTTCCTCTCCGCTGAGCCTCTGGTCACAGTCGGAGAAGCCAGCCAAGCCACACCGAGGTTTTAGAACATCATGAAAGCACTCTCTTTTCGTCTGCCCGCCCTGCTGCTGAGCCTCAGCCTGCTGGTAACGGCCTGTTCCGGCAGCGATGAGCCCGCAGCCAGTGAAGCCAGCCCGAGCGCCCAGAGCGACAGCGCCAGCAAAGAAACCAATGTGCGCGTGCTCCAGCTGCGCCCCAGCTCTTTTACCCGCCAGAGCGAACTCACAGGCACAGTCGAACCCTGGAAAAGCGTCACTTTGGCCGCTGAAATTGGCGGCAAACTCGAAAACTTTCGCCTCACTGAAGGCCAGACCGTCAGACAGGGCCAGGTTCTGGGCAGCGTCAACGCCCGGGTCCTGAGCGCCCAGAAAAACCAGGCGGAGGCCAATTACAAACTGAGTCAGCTGCAGGAAAAGTGGCAAAAACAAAACCTGAGCAAACAGGTCGATCTGGCCGAAACCGGTTATGCCAATGCCGCCAGCACCTACAGCCGCCAGAAACAACTCTATCAGGAGCAGGTGGTATCGGCCCAGAATTTTGACAACAGCGAAACCAGTCTGGCCAACAGCAAACTGCAGCTGGAGCTCCAGAAAATCAGCCGGTCAGCGGGGCTGGAAGTCAACCAGCAGCAAACCCGTGTGGCGGCCGCCAGTCTGGAAGTGGCCAGGGTTTCGCTGTCACAGGCCAGCATCAGCAGTCCACTGAGCGGCTATGTCAACCGCGTCAATGCCGAAAACGGCGAGGTGGTCAGCCCCGGTATGGCCCTGGCTGAAATTGTGCAAATGAACCCGGTCAAACTGACCGTGGGTGTGCCTGAACGCGAAATTGCCGCCGTCAGCCTCGGCCAGGAAGTGGAAGTGTTCTTTGATGCCCTGCCCGATCAGCGCTTTAAGGGCCAGATTATCTTTATTGCCGCCGTGGCCGAACAGGAAAGCAAAACCTTTCCGATTAAAATCCGGCTGGATAACCCCGGCATCAAAATGCGCGGCGGCATGATTGGGCGCATTGCACTGAACCAGGGCCGCGTCAACGATGCCATTGTGGTACCACAGGATGCCGTGATCGACGAAAAAGGCGGTCGTTTTGTGTTTGTGGAACAGGACGGTATCGCCCGCAAAACCAGCGTAACCCTCGGCCCGCGCCAGGGCAGCGAAGTGGTGATCAGCAGCGGCTTAAAAGCTGGCGATGCCCTGATCACCTTTGGTCAGCGCAACGTGCTTGACGGGGACCCGGTCAACGTTCAGGAGCGACGTTTTCAGGGCGCACCACCGCCCCCTGAAGCCCAGCCTGCCAGCAGTCCGACTGCCAGCAACAGCCCGGCACCTGCCACCAAAGCGGAGGGCTGAAAATGGGTCTGACACGTCTGGCGATTCGCAACGCCACCAGCGTTTTTATCATTATTTTTATCGTTTTTATTGTCGGCATTCAGTCTTACCTGAGCCTGCCGCGTGAAGGCTCACCCGATATCCAGATCCCAATTGTGATTGTCTCCACGCCTTATTTTGGTGTGGCCGCCAAAGATATCGAAACCCTGGTGACCGTCCCGATCGAAAAAAAGCTCAAAGAACTATCGGATGTCAAAGAGCTCAGTTCCACCTCGGCAGAAAGTGCCTCCATCATTACGATTGAATTTGAGCCCGATGTCGACATCGACAACGCCCTGCAAAAGGTACGCGACAAGGTGGATCTGGCCAAAGTTGATCTGCCAACTGACACCGAAGAATCGGCCATTATTGAAATCAACTTCTCTGACTTTCCGATCATGCAGCTCAACATTGCCGGCGATCTGGGGGTCACCGCCCTGAAAAAAATCGGTGAAGATATTGAAGACGAAATTGAACAGATCAAAGGCGTGCTCGAAGTCAACCTGATCGGCGGCCTCGAGCGCGAAATCAAGGTGATTGTCGACGCAGAGCGCCTCGATTACTACAAACTCTCATTCAACAGCGTGATCAATGCGCTGCAGGCCCAGAACGTGAACGTGCCCGGCGGCAGCATTGAAGTCGGCGATCTAAAGTATCTGGTGCGTGTTCCGGGCGAGTTTGAGAGCATGACCGAAATTGAAAATATTGTGCTCAAAGCCCCCCAGGGCAATGCGGTTTACTTAAAAGATGTGGCCCGGGTCGAAGACAGCTTTGAAGATCGCACCACCTATGCCCGTCTCGACGGCAAAGAAAGCATTACCCTCAGTATCCAGAAACGCTCCGGCGAAAACCTGCTGCGCATTTCAAACGAGATCAAAACCCTGGTCGAAAAAAAGAAAAAACAGTACCCCCAGTTAAACTTTACGATCACCTCCGATCAGTCTGACTTTGTCAAAGACATTCTGGCCGATTTGCAGAACAACATGATCACCGGCTTTTTACTGGTGCTGGTGGTTCTCTTCTTTGCCCTGGGCTTCTTTAACGCCTCCTTTGTGGCCCTGGCCATTCCCCTGTCGATGATGATGACCTTTGCCACCCTGCAGATGCTGGGCATCACCCTCAACTTTATCGTACTCTTTGCCCTGATTGTGGCTTTAGGCATGCTGGTTGACAACTCTGTGGTGATTGTCGAAGGCACCTACCGCCTGATGCAGGAGGGCACGCCCCGTTTGCAGGCTTCGATTCAGGCCTCCAAAGAACTGGGCGGCCCGCTGATTTCATCGACCCTGACCACCCTGGCCGCCTTTTTTCCGCTGCTGTTCTGGCCAGGGGTCACCGGTGAGTTTATGGGTTATTTTCCCAAGCTGCTGATCATTGGCCTGTCGGCTTCACTCTTTGTGGCCGTGATCATCAACCCCGTCTTTACCGCCAAATTTATGCGTCTGCGCAAAGGCAGCTATAACATCGACGGGAATGTACGCCATCCCCTGCTCCGAGGCTATCGCTGGATTCTGCTGCTGGCCGTGCGCTGGCGTTACCTGACCGTGGGCCTGACGGTGGCCCTGTTTGTGCTGACCATTATGGTTTACGGGAAGTTTGGCAAAGGCGTGATCTTCTTTTCAGAAGAAGAACCTGCCGTGGCATCGATTGAAATCAAGCTGCCTGAAGGCACACGGGTGGAAGTCACCAACCAGATTGCCGAACAGGTCAGCGCCATTGCCGAAAAGTACCGCGAAGGCAGCATTGAGTACATCATCGCCAACGTAGGCAGCGCCAGCCAGAGTGATGGGCCGGCCGCCGGCGGCGGTGACGGCAGCGGCAGCCGCTCGCACAATGCCAGCGTCACGCTGGATTTTCTGGATGCCGCCGATCGGCAGCGTTCTTCAGCCGAGATCCTCGAAGAGATCCGCAAAGAGGTTCAAAGTCTGACCGGCGCTGAGTTTGAAATCAAAGAACAAAAAAATGGCCCGCCGTCAGGCGCGCCCGTCTCGCTGGAGCTTTCAGGTGACAACCTCGAAGACCTGGCCCGCCTGACCGAGGAGATCAAAGATCTGATCGAACCCATTCCAGGGGTAGTGGATTTGCGCGATAACTTCAGTCTGAGCAAACCCGAACTGATCGTGGACGTGGATCGGGCCAAAGCCTCACTGCTGAAGCTCGATCCACTGACCGTAGGCAACACCATTCGTACGGCCATTAACGGCACCGATGCCTCCAAATTCAGGGAGCTGGACGAAGAATACGATATTACCGTGCGCCTGGGGGCTGAGCGCCGCCAGAGTATTGATGACGTGGTGCGGCTGCAGGTCTCCAACCGCGACGACGAGCCCATTGCCCTGAGTACGGTCGCACGGGTTGAAACCCGCAGTGGCGCCGGCTCGATTCGCCGCAAAGACTCCAAGCGCACCGTGACCATTGAATCCAACGTGGAAGGCCGTCTGGCCAGCGAAATTCTGGCAGATGTTGAAAAAGTGCTGGCTGAAAAGCTCACCCTGCCCGCTGGCTACAGCATCAAATACGGTGGCGAACAAGCTGACCAGCAGGAGTCTGGTGAGTTTCTGAGCCGGGCCTTTTTGCTGGTGGTGATGCTGATCTTTCTGATTCTGGTCACCCAGTTTAACTCCTTTATTCTGCCGGTGATCATTCTCAGCACCGTCGTGCTGTCGATCATGGGTGTTTTAATGGGACAGTTGGTGACCGGCAGCCCCTTCAGCGTAATCCTGTCGGGCCTGGGCGTGATTTCACTGGCTGGCATTGTTGTCAACAACGGCATTGTGTTTATCGACTATATCGAAGCACTTAAAAAGCGAGGCTACAGCGCCTATGATGCCGTTATTCAGACCGGTCTGGTCCGTGTACGTCCGGTCATGCTGACGGCCATGACCACCCTGCTCAGTCTGGTGCCCTCTCTGGTGGGCATCAGCGTGGACTTTACCAACCTGACCGTGGGACCAACAGGCGAAACCAGCCAGCTGTTCTACCCGCTTTCGGTTGCCATCGGTTACGGTCTGTTTGTTTCGACCCTGCTGACCCTGGTGTTTGTGCCTGCGGTGTACATGATCGTCGATAACATCCGCAACGCCAGCGGCCGTCTGGTAAAGAAAATCATGCAGAAGCTGAGCCGCAAACCCCAGGAAGCACTGGCCACCGCCCCCAGCGTGACAGGGCTGGCCGGCAGCGCCCCGGACTATCCGCTGGATGCCGAAAGCGTGATGACAGCCTATGAGGCCGTCAAAACCCAGGAGGAGCTGGAACAGTCTTAAGCGCGGGACCGCTCAATAAAGAGAAACTGGCGATCTTCAAGGGCTTTGAGAGCCGTGAGGATCGCCAGACGCGTAAAGGGCAGACGCTGGCACAGTGCGCCAATGCTGAGCTGGCCATCCATATCGGCCAGACAGGCCTGCTCCTCCTGCGTCAACATATCGCTTTCTGAAGGACTCATCAGGGTTTCCGGCACATCCGCCTCCTGGTAATCAGGCCAGATCAGGCGATAGGCCTCGCGGGCAGCTTGGCATTGTTTTAAAAGCTGAAAAGAAGGCACTGAAGCCAGAGTCTGTTGCGGGATCTCCGTCAGCGGCTGGCAATAAAAATTGCCGCTTTCCCAGCAGACCAGATCTTCCAGCAGCAGGGGCTCCGAAAGTGTGCGCTCTCTGGCCTGAATGGCGCTTAACTGCCCCTGCTCAAAGAACAGGCGCACCTCCTGAAAGGCGTTCCAGATATGGCAAAAGCCTTTAAAGCGTTTGTCCATAAGGGTTTCAATCATATCCAGCACCCGAAATTGATCAAACTGACGCACCCGTGGCAACACCGGCGCACTGGCAGCATCGGGCTGGGCATCTGTGTGATAGACCTGATTCAGCAAATCCTGCATGACGTCGAGCATCTGCGCACAGGAAGCATAGCGGTGCTGGGGGCGCTTGTGCAGACAGGTCAGCAAGAACCGGCTCAGATCAGGTCCAATATCGGGATTCAGATCGCCCGGCCAGGCCGGCGCTTTGCTGAAAATATGCACCACCGCCGCACCAGGACTTTCGGCATCAAAAGGCAGGCGCCCAGTTAAGACCTCATAAAAACTGGCCCCCAGAGAATAAATATCCCCCTGATGGCTGGTCAGATGGCTGTTGTGTAATTGCTCAGGTGACATATACGCTACCGTCCCCAGCAGGGTGCCATCGGTCGTGACCTGAGAGCTGAATTCAAATTTGGCAACGCCAAAATCCAGCAGTTTGGCCGTTTCATGGCCAATAATCATGATATTTTCGGGCTTGATATCCCGGTGAACCACATTATTGTGGTGGGCATAGTCCAGCGCCTGCACAATATGGCGCATCAGATACAGCAGATGACGGTGCGAAGGTCGGTGCTGCCGCACATAATCCTTCAGATGCATGCCGGCCAGAAACTCGGTGACCAGATAATATTCATCACCCACCTGAAAGGCATCATAAACCGCCATAATATGCGGATGATTCAAAAAAGCCATGGTGCGCGCTTCGTTCTGAAAACGCTGAATGCGTTTGTGACGCTCTTTATCGCCGAGATTCGCGGGCAACTGCAGGTGTTTGATGGCCACGATCTGACCGCGTTCCTGATCATGGGCCCGGTAGACCGTGGCGCTGCCGCCACGGCCAGCCTCAGCCAAAATCACATAGCGCCCGGCAATTTGGGTTCCCACAGCGTGAGAGGGGTTCAGGATTTTCAGCATGGCCAGCTCCTCGGCAATTGTCAGCATTCTGTTACAATTATCTTAACGAGGAATGGCCTGCGGGGTAAAGGGTGAAACGCAAAAAAAGTTTACGAAACTTAAAATAATAAACAATCAGGGCTGGTAAGCGCCAAAACCGAGCATCAGACGCAGATAAAAGCCACCCGGATACAGATTGGGACCACCCTGAACGGGCAATTGCTGGCTGTACCAGTCAGCCGCACCCAGCGGAAAAAGATAGCCGGCCCGCAGTCCCAGCGCTGGCCCGCGACTGTCTTCAGCTCCCAGGCCCAGAGGGGCAATGCCGTTCAGTCCCAGCCCCACATCCATCAGCCAGCTGTGACTGCTGGCCTGGCCCAGATGGGGTGTGCTGCCCTGTGACATGTTCAGCACACTGCCGAGGTTCTGGGAGCTGCTCAGCTGCACCCCGCCCCAGCCCAGACCGATATAGGGATACAGCTGAAACTGGGGCGTTCCCGCCAGCA
The DNA here is from genome assembly GCA_015272195.1 of Candidatus Sericytochromatia bacterium. Taxonomy (GTDB): domain Bacteria; phylum Cyanobacteriota; class Sericytochromatia; order UBA7694; family UBA7694; genus JACYMC01. Next base: position 12,700 of record JACYMC010000233.1, read on the forward strand.
TATAACCCAGGTGAAACAGGCTGTACTGGCCGGCCAGATGCACGGCTTCCGGCTCAGCCACAGTGGTCTGCCCCCAGAGACTCTGGTATTCACCGCCAAAGAGCACACGCTCATAAACGCCGTAAACGCCCACACCCTGACCCCAGAAAGCCCCGTTCAGAGATTCAAAACCAGCCGTTTGAAGGGCCGTATTGAGAGGGGCGGGGTTTAAAAAGTTGCCGCCACCACTGTAATAAAACAAAATGCCGCTGTCTTTGGCGGCAGCGGGGGCGCTGAGCAAAGTGGCCAGCAGACCACAGGCTCCCAGCAGGTGCTGAAATCGCATTAAATCATTCTCCTTCAAAAAAGCGAAACAGCAGCCCGAAGGCTGCTGTCGGTGTCTAAAAAGTTTCAGGCGCCAGGCGCGTTCAGCTTAATAGCGGCTGAATTCGCGGCGGGGACGCTGCTCACGAGGCTTGGCTTCGTTCACGTTCAGCTGACGGCCCATGAATTCCTGACCATTGAGTGCTTCAATGGCTTTCTGGCCAGCTTCCTGAGAAGCCATTTCCACAAAACCAAAGCCGCGGGGACGGCCGCTTTCGCGGTCGGTGATAACGCGAGCGCTGATGACTTCGCCGTACTGGGCAAAATGATCACCGAGATCATAGTCGTTGGTTTGATAAGAAAGGTTGCCTACATAGATATTCATTGAAATGAATTCCTTTACACGTTAAGTTTATTGGGAACAAGCCAGTCGAATCGCGGGGACTACATGAAGCTGATAGACGCGAGGACCGGGTACTTAACCTGTAACTTGCGGGGCAATCGGCGGTATCATGAATCGGAAGCGAATGAACGTTTTAAGTTCCTCGATTCTTACTATACCCCATCCCGTTTAGAAATACCAGCCCCCCCACAGCAATTTTTTTTCACTGCGCTATAATAAAGACATTCTTCTTCATTCTTTTATTGACTTTAAGGAAACAAAAATGTCACAGAGCCAGACGCTGAAAATGGGTGAGATCCTGATCCGGGAAGGCTACCTGACCATGGACGCCTGCCAGAAAGTGCTCCAGATTCAAAAAGAACAGGGCTATATCTCCAAGTCCCGCAAAGCTTACAAGCCCTTCGGGCAAATCTGCGTCGAGCTGAAACTGCTCAGCGCAGACGAGCTGCAGCGGGTACTCCAGAAGCACCAGAAGCGCATCCGTCTGGGAGAGCTGCTGCTCAATCAGGGCCTGATTCAGGCCAAACAGCTCGAAAAAGCCCTGGAGCGCCAGGCCGATTCGGGCAAAAAACTCGGCCAGCTGCTGCTGGAGGCCAACGCGATCAACCCCAATCAGCTGATGGACGCCCTGGCCCTGCAGCTGGACCTGCCGCGCATGACGCCCGATCTGGATTTGATCGACACCAGCCTGCTGACAGCCTTTGCGCTCGACTTTTACCGCGAAGCGGGCTGCCTGCCGCTGTATTGCCATAACGACGAACTGACGGTGGTCATGGCAGATCCCCTGAATCAGGAACTGATCAAGCAGCTACAACGGCAGTATCGTGCCCGCATTTGCCCCGCGCTGGCGCCACCGGCGCAGATTCAGGCCACCCTGGACGCCTTTGCCGCCCGGCAGGCGGGGCAGCCTGCCGTAACAGAACCTGTGTCTGACGCGCCACAGGCCATTGCGATAGGCGCTGAAAGCCTGACACCCCCACCCGAAAGCCCCGCTGAGCAGGCCCAGAGTACAGCCACAGCGGAAGTGGCAGAACGGCCTCAGCCCACCGCCCCTGCCAGTGCCAGTCCAACTGTCAGCGATCAGGCTTTGCAAGTGGTCGATTTTTTAATCAAAAATGCCCTCAAAGAGCGGGCCAACGCCATTCATATTGAGCCCCAGCAAAAACACCTGCGGGTGCGCTACCGCATTGACGGAGTGTTGCACCACAAAACTGATTTGCCCAGCCACCTGGCTGAACGCCTGAGCGTGGGGCTCAAAAGTATCTGTGGCCTGGATCCGAGCCCCAGCCGCCGCCAGCAGCGGGCGCGCTGCCAGCACCTGTTTCAAGGGCAGCCCTTGCAGCTGCAGCTGGCCACCTATCCCAGCGCCTGGGGTGAAAGCCTGGTGCTGGAAGCCGCGGCTGAGAACGAACAGCAGGATCATCTGCTCAATCTGGAGCGGATTGGCTTTTCACCGCTTAACCTGCTGCGCTACCGACACCTGCTCAGCGAGCCCGGCGGCCTGATGATTCTGACCGGCCCGGCCCGCACGGGCAAAAGCACCACGCTCTACGCCTCGGTACACGATCTCAACCAGCGCCAGCGAGCGATTATGACGGCCGAAGATTCGATTGAACGCCCGGTACCGGGGGCAATTCAGGCCGCCTACCAGGCCGAGCGGGACGGTCATTTTGCGGATTTGATCCGGGCCATGGCCTACCTGGACCCCGACGTGCTGATGGTCAGCGAAATCCAGAATAGCGAAAGCCTTGAAGCGATTACGGAGCTGGCATCAGGCGGGGCCAAGGTCCTGACCGCCTATCCGGCTTTTGACGCCACCGGCGCCATGCTGCGCCTGAACCGCATGGGCCTGAACCACTACCTGATCGCCAGCAGTCAGCTCACGGTTCTCTCGCAGCGTCTGGTGCGCAAGCTCTGCCCACACTGCCGCCAGCCCGAGAGCCCCGACCCGCACCTGCTGCGCCAGCTGGGCCTGGTGGATGTAGACCCCAGTGTGCATACCTATTTCCGCCCGGTGGGCTGCAGCCAGTGTCAGATGCATGGCTTTATGGGGCAGACGGCCATACACGAACTGCTGCATATCAACGAAGCCATCCGTGAGGCCATTCTGGCCCAGCACCCGGCGGCCACCATCCGGGGCATTGCCCGCACCGAGGCCAAGCTGGTGTCGATGGCTGAAGATGGCCTGTATAAAGCCATCACCGGCGTGACCTCGCTGGCAGAAGTGCAGCGGGTGGCCTTTGTGAATGAATACGATCTGCAGACCCCCTGGGAAGCCGAAGAAATTGAGGCGATCTGCAAAGGGGAAGTCGCGGAGTTTATCTGAATGTGCTGAGCCGCGATAAAGTGCCGGCATTTTGTGGTACACAGAAATCATCCGCGTGGTCAGGAAAGGAGGTTCCATGACACTGCCTCAACGCCCTTTTTATCAGGCATGGCTCTGTTTGTGGCTGGCTGTGCTGTGCTGCGGCGGAGGCTGTAGCGCCACAGCAAGAGACGCCCTCAGGGCAGGCAGCGGCAGCTTTGTGTTCAGTCCGTCACGGACGACCACACAGCTGCAGGTCTGGTATTACCATCCGCCGAATCTTCGCCCCGAAGATCCGATTGTATTTGTCATGCATGGCGTCAAACGTAACGGCCAAAAATACCGGGACAGCTGGGTTAAACATGCTCAGAACAAGCGGTTTCTGTTGCTGGTGCCTGAATTTTCGCAGCAGGCTTATCCCGGCAGTGCCGGGTATAATCTGGGCAACATGTTTGCCGCGTCAGGCAGGCCAAATGCGCCTGATTTATGGGGTTTCACTGTCATTGAACAGCTTTTTGATCACGTCAGAGAGCTTACACAGAGTCAGGCGTCAGCCTACAGCTTGTATGGTCACTCGGCCGGCGCGCAGTTTGTGCATCGCCTGCTCATGTTTCAGCCTGACGCCAGAGTTAAAACAGCCATCGCAGCAAATGCCGGCTGGTATACGATGCCAACAGACCGCGTGGCCTTTCCTTACGGGCTGAAGCATTCCGGCACAAATCTGGCGACCGTTTCCCAGGCGTTCACCCACGACCTGGTGATTCTGCTGGGCGAAAAAGACACGGACACAAGAGACAACAATCTGCGAACCACACCAGAAGCGATGGCGCAGGGCCCACATCGCCTGGCCAGAGGGCATGCCTTCTATAACGCGGCACAGCAAGCAGCCCAAAGCCAGAACGTCAGGCTGAACTGGCAGTTAAAAGAGGTGGCCGGTGTTGGGCACAGCAATACAAAAATGGCTGAAGCCGCCGCCGGCATTTTGCGCTGACAGCGCTGGATGCAGCGCACCAAACCCTGATAGTCTCTGTCAGGGATATCTTTAAGGATGCAGCAGCAGCCATCAGCTCAGCGCAGCGGCCAGGGCATCAGCCAGCCCGGAAGGGCGCTGCACACGGGTTTCAATGGCGGCGCTCAGAACGGCCTGTGAACCAAAGAGCGTGGCCTGCTGACGGGCGCGGGTCAGACCCGTATAGACCAGTTCACGCGTCACGAGCGGATGCACTTCAGGAGGCAGCACCAGCCAGACCCGATCAAACTCAGAGCCCTGGCTTTTGTGCACCGTCAGGGCCCAGGCACTCTCATGGGCACCCAGCTGAGCGGGCGAAAAGCTTTTGATCGTGCCGTCAGCCCGCCGGAAATGCACCCGCGGTGCCTCGCCGGGCAATCGCCAGACCACCCCGATATCGCCATTGTACAACTGGTGGGTATAGTCATTGGCCGTGATCAGAATCGGACGCCGATGATAAAAGGGCTGCCGGGGTGACAGGCCCGCCCGCTGACACCAGCTCTGGCTCAGCTGGCGGTTAAGGGCCTCGGCCCCATACGGGCCGCGCCGCAAGGCTGTCAACAGCATAAAGGCTTCCAGGCGCTCCAGCGCGTCGCCTGGCGTGCCCGCATGCAGATAAGGCGCAAAAGCCGACAGCAATTCGTCCTGCAGCGCATCCCAGCGGGCGGGCAGGGGCCGCAGACTGACTTCCTGCTGATCGGCAGCGTCCAGCACGGCCAGTGCTTCGGCCTGCGCGCCATCGCGTACGGCAAAGGCCAGGCGACCAATGCCACTGCGAGCATCAAAGCGGTGGCTGTGGCTGAGACCAATCACCGCATCGCTGAACGCGCGATCGTCAAGGCCCAGGGCTGTGGGCTCAGCCCCCGTCAGCTCCAGCAGCAGCTGGCGCCGGGCCGGTGTAAAGCCCTGGGCTGCGGCCTGGCGGCAAAGGTCTCCCAGCACGGCCCCGGCCTCCACCGAGGCCAGCTGGTCTTTGTCACCCAGCAAAATCAGCCGGGTGTCAGACGCCACCGCATCCAGCAGTTTGGCCATCAGGGCCAGATCAACCATCGAAGCCTCGTCCAGAATCACCACATCCCAGGGCAAGGGCTTGTCCTGATGGTGGCGAAAATCAATGCGGCCGGGCTGATAGCCCAGCAAGCGGTGCAGGGTCATGGCGTCTTTTGGAAAGCGGGCCAGCAAATCAGCCGGAACCCCGCGAGCCAGCAGGTCAGAGCGGCTTTTATCGAGGGCCTGTTTCATGCGGGCGGCAGCTTTGCCCGTGGGGGCTGTCAGCACCACGCGCAGCTCGGGCTGACTGCTCAGCAGGAGGGCCAGCAAACGGGCCACAGTGGTGGTTTTGCCCGTGCCCGGACCACCTGAAATAAGGGTCAGGGGATTGAGCAGGGCCGAGGCAACGGCGACCTGCTGCCAGTCCACGGCCGTCTGACTGGCGGCGCCAAAGAGCCGGGCCAGCTGCTCTGCAGCGTCTGCAGGTGGCGTATAGCTGCTGTTCATGCGTGCGGCCAGATTGTGGGCCAACTGCTGCTCATAATGCCAGTAGCGATAAAGATAGAGCAGCTTACCGCGCAGCACCAGGGGCGTGCGGGACTGGCCTTCTGTGACCACAGCAGGGGCCGCTGCCAGCGCCGCCAGCCAGGGCGTCAGCAAGGGAAAGTGTGTCGGAAACCCCGGTGGCAGACGGTCCAGCGCCAGCTGCTCAGCCACGGGCTGGCCAGCAAGTGCCTCCAGATCCAGACAACTCTGCTGGCGGCGGCTGGCTTCACTCAGGGCAAAGGCCGCCAGCCAGAGCGGCGCCGGCCAGGGCTGGTCTGTATCCTGTCCGGCGCAGCGCAGCATCAGATCGGCAAAATGCCGGCTCAATGACGGCAAAGCCAGAATATTCAGCGGGTCAAGCAGACGGGCTGATTCAGCCGGCAGGTTGGGGCCCAGGGCCACCGACGCTTCAGCATCGGTTTGGCCGGTTTGGCTCAAGGGCAGACTTTCGGCAGGCACAGCAGGCTCCTTAGAGGGGATGTATGCGCTATTTTAGCAGAAAGTGCCTCAGGGAATCTGCAGCAGCTGCCCTTCATACTGAATGCGGGCCTGTCTGACCAGCCAGTCAGCAGCTTTGTCCAGCAAAAGTTGATTGAGCAGACGCTGAGCCTGCGCATCCTGCTGTAAAGCACCCCAGACCAAATCAGCCGAGAGATTCAGGGGCTGACCCAGGGTGTCAAGTGCAGCGGTGATTTCAGCTTCTTCAAGCTGCAGCTGCTGCTGGCGGGCCACAGCCCGCAACACCAGCTGGGTGGCCAGATCGCGCTCATGGGCCTGGTACAGATGGCGCTGCTGCTGCCAGCTTTTAAAGCCGTTTTCCAGCAGCGCTGTGGCCTGCGGCAGATAGGGTTCAAGGGCCTGCAAAGCCGTCTTGTCGGTGGCTTGCCAGCTGGCTTCAAGGGTGTCTTTGATCCATGAAGCCGGCACCTGCAAGCGGGACTGGCTGACCACTTCTGCCACCACCAGTTCGCGCAGCTGCTGGCGCCAGGCAGCTTGTTTTTCGGCCCGCAGATCGTTGTGCAGCTGGCTCAGCAGGGCTTCAAAATCAGCGGTACCGCTCAGCTGGGCCAGCACTTCATTGGCCGGCGGCACGCGAGCGGCCTGCACGGCATGCACAAAAACATGATACTGTGCCGTTTTGCCGCGCCAGGGCAGATAGGGAAAGTCTTTTGCCAGAGGCTGCGGCACGCTGAGCAACTGACCCGCCTGAGCACCAATCAGAAATCTGGCCAGCGGTGAAGCCCAGGGGTCCTGACTCAGCACCAGCCAAAAACGGCTGCGCACAGATTGCGGAATCAGCTGGTCGTCGCAGGTCCCGATCCAGCCCACACAGAGGACATTCCCCCAGTCAGCCGGCTTGCCGGTATCGGTTTGCTCAGCATACTGCAGCTGTAAGGCCTGCAGGCGCTCCAGCAGCTCGGTTTCTGCCGGAAAAGCCATGGCCGGTGCCGTGAGCGACGCCGCCAGATGCTGCGGCAAGGTCACGGGCGGAAACAGATCCACCACACAAGTGGCCTGCACCTGCTGGGGCGTTTCCCGCACAATGTCGAGCCGGGGCTCCCGACTGGGCTCCCAGGCGTTTTCGCGCAGAATCTGAGCGCAAAACTGTTGCAAAGCCGTCTGACGCGCCACAGGATCTGCCGGCAGTTCAGCAGCACTGAGCTGCAGGCTTAAGCGTACCTGATGCTGTTGTTGCTGAGCGGTGTACTTCATGCGGTCCACCAGTTTGAGATGGCGGTATAGGCTGAGCCGACCGCATCAATCCCAACGTTGATCGCTGCCGCGGCCAGCGGACCCACCACGGGAGCAATCGTTGCCCCTGCCACGGAGCCCAGGGCCGTGATCGAGCTCTTGGCCAGATCCGTGCCGCTGGCTTTGCCCTGCCACCAGTCATAGCCGGTTTTGGCGGCCAGCCCCGTATCAATCGCCGCGGCGCCATAACTTAAGAAAGGCACCGCTTTACCGATATAACCGCTGGCACTGCTGCCAGAAGTGGCCCAGGAGAGCAGGCTGCGCTCGGTACTGGCCACAAAGCTGTCATCGGTGCTGAACTTGGCCAGCGCGCCCATCACTTCCTTGCCGCTGTCGAGGTCACACTTCTCACAGAACGCGGAGACTTTTTCGGTCAGTTCAACAGTGGATTTGCCGCCAAGGGTCATGTAACTGTTTTTGGTCAGGGCTTCCACTTTACTGCCAAATTCAGGCGTGCCGTAGCTGTTATAAGCGTCGCGCAGGCACTGGGCGGTTTTGGCTACCTGCATCACCTGCTGCCCGGTTTCCATCATGTCTTTGATACTGCCCATGGTGTCTGTCGAAACGCCGGTCAGATACTCAAAAATCTGGGCCTCGGCCGTGGGAATTTCGGTTTCACCCATTCCGAACTTTTCGGTCAGAGACTCCATAATTTCTTCAAGTTTTTCGCTGGGTTTAACGCTTTCACCGTTAGGAAGGGTAATTTCTGCATCTTCAAAGGCCTGGTTCAGATCATGCAGTTTTGCGCCGGTCTGTATGGCGGTTCCCCCGGTACTGACCAGGCCCTGGGTCAACGGATGATCCCCCAGGGCCTGCATGCACTGCCGGGCGCTCTGGCTCAGGCTGCTGGCGGGGGTGCTGTCGATCTGGGACTGCACCTGTTGCAGGGTAGCCTGGCTGCTGAGCTGGGCCTGTTGCTGGGTCTGGGCGCTGCTCTGGCGCACTTGCTGTTGCAGACGTTGTGAGGGGCCGGTAGGGGCCGTCGGGGTTGTTGGCGCGACAGGTGCCCTCCGTGCAGGTGCGGTTGACGGTGCAAGCGGTGCCGGAGACGGCGTGCGCTGGATACCCGTAGAACCCATAAAAAAGACCTCCACATAAAGCAAATCAATAAAAGTACAGGCGCATCAAAAAGGGATCAGGGGCATGAGTTAACGCAATTAACTTACCCACTGATCCCAGATTAACAAAAGCGCTGAAAAAAGTCCAGCGCTCAGGCGCTTTTTTCAGGTAAAAAGGCCGCAACACCCGGTGAAACCGTGGTCAGACAAAAGGCCGCCAGCACCCACTGCAGTGAAACCTCTGCTTTATAGGCCAGGGCCACAATCTCAGGGGCCATGTACGAGAGCACGTAGGTCACCGTAAACATCGTGCCCAGAATCATGCCCACCAGGGCCGGAGTCATGCCCGGCTGGCTCTGCAGCAGGGTAATCATCGGCGAAACGCTCAGAAAAAGACCCACACCAGCCAGAAAGAGCACCACCGGCAGCAGGGCCTGGGAGGTGACATAGACCGCAGCCAATGACACCACCGGGGTCATGATGGCTGCCAGCACAATAAAGGGTTTGGTTTTGCCAAAGCGCTGCAGCAGCAGGCCGGTGGCCACCGCGCCGACAATCGCGCCGACGTTCATCCAGCTCATCAGGTTGAGGGTCGCAGCCTTGGGAATACCGGCCACGTCTTCGTAATATACAGGCAGCCAGTAGCTCATCACCAGATAGAGTGACAGCGGGCCAGCAAAGCCAATCGAGGTCAGCCAGGTCACCGGCAGTTTGAGCGTACCGGCATAGGCTTTGAGGGTCTCGCTCAGGCGTGGCCCTTTGCTGCCAGGAGCCGGGGCGCCGCTGGGTGAAAGTTCACCCGTCAGCACCAGCAGCACCATAAACACCGCACTGATCAGGCTGTAAATCACCAGCACCAGCTGCCAGTTACCGCCAAAGAGATTCATCAGGGGCAGTGTCAGCTTAAGCGCCAGAATCACGCCGACGGTGATGGCCACCCCGTTGAGCGCGTTGATCAGGGGGCGCTGGCCGGGCTCAAAGACCTGCATGGTCACCGCACCCATCAGGGTTACCCAGATGGCGCCCCCCACACCAAAAAGAAACTTAAAGGCCACCCAGGCCCAGTAACCGGGCAAAAAGGGAATCACCAGGCCGGTCAGAATCAGCAGGCCGCTGAGACGCATGGTTTTGGTCAGGCCCCAGCGACCGGCCAGAATGCCGGCCATAATGGGCACAATGCTTTTGGCCATCGAAACAATCGAGACCAGGCGCTGACCGGCGGCATTGTCAATGCCCAGCATGGTGTTGAGCGCTTCACGCAGGGGCACCACCCCCATCCAGCTCATACCAAAACTGGCGTACATACCAAAGAGCACAAAGGCGATCACCCATTTCTGGTGACGGGCCAAAAATCCCACAGATCCCTCTGCGGCAGAAGACTGGGATGCCATAGACAAAACCTCGTTGAATAAACTTAACTCAAATTTAATAGTAGGTGGCTTACAGGGCACTTACAGCCCTGACTTTGGCTTTTTAGACTAATTTTAAGCAGTCTTTACATTAATTTTTATTAAAAAACCCCACTTCGGGGGCTGATGCAAAGCCTTTCACAGTATATAATGAAACATATGCAGCAACCCTGCCAGTCCAATAGGGTTTGTAAGTGCTTTGTAAGTCAAAAAATTAACAATACCTTAAAATAGAAGACAAGTAAGCGATCCAGACGAGGTAAGTCCATGCGCTACCGTTCCCTTTCACAGCTTCTGGCCAGTGCCCTGAGTGCGGCCCTTCTGAGCGCTGGCTGTCAGTCAGCCCCTGCCCTGCAAAATGCCATGGCTTTTGGCCCCCGGCCCATGCTGCAGGCCCAGAACGCGAGCGCACCCGATCTGGCCGCAGCCGCCGATCTCAGCCCGGCCCGTACCGGCTTTGAGCGCTTTGAGGTGGTTTCCCAGACCCAGGGCCGCGTCTGGCCCCAGATGGAACTGCTGCGCACCCCCGGACTGCCCACCACCCGCATGCAGCAACGCGGCCGTCAGCAGGACCCGGACGTGTTGACCTGCTTTGGCACCGAGCTGCCGCCCGAAACCGACGTCTGTCTGCACGATGCCGGTCCGCCGGCCCAGCTCAAATCAGAGATTCCGGTGCTGCTGATTCACGGTGCCAACGTCAACGCCACCACCAACTGGGCCCTGCCGCCCTATACCTCCCGCAAATCGGGCATGATGCAGCACCTGCGCGCCCAGGGCTACCGCGTCTTTGCCGTGACCTTTGCCAATAAACACGGCGATAACTTTGTCTGGGTCAACCAGATTCACAACGCGCTGCAGCGCGTGCAGCAGATCACCGGTGCAGCCGAGGTCGACACCGTGGCCCACAGCAAAGGCGGATTTGCCCTGCGCATGTACACCTCCAACGTGCTCGGACCGGGCATGAGCGGCCCTTACCGCAAACCTGTGCGCAAAGCCCTCTTTATTGGTACACCTCACCGGGGTCTGGACTATTCCTTCCGCAACTCGGTCATTCACTGGGCCCTGATTCCCACTGACGATGATCCGGTCAAATACGCCCCCGTGGTCTGGACCCGTGCTTTGATTTACGGTGCCTGGCTGGACTCTGCCGACGACAGCTTTCTGAGCCCCCACTTTAAAGGCCAGGCTCAGATGCTGGCCCGCTGGGACAAAACCTATCCCATCAACCCCACCAACCCGGACTGGTACACCACCTACAACGGCGGGCAGGGCTTTGTGAGCCAGAGTCCCGGCATTGACAAGGTCATGCAGGCTGCCGGCAACATCGCCGAACGGGTGCGCACCTCGCCGGTGGACCCGGCCATTCAGGTCGGTCTGCTGGCCGGCAACCGCGCCACCATTCCAGGGCTCCTGAATGAAGCCAGCGGCCCGAGCGATGGCATTGCCTTTGTTAAAAGTGCTGCAGCAGCCGAAGACCTGACCGCAGCCGGTGCACCATTGCTCGATCAGAGCATTCTGCCCCTGCACCATATTGCCCTGGTCTCTGAACCGCCCGGTCTGAACTGGGTTGTGCAGCAGCTGCAGAAATAGCTTAGCGAGGTCCCCAGCGCTGCAGCAGCGCATCGCGCAGGGCTCGCAGGCTGGGCTGGCGCAAACCGGGCTGCAGTAAACGCTTGCCTAAACCCAGCGCATAGACCACAATAAACACCGGCCAGTGCCAGGCTTTGCCGTGAGCTTGCAGCAGCAGCCAGCGGTTGCGATTCTGGTAATAGACGCTTAGGGCACTGCGGCTGCCGCCGGTGCTGGCCGAGGCCTGGTGTCTGACGCGCAGAGCCGGCTGACAGAGCAGCGGCAGACCGGCGGCACGGGCCCGCAGACACAGGTCGAGATCTTCAAGATACAAAAAATAGCGCGCGTCAAAGCCCTGCAGTTGTTGCAGGGCTGCACGCGGCAGCCAGAGCAGGCAGCCCGAGGCAAAGCGCACGGGGTAGACCGCTGCGGAGCGCGGCTGCAGGTGGTGCCAGGTGGCCACCCGCCAGAGGGCATAATGCCCGCCCCGGTACCAGGGTCGGCCTTCAGCATCGTCAATCCAGCCCGTGATCAGGGCACGGGGGCCATAATGCTGCACGGTTTTGGTCAGGGGCCCCAGCAAATCAGCCTCTGGCCAGGCGTCATTGTTGAGCAGCAGCACCCCGTCAGCCCCGTCAGCCAGGGCAGCCGCAATGCCCGCATTGCAGCCGCCGCCAAAGCCCAGATTCTGGTTTTGTGGCAGCCAGTGCAGGCGCGAGTCTGCCGCAAATGCTGACTGCAGGTCTTCAAGCGAACCGTCGGCAGAGGCATTGTCGATCAGATAGATGCTGAAGTGGCTCTGCTGGGTCTGCAGCAGCTGCTGCAGACAGCGGTGCGTCAGGGCCAGCTGGCGGTAATGAACGATCACAAAGGCAATATGCATGAAGCTTTTACATTCCGGGCAGCGGATTCAGGTATAATACAGCATGCGCATTATTCTTTACACCGGCAAAGGTGGCGTGGGCAAAACCACCCTCTCTGCCGCCACGGCCTTCAAAGCAGCTCGCAAAGGCCTTCGCACCCTGGTGATCAGCACCGATCCGGCCCACTCCCTCTCTGATGCCTTTGATCTGCCCCTCGGCCCGGAGCCCACGCCCGTGAGCGAAAATCTCTGGGGCCAGGAAGTCAATGTGCTCAAAGACATCCGCCAGTACTGGGGTGAGCTGCAGACCTCACTGAGTGCCCTGCTGGTCACGCGGGGCTTTGATCATGTGGTGGCTGACGAACTGGCCGTGATGCCCGGCATGGAAGAAGTGGCCGCCTTGCTGCATGTCGATCAGAAAGCGGAGTCCGGCGATTACGACCTGATCATTCTGGACTGTGCCCCCACCGGCGAAACCGTGCGCCTGATCAGCATGCCCGATGTGATCGACTGGTATCTGGCCCATCTGTTTCAGGTCTCCATTCAGGGGGCCGGCGTGCTGCAGCCGGTGATCAAAACCGCTTTGAGCCTGCCGGTCCAGCTGGTGTCCAAATCCCTGGAAACCCTTTTTGCCGGCGTGGCGCGGGTGCAAAAACGCCTGCTGGACCCAGCCCAGACCAGCATCCGGGTGGTCATGACCCCCGAAAAAATGGTCTACAAAGAGGCCCTGCGTTCGCTGACGTATTTTTCGCTGTTTGGTTATAACGTCGATGCCGTCCTCGTTAACCGCGTGGTGCAGGAGGCAGATGTCGCAGAAACGTCAGGCTTTCTGGCCAGTCTGAAACAGTTACAGCAGCCCTATCTGCAACAGATTGCCCAGTCTTTTGCCCCCCTGCCAATTTTAAATCTGCCCCTGCGCGCAGGTGAGGTGGTCGGGCTGGAGAGTCTGCGTGAGGTCGGCGAACAGGCTTTTGCCCAGCACGTGCCTGAGGCCGTGCTCTTCAGCGGTAACCTGCAGCATATCGAAAAAACCGCGACAGGCTACTGTCTGCGGCGCCGCTTTCCGGCCTTTGAGATCGAAAAATTTGATCTGCGCAAAAAAGGCGATGAGCTGATCCTGACTATTGGCAATGTGCGCCACAGCCTGATGCTGCCCCATACCCTGGCCCAGCTGGAGCCTGCCGGGGCCCGCTTCAGCAAGGGCGAACTGCAGATCGACTTTGTCTGAGAGCGCCGGCACCGACTCAGTCGAGGCTGAAATCCATCTCTGAGGCCTCACTCTGACCCCCGGCGTCTTTAAACAGACGACTTAGCATTTCAAAGTCGATTTTGTCCATGTTGACATCCAGCACAAAAATACCTTCGGCACTGCGCCCTTTGTATTTGCCCCCGGCCATAATGGCATGAAACGCCGAGAGGGAGGGTTTCAGCAGCTCCACCTCTTCGTCTTCCCCGGCAATAAAACTGGCCATTCGGGCCAGCTGGTGCAGATCCATAAACATCAGACCGGTGCGTTTTTCGATCCCATGCACCGCGCGCAGGCGGTCAAAATAAGCGTTGCCGGCCAGATTCTGGGAGCGGCCCTTGAGCAGATCAATGGTCTTTTTGAGCGCTTCGGGGCTGCTGGCAAAAAGCCAGAGTTTGTCAACATGGGCAAAAGCGGGCTCAATAAAGAGCGACTGCTTGAGGCCATTTAAAGTCGGGCCGTCCTGCGCAATGTACAGCGCATGCCCCTGATAGGTCTGGCTGGGTTTGGCGCTGAAGAGAATCTGTTCTTTGGCCGCTTTGGCGCTGCGCTGATCGGCGGCAAAGGCCCCCAGATCAATCCGCAGCTTGCTGAGCAGGTTTTTCTGAAAGGCGGCATTGTCTTTGACCCCCAGCATCAGCACGGTCTGGGGCAGGCGATCAAAGTAGACCGTGTCTTCGGGGTAAAACGAAAACATCCCGCCCCGGCCATCGCTGTAGGCCAGCACATCTTTTTCAAAATCGAGATTGGTAAAGCGCTTAAAAAAGCCGCCGGCCTGTTTGAGGGCCTTCTGTTCCTGGGGACCGCTGAAAAGTTTTATACCCTGACTGAGCAGATTCACGCCGTCCATACTGGCAAAGATCAGGGGCCGGCGGGGGCTGGCCTCCAGGGTTTGCTGCAGGCGGTGGGTGCTGCTGTTCCAGATTTTTAAGGTGTTCTGAACATAGTGCAGCTGCTCAGCTGGCAAGCCCCGATCTTTTAAGCGCAAAAAAGATTTAACCACCAGGCCGTTGCGGCTGAGGTCCAGCCCCAGCCCCAGGCTGTCATAAATGGCCAGCGTGCGGCGCATATCGGCTTCAGCCTGGCGTAAATCCTGAGCCGAAGCCGCTTCCAGCGGTGCCTTGCCCAGGGCTTCACTGAGCTTTTCGGGCTGGGCATAAAGCCAGAATTTTTGCTGATGCAGGGCCGCATGGGCTTCATCAAAACCGGATTGTTTGAGAATATTCGGACTGACCTGGGCCTGTGTATCAAGGGCCTTTTTGATCAGGGGCTGACTGCCAAAAAGCAGGGTCCGCCCTGAAAGGGCCATATAAGGAATGCCCTGTTCACGGCGACCGGCAAAACCATACAGGGTCACCCCACGATAGCTGCTCTGGAGCAGCTTTTTGCTGTTGCTCTCGGTGGCCGTTTGCTGCAGGCGGGCCACCAGTTTGGCATAGCCCTCGGTTTCAGCCAGGTCCAGCGCAATCAGGACCGGCAGCAGCTCAGCCGGATCACTGTCGTAGAGGGCCACGGTCATATGGCTGCCGAGCATGGGCAAAAGCTCGCGCTGTAAATCAATGCCCAGTTCCCGCGCAATATCCGGTGCAATTTCGGCCTGAAAATTCGCCAGCATGGTTTTAAAGGGTTCCCGCTCCACAAAGTACTGCCAGTCTTTGTAATCGGTGCTCAGGCTAAAAAAACTGTTGGCCTGGGCCGGGGTATGCTGCAGATTGTCCCGCAAAGCGGCCTGGGCTGACAAAACGGGCAGGGCCAGCAGACTCAGACTGGTCAGGGCGCTAAGGGCCAAACGGCGTGGCGTCAACAGAGCAGCTACAGACATCAGACAAAAACCTCGCAGGGGCAGGATGCCTAACAGTATAGCGAAAAGCGGACCCTTTGTCAGAAAAGATTGCATTTTACCTTGCTGCCTGCGTATGCTTAAAGCAGATCAAGCTGCTATCAGGAGACCTTTACAGGCTGTTATGCTCGAAAAACTGTTGCGTTTTCAGACCATTCCCGGCCCTTATCTGGGCCCGGCCCAGCCGCTGCAAGCCACCGCACAGACGGCCCCCGCGCGTTTTCAGCACTGGCTGCAGCAAACCCAAAGCCCACAGCCCCAGCCCCTGCTGCCGCTTAAATCCGTCTCACAGCATTTGCAGATCAACCTGCGTCCGGCAGCCCAGCCGGGCCAGTACCAGCTGCAGCATCAGCCCCTGCAGAGTATCAGCCAGCTGAGCCAGACCGTTCAGCAACAGCTGCAGCAGCATCCGGCCCGCAGCCAGTCGCTCGAAGCCTGGCTGCAGGCCAGTCTGCTGCTGCTCTGCTTCAAAACAGCCAAAGGGCGGCGCCCCCCGCCGGAACTGCTGCAGCCCAGCCCCTTCGCCATGCTTTCGGCCCTGCCCACTGAACGCAGTTATGCCCACGAACGCCAGCGCCTGCGGCGGACGTCTCTGACGGGTCGCCACTTCTGGGATTTTGAGCTGACCTGGGAAAAAACACCCGCTGAAGAAGCCGAAGCCGGCGCGCTTTAATCCGCGCTTTGCGGGTCAGAGAAATCTTTTTTGCGCCGTGACGCTTCGTCAGCGGCAGCACTGTCTGCCACTGCAGGCCAGACCTGTTCCTGAGCCTGCAGGGTCTGGAGCAGGAGCGCAGCCGCCTGCTGAGCGGCCTGCTGATACACGGGCAGCAGGGCTTCTTCGACCCGTTTGCGCGCGGCCTGCGGGCCGGGCAAAGGCCCCAGTTGCTTCAGTGGCGGATGGCTGAAACGATCGGGCTGCCGCAGCAGCAGGGGAGCGGGCAGGGGCTGACCCCAGAAGCGAACCGGATCAGCTGAGAGGGGGGGCGCTTCAAGCGCAGGCAGACACTCCAGCTGGGGTTCAAAGCCCTGCAGGCGCAACAGCAGTGACGGGTCACGGGCCATATCTTCTGCCAGCACACAGGCCACGGCCAGGGCGTGCTTGCAGGGTGCGCTCCAGTCGGGGCAGGAACAGTCAAAGCCCATCTGAATGTCCGGATCAGGCAGCAGGGAGTGGCCCTGCAGATGCAGGGCCTGCTCCCAGGCATAAGGAATCAGCTCAATCTGCGGAAACGCACGCAGGGCCTGCTGCAGAAAGCTTTGGACCGCCGCCGGCAGCGGGGCAAAGTGCAAACTGGTGTAATAGGCCTGGCTGCGCCCGCCTTTGACACGTGCCTGCACCCGCCCGTTTTCGTCACCGAGCAGATAGACCCGACCCTGCTGGGCGTACTGGCGGGCACGCTGCATGCGGCTGGGGTCACATTCGGTCAGCAGATCCAGCCAGCCCTGGCTCCACCAGGGCGACTGAAAGCGACGGTAAAGATCTACACCCATGCCAGTTCCGCCTGATTCATCTGAAAGAGGTCACGCAGCTGATCGTCATCCAGCTCCGTCAGCCACTGCTCGCCACTGCCAATGATCTGACCGGCCAGGGCCTGCTTTTCGTCGATCAGGCTGTCGATCTTTTCTTCCAGGGTACCGCTGCAGATCAGTTTGTGCACCTGCACGCGCCGGGTCTGGCCAATGCGGTAGGCCCGGTCCGTGGCCTGGTTTTCGACCGCCGGATTCCACCAGCGGTCAAAGTGAAACACATGGCTGGCTGCCGTCAGGTTCAGGCCTGTGCCGCCGGCTTTGAGGCTCAGCACAAAAATCGGGCAATCGGCTTCGTTCTGAAAGCGGGCCACCAGATCGCCGCGCTGGTGCACGGGCGTGCCACCGTGCAAAAAGAGAATTTCCTGGCCCGTGGCCCTGTGCAGGGCCTGCTGCAGCAGGGTGCCCATTTCAGCAAACTGAGTAAAAACCAGGGCTTTTTCGCCGCTGACCAGCACCTCGGCCAGCATCTCCTGCAAGCGGTCAAGCTTGCCTGAACGCCCGTTAAAGCGTCCGCTTTCTTTGAGAAAGTGCAGCGGGTGATTGCAGATCTGTTTGAGCTGAATCAGGGCTTTAAGAATCAGCCCCCGGCGCTGCAGACCCGGTGTGGCACCGGCCAGGGCGTTTTCAATCTCTTGCACCACCGCCGCATACAGGCTGGCCTGTTCGCGGCTCAGGGGGCAGTAGACCTTCATTTCCTGCTTTTCGGGCAGCTCAGGGGCTATGGCCGGATCACTTTTGAGACGGCGCAGAATAAACGGGGCCGTCAGCTGATGCAGGCGCTGGGTGGTCTGGGGATCGCGCAGGCGCTGAATGGGGGTTAAAAAATGGCTTTTAAAATAGTGCTGACTGCCCAGCAGGCCCGGATTGAGAAAGTCCATCAGACTCCAGAGATCGCCGACGTGGTTTTCGACCGGCGTGCCGGTCAGCACCAGGCGCCAGTCGGCATTGAGGCTGCGCACGGCTTTGGATTGTTTGGTCAGCGGGTTTTTAATGTTCTGGGCTTCGTCCAGAATCACGCCCTGCCAGGCCAGCTGCGCAAAGTCGGCCTGATCGCGCTGGGCCAGGGCATAACTGGTAATGGTCAGGGTCTGCCGGGCGATCTGTTCGCGCAGGGCTTCGCCGCGCAGGCGCTCTGGGCCATGGTGAATGCCCAGCTGCAGCTGCGGGGCAAAGCGCCGGGCCTCATGGGCCCAGTTGCTGAGCAGGGAGCTGGGGCAGACGAGCAGATAGGGGCCGGTCTGGCCCTGCTCATAAAAATGCTGAATCAGGGCCAGGGTCTGAATGGTTTTGCCCAGGCCCATATCGTCGGCCAGACAGGCCCCCAGACCGTGGCTGCTTAAAAAGGCCAGCCAGTTCAGGCCCCGCTCCTGATACGGCCGCAGCGTACCGCTGAAGCCTTTGGGCAGGCCAATCGGGTCGGGTTCGCGCACGCCGCGCAGGCGCTCCAGCACCTCCTGCAGCTCACCGTGCAGCTGAATGCGCTCCAGCTCAAAGGGGGCACTCTCACCGGCAGCACCCAGCGCCAGCAGGTCTTTGAGCTGCATGTTTTGCTGACGCTGCCAGAAGGCCAGCGCCTGGGCCAGCTGCTCCGGGTCCACCGCCAGCCAGCGGCCGCGCCACTGCAGCAGCGGCGCCTGCTGGGCAGCCAGGGCGCGCAGTTCTTCGATACTAATGGCCTCATCACCCAGCATCAGCTGCCAGTTGGCCTCCACAATGGCGTTCAGCGAGAGCTTGCCTGCACTGTAGCCCTGACCCTGAAAGCTGGCGCTGCCGCGCAGGCGCGTGGCCCCTTTGAGCCACCAGGCCGGCAGGCGCAGGCCAAAACCCGCCTGCTCCAGATCCTGCACGCAGGCCAGAAACTGCTCTACCTGACTGAGGTTCAGCTCCAGGTGCAGATCGGGCCCCAGATGCTGGTGCAAACCGTGCAGCAGCGGGCAGAGCTGCCCGGCCTGGGCAATGGCGGCCTGCACAAAGCTGCGGGCCGCCGGCAAGCGGCTGCGCAGGCTCTCAGGCTGCTGATCCAGCCCCAGCCAGAGCACGTCAACCGGAATATACAGGCCCGGCTCCTGACGCCATTGCAGCAAGAGGCGCAAAAACCAGTGGGGCTGCGCTTCGCTGGGTTCTTCAAGCTGAAACACCAGCTGAAAGGGCGCATCGGCCAGCAGCCGGACGGTCTCCTGCCAGCGGCTGATCTGGCGCTGCAAAGGCTGCAGATCCTCGGGCTTGCCCTGCACCTGGCCATTGCGGCGGCGCAGGGCCTGCAGCCAGGCCTCCCGCGCCGGCAGCTGGCGCCGCCGCTTAAAAGCCGCTTCTACTCCTGGCGGATCCTGGCGCACCAGGGCATCAGCCAGCTGCTGCAACGCGCCAAAAAGCACCTCCAGCGGCTGGTCCAGCGGCGGGGTCTCGCGGGAGTCCGTCAGGGCCTGCACCACGCCGGGCAGGTAGCTGGCCAGCTGCTGCAACTGCTCGTGTTCATGGTTGCTGAGCAAAGCGTGCCAGCGCGAATGCCACTGATCAGCGTCAAGCTGCTGCAAATCGGGCAGCAGGGCCTGACGCCAGACCAGACTCGCAGCCAGGCGCAGCAGCTGATACCAGACCGTGATCTCAGCACCATGGCGGGTGGCCGTCAGGGGCTCAGCCAGATGGCCCCAGTCGCGCAGCCAGCTGAGTACCTTGCCTGGCGGCAGCTTCAAGGCCTGGCTTTGCCAGGGCTGCAGCTGCAGGCCACGGGCATCCGGGGCCCACAGCCAGGGCGTCAGCAGGTGCAAGGCCTCCGGGCGCTCCGAAAGCTTCAGCTGCCGCAGAATCTGATACAGCATCTCGCGACGCAGCAGACCCGGCCAGGCCTGACCGGGTGTCGCCGGTGCGGCCAGCTCCGGCGTATCGGCCCAGAAGGCAAACTGCTTGTCAAAGTAGCTGAGATGCAAAACGATCATTCACTCAGCATAGCGCAGCTCAGACTTTACGGGCAGCAGAATGCCCTAAAACAAAGAGAGTACAGGCACTGTCTGAGCGGCAGGTGAACTGAATCCAGAGCACGGTGATACACAAATTAAATCCTGAAGCAACATCTTGTTTATTTTTTGCTTGACGCACTCTTTTGTGTGACATATTATTCAGCTTATCTTTTTAATGTATTAATAAAGTCTATTCTTCAAGAGGCTTCTATGAATCTGAAAAACGCATCCGTTTCTGCGCGTCTTTTATGCGCTGGCAGCATGATGCTCGTTGGCTGTGTTCCGCCATCTGCATCCGGACCCCAGAGCGGTTCCACCAGCGAAACAGGTTTATTTGAAGCTATCGCAGCAGGCAATTGGGAAAATCCACCTGAGGCCTTAAACAACCCCTTTGGAGAAGGAGCCTGCAGCATGGGGTTTGAGGCCACCGTGCGCAGCGGTCCCAGCCAGGGCACGCAGCTGACAGGCCTGCTCACTTTTAAAACCCTGGCAAACGGCCAGCTTGAAAACGCAAAGCTGATTTCAGCAACAGGTGAAACGATTGCTGTGGATGGACAGATTGTCAATGGTCGGGCTTCACTGAACTTTCGCCTGGCCGACGGCGGAGTGGTCGCGGGCACCGGTGAATTTGAAAACCGTCAGAATCTCTGCGCAGGGACATTAACAGGCCCCCTGACCGGTCCACAGCCAGGCGACAGTGGCGACTGGCTCGGAGACGCTGATGGTACGGCCCCTGTTCCTGATATGCCTGGCACCATCGCTTATTCGGTCACAGTTACAAATCAGGTCTTTATTTTGGACACCACAACAAATACCAGCACACAAATCGCAGGCCTGAGCGAATCCGCCACAGATACCTTACTGAATGGTCCCACAGGTGTGGTTTACATTGAACGGCAGCTGAATAATCGGGATACGTCTGCGGCCAGAGACAATACAGACGGCCTCTGGATTTCTGATACGGGCAATCAGAGAGTGCTTCAATACAAATACAACGCCACCAACCAGACCTGGGAAAAAAGCAGCCAGCAGATCAATCTGTCCACCCTGCAGACCCTCTACCCGGAAGCAAGCCAGTTTACACCACGGGGATTGACAGAATACAACTACACCAATGCACTGGGCAACATCCGGACCCTGCTGATTGCGGATCAGCATAACCATCATGTGTTTTCTTTTAGCGGCGAAGGCTTCCCCGGTCGCGCCCCAAGACCGATAGCTTTTTTAGGCCGCTTTAATTATTCGCTCGATAATGCAGCCAATGCCCTTGGCAGCCGAACACCACTGCCGGGAAACACCCAAATTTTGCGTTTATTCCGGTCCGCTGTTAACACCGATTTTGCCGCCCCTATTTTTGGCGATATTGAAATGCCCGTATACAGTGGCAGAGGCCTGCTTAAAAGTCCGGTGTCCTTGCTGCCCAAACGCGTGGTCCACCGTGTCAACGGCCTGTCCATCAGTTCAGCAGATAATTGCACCCAGTCCTTTGCCAATATCCCTGGCATCCAGGCGCGTTCTACACTGAATCAATCCACAGCAACCTTTCCAGAACCAGCCGCTTTATCCAGACCGACTGATCATCATTTACTGACGGGCGTAGGCAGAAATCAGGCCCCCGGCTGTTACAGCGTTGAAAACACCCTTATCGCAGCGCAAAATACCGTTTCTGAGAGTCCTACACCAACACCTACGCCTACACCAGTGCCAACACCTACACAAGCGCCAGTGCCAACACCTACGCCGACAGTACCCTCAGGGCCCAGTTTAACCCTCAGCCACACAGAAGTGCAGATGCTGCCCGGCGAGGCGCTGAACCTGACAGCGAGAGCCTTTGACGCCAAAGGAAACCCTTCAGAGAATATGAGCTGGACGAGCTCAGATGCCAAAATCGTCAGACTGTCTGCCAAGGGTTCTCAGGCCAGCATCGAAGCCCTTGCTGAAGGCCGTCTGGAAATCGCGGTGGACTTTCCTGAAGCCAATCTCAGAGCCTTTATTGTGGTCACGGTGCGCGCTGAAAAAGCCACAGAAAAATAAGCGGCACTCTGCTCTGCATTATCAGGACTTGATCAGCGAACCTCGGCTTATCAAGTCCTGAATGCATACAGCCTGGCTCAGCGTCGGTGCGGTGGCTGAACGCGGCGTGGCGACGCCGGGCGCGTACCAAGAGCGGCATGCAGCCGCTGGCGCTCGGCATCGGTCAGCGTGGCCTCAAAGCGGGCCTGCTGATCTGCGGGCACGCTGTCCAGAATCCGGCGAATCAGGTTTTTTTCGCTGCTGTCGACGCGCTCCAGAAAGCCTTTGTTATCGGCCAGGGTGACGGCCATAATGGCCCGGTTCTGCAGGGGGTAGCGCTGTAAGTCAGGTTGCTTTTGCAGGGCCTCGCGCACGAGGTTGTCGTAGTCATTGCCCACCGTACTCAGCATGCGGCGCAGCTGATTCGGGCTGGCCTGCTGCATGATCAGGGCCAGGCGGCCTGCTTCAAGTCCTTCGATGACCGACTCGACCTGACCTGCCGTGCGGGCCTGGCCGCTGACGGGGTCGCTGAAGAGGCGCTGCTCCAGTTTGTCCTGCTGACGCTGGCGGAAACCGGCGTTATAGGCCTTGGTATCGGTGTAGGCAAATTGCATTTCAATGCTGTTATCTGAGCGGGTGTTGACAGACTGGATCTGCAGGTTGTCGCGGTGCAGCAGGCGCTCCGAGAACTCGTTCAGTGAGAGCGTCAGCTGATTGCCCTGGCGGTCAATATCCAGCAGGTAGTCGTTGAGCTTGCCCTCGCTGAAGCGGGTGGCCAGCCCCCGCGCCGACAAGAAGCCCAGCAGTTTGGCACGATCCACGCTCAGCTGAATCTGATCGCCTTCAAAATCCACCTTGATCAGGCCATCGGCATACCAGCGGTCAATTTTGACTTCAAAGCGGCCGTTTTCAAAGCTGACTTCCGGCTTCAGATTGACGCCAGCCCCTTTAAGGCTGCGCTCCACCAGCGACTGAACAGACTGATTGAACTCAGGTTGCCTGGGCTGCAAACGGGCCGTACCCGTCAGTTCGACCTGGGGGCGCTGTGCGGCACCCGGCAGGGTGAGGTTGTTCAACTGCAGTTCAATGCTGCCCTGACCCAGCTGGGTATCGAGATCGGGGAAGCGCATGCGGGCGCTGAGGGTCTGACCCTCGGCCAGCGCATTGCCATCGCTGGCGTCACCCCGCCAGTGGCCCTGATCAATATCCAGGGTGATGGCCGGGTTCAAAAAGATGTTCGGCACAGCCTGATCGCGCTGGCGGGCGGCCCATTTTTCAGAAACCGTTTCGAGAATGGCAAGGGCATCAGGGTTACCTGAAATAATATCGCGCAGGCGGGTGCTGTCGAGGTGCAGCTTGCCGGCCAGGGCGTCCACCTGAAAACCCTGGGCACGGGCTTCTTCGCCATCCACCGCCAGAAAGCCATCGACCTGCATCTGGCCGCCAAGTTCGCCGCGCACCAGCGGGGTCTGCACCTGGCCCCGAATCTCCGTGCGCATCTGGTCCAGACTGACCTGGCCTTCGCGGGCCTGCAAATTGCTTAAGGTACCGTCCTGGGCTTCTACCCGCAGGCGGGTGCGCACCTGATCGTTTTCTTTCAACTCTGAGGCGGCATGGCCATCAAAGTGGGCCTCAGCCATCTGTACGCCGTCAGCTTCGCTGCTGCGGATATCTGCCGCCTGCAGATTCAGCGCAGCTTCGGCCTCCCCCTGCTGGTTTTGGCTCAGATCCCGGCGGGTCTGCAGGCGGGCTGAAAGCTCGGTTTCGCTGACCTGTGCGCCGCGTGGGTTAACATCAATCTGCTGCATACTGAGTTCACCGCTGGCGCTGAAGTCCTGACGGTCTTCAGGGTCCTGCAGGCTGCCACGGGCTTCAGCGGCCAGACCCTGCACCTCAAGACGGGCCGAGTCAGGCTCACCCAGACTGCGCCGGGTGTTGACCTGTTCCAGGGTCAGACTGCCCGATAATTCGGCCTGACGCCCCGTTTCGCTTTGCTGCTGCAGCTCGCCGCTGAGGCGGGCCCGGGCGATTTCGCTGCGCACAAGACCCTGTTCCTGCACCAGCTCACCGGCACCGCCTTCAAGGCGGGCCCAAACGGTCAGCGCTTCATCCGGGGCATCTGCTGCATTGCCGCGCGGGGTGGCTTCGGCTTCAGCCTGAACAGGCTCCCAGCTGAGACGCTGGGCGTCAGGCGACTGGGTATAGGTGATGGCCTCCTGCTGCAGGCGGGCGCTGAAATCGCCCTGGCCGGACGCGTTTTGGGTCTGGGCCTGCAGGCTGGCGCTGAGCTGCTGCAATTGCAGCAGCATTTGCTGATCCTGACGCTGCCAGCTGGCAGCGCCCATGCTGCCCTGCAGCTGTATGTCGAGACTGGCATCATCCAGCATGCGGCTGAAGGCAAAAATATCCTGTACCGCACGCTGAAAAGGCTCATCATTGAGCAAACCCAGGGTTTTTTCAATTTGTTCAGGACTCAGACCCAGACTCTCAGAAACATTGGCCAGCGCTTCAGGGGTAGCGGATTTAAGCAGCGCATCAAGCTGGCGCTGGCCAAAGGCTTGCAACACCTGCTCAAACTGCTGACGGCTGAGGCCAAGCGCCGCCAGGCGCTCCACCACCGTATCGCGAAAATCGCTTAGCAGGCTCTGAATCTGAACCATGCGCTCAGCGTCGAGGTGGGTGCTTGCACTTAATTGTGCTGTGGTTTCGCCAACACGCAGCTGCTGACTGCCGTCTGGCATCAGCTCAGCCGCCAGCTGCTGGCTGCGCAGCTGCAGATCGGCAAAACGGGAGCCATCAGCCCGCACGGCCTGGGCCTGCAGCGTCAGGCTGTCGGCTTCAGCACGGTGGCGCTGGCCGTCGGTCTGCAAACGCAGGTTTGTTTCAGCCTGAGCGCTAATCAGGGCATCACCGGCAGTATTGTTCAGACTGCCCTGGGCCTGTACTTCAGCGTGGGCGCTGGCACGCAACTGTTCTGCCTGCTGCAGCTGTAAATCACCACTGCTCTGCAGGCCAACCTGAATGCGCTCACCGCTTTGCAGGGCGCTGACAAACTCCGAGCTGGCAAAAAGGGCGCGCAACTCGGGACGCCAGAGCAACTGACTGGCTTCACGGGCCGGCACGGCCTCCAGACCGACAGCCCGCAGGGCGCTTTCAAAGGCTGCCGGGGTTTCTGCACGGGCCAGCTGATCCAGGGTTTCAGCAGCCTGAGGGCCCAGACGGGAACTGATCTGCCGCAGCTCCTGAACGGCCAGATCCAGGCTCATCTGGGTTCTGAGATCGGGCACGTTCAGCTGCCACTGGCCGGGCGCTGTCTGATAAAGCTGGAGGGGGCCACTCTCGGCCTGCAGGGTGATATCTGTGCCTTCGCGGCTCTGGTAATGCCCCCGGACACTGGCGCTTTCAGCATCCAGCGTCAGCTCACCGGGCTGACCGGTCAGCTGCATATTGTCTGTATCCAACCCAAGCCGGAGGCTTTTGCCCCCCGTGGTACGGGCCTGCACATCGCTCTGCAGCTGGCTGTTGCTGAGGCTGGCCTGCAGCGCGCGGGGGTCTGCTGCATCCAGCGCGACCTGCTCACTGTCTAAACGCAGCTGCCCGTCAACGCGTCCGCCCGCTGTCGTGCGCTGCAGTTCAGCCTGCAGCTGGCTCTGACTGAGCTCAAGCTGGCGGCCACTGGCGCTGGCCTGGCGGGCGCTGGCCTGAATATCCATGCGGGTGTTGCGGCCTTCGGCCTGACCTTCAGCCTGCAGCCTGTCAGCCTGAATACGCAGCTGGCCTGTGGCGTCGGTATCAATCTGCACACGCTCGGCATCCAGTTGCAGCACCGCTTTTTCAAGCTGCTGCACAAAGGTCTGGGCCGACATCAGCTCCCGCAACTGCGCTGCAGAGCCCTGGGTCAGAATCTGCAGCTGGGCGTCTGAAATGCCCAGGGCTTTAAAGCTGTCTCGCACCTGAGCGGCACCGGGACGGGCTTCGTTCAGCAGGACTTTGGCCCTTTCGAGCAGCGGGCCAGAGACCTCCGCCCGCACACTGGCCCGGGTCAGCTCCACTTTGGGGGCCGCCTGGGGACGCGCGGTGATACTGGCACTGCGGGCGCTGACCCGTACGTCTTCATCCTTGCGCTGATGCCGCACGTCCACGGCACTCAGGTGGACCGTGCTGCTCAGGCGCTGGCCCGGACGCTGACTCAGGGGCGTACTCTGAAAGCGGGCGTGCACGTCCGTGCGTTCTTCGCCCTGGCGACGGCTCAGATCAAGCTGCCCTTGTACGCGTCCCTCGCGGGAGACACCATTGACGTTGCGATAGGCGCCGCTCAGCCGCAGGCGGGCCTGCAGCTCCTGACCGGCCAGCTCCCGCAGTTCGGGGGTCAGATAGGGCAGTTTGCCGGCTTCATCCGCGCTCAGATTGACTTCGGCCTCAACACCCTGTAACAGCACCTGGGCATCCAGCTCCTGGCGCTGCACGTTATAGTTCAGACCGGCCTGCACCTTGCCGCGCAGCCTGTCGGGCGCGGCCACGCCCTGGGCATTACTGTCTGCCACAGCCTGTCTGCCGCTGGCCTGCGAACTGCCGCGGGCCTGAACCTGATCAAAGCGGGCCCGCAGGCCGTCAGCAGCCACGTTAAAACGGGTCCGGCCCTTGAGTTCAAGCTGCAGAGCCCCACCGCTCTCGCCCTGGGCCGAAAGGGGCAGATCGTTGAGTCTGAGCTGCTGCGGATGCAGATAAATCCGACCGTCTTTTTTTTCGAGCTGCAGGTCCAGCCCCATTTCGCGCAGCTGGGGCAGGGCGTATTTGTTGAGGCCTTTTTCGCCCAGCCAGAGGCGGGCGGTTTCGCCAAAGCCGGGTGACTCCAGATAGAGTTGCCCCTGGCCGTCATGTTTAATCACAATCGGCCGGGTGGCCAGCGGGCCGCTCTGGGCCTGAATCACATAGCCCGGTCCGTAGCTCTCGCCGGCACCCGCATAGCGGGCATTCAGGTCAACCCAGCCACCGGTGCTCTCCTGCAGAGCCTGGCGCAAACCGTTGACCAGCGGACCGCGCCAGTCAAAGTGCAGCTCACCGCTGGCCTGGCCCTGCAAATCGCTGCGGGAGCGATCGGCAATGCCATCAATGTCTTTGAGGTCCAGATCCAGATCCACGCGCAGATCTTTGTAGCGTCCGTGCAGGATAGGGGCCTCAGGAGCCGGGTAAAAACTGAGGCTTTTGCGGGCATTGTCAAAGGTCAGCACCGCGCCGTCAGCGCGCAGCTGCTGCATCAGATCAGCGGGCAGCCGGCCCTGCAACTGGCGCAGCTCAGCGGCGTCAATACGGCCATTATTATTGCCATCCGCGGCTTTGACCGCATCAAAAAAGGCGGGGATGGCATAATGCTGGGCGCTCTCCTGATACCCCGGCCCTTCAAAGGCCGCAAACGACACCGAAGCCACGGCTGAGCCATTCTGGCCCAGGGACCGGATCGCGCTGAGCAGCTGGGCATTGCTCTTTTGATCGAGCTGGCCATCGAGGGCATCGGCCAGCCAGCGGTCAAAATCCTGGCCCGGATGCTCGGCGGCAAACTGGGTTTTAAGCTGTTCATACTCGGCTTTGCTGAGTTGATCATCAGCCAGCGCATCACTCAGAGGGCCTGTGGAGGATTGGCCTTTGTGTTGCCAGAATTGCTGGACGCTGTTGCGGTTAAACTGAATCGACATGCAAAGCCGCTTTCTACGGGGAGATTCTTTTTTATTTTATCACCGTCAGGGCGTACAATCTTGCCCGATTTTGACGTTTTAAGGATTTAGCGGGCGATATCGTCGCAGATCAGATGGGCGTTCAGCTCATAATACAGCGCCGGGCTGATGATTTCCGGGTGGTGCTGCTCAAAACGGGCGTAGTGGGTCTGGTAGGCCCCGGTGTAAAACGGGTTTTCGAGAATGGCTTTGATGGTATTGGCGTGCCAGCGGCCCCCGCGCTTGGTGCGACTGCCCTCATGCGCCAGGCGCTGCGCAATCTGGCGCAGGGACTGGCCTTTGGCCCGCAGCTTAAAAATCTGGCGCACCACACGGGCCTCTTCGGGCACCAGCACATACTCATTGCTGTCCGGGTGAATGGCGTAGCCATAAGGGCAGGCCCCGCCATTCTGACGCGAAAGCTCAGAACGCTGATACTGCGGTGTTGTATCGGCCTCCGCCGCTGGACTCAGCTGGGGAATTTTACGCAGCACCGCCAGAATATCTGCACCCGCTGTCTGACTGATGGTGATCGCCTGGGCCAGCGCCTGCAGACTGCCCGCATGCCCGCCCTGATGAAAATGCTGCATCAGCGTATAGACATCATAAAAGCGCCGACCCAGATCCTGCAGGTCCTGTACCAGCAGCACATCTGCGGCCTGCATCTGTTTTAAACAGTGCTTCAGCACCGGACGGGCCAGGGGATCGCTGTTGAGGGAGCGATCCGTGTGCAGACCCTGCCAGACAAGACCCTGGGCCTGACAATACGCTTCAAGGGCCTGCCCCCGCGCTTCACAGTGAGCCTGCCAGCGTTCGGCCGGCCAGGCGGGCGGTGCCCAGAGATAGGCAAAAACACGGGTCACGGCTGCTGGCATTTTGCATCCCCTTTGCTGGCGTATTACAATATTCTGGCGCCTGGCCTGACAGGTTTATCCTGAATCCCTGGCGCACCGGAGGCAGCCTTATGGTATCCCCGCTGGATTTAAATCAACTGCAGCTCCGCGCACCTGGTCTGCAGTTACATCCCCCCAGCCAGGCGCTGGCTGAAGCCATTCTGGCTTATCACCTGCGCAACCAGGCTTTTTTGGCACCCTGGTCGCCACGGGTTCGCCCCGCTTTCTTTACTTTAACGGCTCAGGCCGAAAAAATCCAGAGCGAGCGCAGACAAATGCAGGCCCGGCGTTTGCTGAAATTCTGGCTGATGCCAGACAATCCCGCCGAAACCGATGTGATTGGGCATGTGGCCCTCTCCAATATTGTCTGGGGCGGCTTTCGCTCCGGCTATCTGGGCTACTCGGTCGATCAGGCCCATCTGCGGCGGGGCCACGCCCGTGCGGCAGTGGCCGCCCTGGTGGATTACGCTTTTGGGCATTTAAAGCTGCACCGCATGGAAGCCAATATCATGCCGCGCAACCAGGCGTCGATCAAAGTGGTGACCCCGCTGGGCTTTGAATATGAAGGCCTTTCACCCAAATACCTCAGAATCAACGGCCAATGGGAAGACCACGCCCATTATGTGCTGCGCAACCGGGCCCTGGAATAATTCCACTCAGTCGCTTGTCAGCAGCTGCCTGCATAATGTTAAAATATATTAATATCATCAAACGTGCATAAAGGAAACGCTTGGTATGCCTTTTCGTGAACTGATCACTGCAGAACTGGCCAAACTGCTGGGGGCCCTCTCCCACCACGATCGCCTGCTGATTTTAGAAGAGCTGTACCAGGGAGAGCGAGAGGTCAAGGCCCTGCAAAAAAAGCTCGGCATCAGCCACTCACGGGTCTCACAGCACCTGTCGCTGCTGCGCACGCACAAAGTGGTCACCGAACGGCGCCAGGGCCGGCATGTATTTTACCGGCTGATTGATCCCGAGATTTCGCAGTGGGTCATGTCAGCCCTTCGGTTTATTGAGTTTCGCCTGCAGCATACAGACGAAATTCTGAGCGCGGTGGAGGACGCCCGCAATCTCTGGCTCAGCCCACAGGCGCCGAAAAAAAATGAACCGGCGCCCCGCAAGCTGATCTATATTCCCGGTCGCCAGGGCGAAAGCGAACCGCCGACCCAGAACGAAGCCTGAGCCGGCGGTACAAAAGGGTCAGAAATCAGGCTTTGACGGCGGCCAGAGCGGCTGCATAGTCAGGTTCCTGGGTGATTTCAGGCACCAGCTCGGTATAGGTCACCTTACCCTCGGCGTTGACCACCACCACCGCACGCGCCAGCAGGCCAGCCAGCGGGCCATCAGTCATGCGCAGACCGTAGTTTTTGACCACGTTCTGGTGACGAAAGTCAGACACAGACACAGCGTTTTCAATGCCTTCGGCACCACAGAAGCGCTTGTGGGCAAAGGGCAGATCCAGCGAGAGGTTGACCACCATCAGGTTATCCATGCCCTGGGCCTGTTCATAAAACTTGCGCACAGACATGGCGCACACACCTGTATCCACGCTGGGAAAGATGTTCAGCAGCACGGTTTTGCCTTTAACATCCGCCAGACCCAGCTCAGCCAGGTCGGTGGCCACCCCTTTAAATTCGGGGGCGGGTGCACCGACTTCGGGCAGATTGCCTTCGGTCTGAACAGGATTGCCTTTAAACAGTACTTCAGCCATAGAAGATCTCCTTTAGCTCTGAAATTAAGATGGACCTATCTTAGCACAGAGCCCAACACAAAGGTGGTTTCAGAGGAACGCCCTGCCAGGCATTCGATGGGAAGGCTGCTGATCCGTCTGACCAGGGTTTATCAGCGCTGGGTCAGACGCAGCCGAGCGGCCACACCGTACTGGTTGGAGAGCACCAGGCCGTCCACCGGCTCACGATGGGTAAGCTGGGCTTCGGCCAGCTGCAGCTGCCAGTTGTTTTTGGGCAGATAAAACAGGTAGTTATTGCGCTGGGGCACGGCGTCTTTGAGATAAGGGTTGGCTGAATCAAAGGTGTAGCCCGGCTGCTGGGGATGCTTTTCGCGGTAGAGATCTTTGAGCGGCAGGCGCTGCAGCAGATCGCGATACTCGCTCTGATCGGGCACAAAGCCAAAATCGCCACTGATAATCACCGGAAAGTCGTTGCTGTGGCGCTCCAGCAGCTGCTGCAGGGCCAGGTTGTTGTCTTCGGCCCGGATGCGCTCGGCCACCGGGGTGTGGTTGCTCTGGTAATGGGTGGTGTAGATATCGACCGGGCCCAGCTGGGGGTGGTTGATGCGGGTCATCAGCACGCCTTTGTTGATCAGGCAGTCGGTGCCCGTGCAGCGTTCAAAAGACTGAAAATCACTGGTCAGCACCGGGTATTTGGAAAGGGTGTAGAGACCGCTGTTGAGTGAGGTGAGGCTGCCGTTGCGGTGGCGCATGTGGTATTTGAATTCACTGCTGCGCTTGAGCACGTCGATATCGTCAGAAAAAGCACCCTGCAGGGTGACCACATCATAGGGCGCCAGCGTCGCACCCAGACGGGCAAAACGCTCGCTGCGGCGTGTGCCCAGCGGGCCGGGCAAACCCCAGACATTATAGCTCAGCAGCTTCAGCTCGCCCTGGCGGGGGCCACTCTGCTGGGGGCCAAAGGGCGAAGGGCGCAGGCCAGCTGAAGGCTGAGGGGCCGGCAGCTGAGGCTGAGCCTGACCGGGGTAAGCAAAGTCAGGGCTGTTACCCGGCGCGGTACTGGCAAAGGTATTGTCAAAGCCCTCATTCTGGCTGCTCTGACTGAAAAAGCCGTTGCTGCTGGTCTGGCCGTTGAAAGAAGTGGGGCTGCCGGCAAAGGCCTGCTGATCCCAGCCAGCGTGATAGGTCAGGGTCTGACTGGCCACGGCCTGCTGGGCAATCTGCTGGCGCAGATAAGGGTTGAAGTTGGGATCCATGGCCTGCTGATAAGCCGCCAGCGGCATGGGCGAAACAGGCCCCATGGGGCGGCCACAGGCTCCCAGGAGGCTGGTCAGAACCATCAGAATCACAAGGCGGTACAACATTAACTTCAAACCTGTTTTCTTACCCAAAACTTAACCTAAGCTTATTGTCTGATAACACAAGAAAAAACTTGCGTCTAAAACCGCGTTTTTTTGACGATTTTTTATTTTTCTTTTATGCTGCCGGCGGCTTAAATAGCATCTGCCCCTTTGCGGCGAGAAAAACTCTCTGCTAGAATATGGGGGTTACAGTACAGAAGTACTGCATTAGTAGAAAGGTAAATGTCGGCGAGCGCCTTTTCTCGCCGTTCTGGTGAAATCAATTATGGCAGCAAGAATATTAGTAGTTGATGACGCGGCTTTCATGCGCATGATGATTCGTGACATTCTGGTCAAGAACGGCTATGAAGTGGCTGGCGAAGCCGCCAACGGCAACGAAGCCGTCCTGAAGTATCAGGAGCTGCGCCCCGACGTAACCACCATGGACATCACCATGCCCGAAATGGACGGCATCACGGCCGTGCGTGAAATCCGCAAAATCGATCCCAACGCCCGCATTATTATGTGCAGCGCCATGGGTCAGCAGGCCATGGTGCTCGATGCCATTCAGGCCGGGGCGCGTGATTTTATCGTCAAGCCCTTCCAGGAAGATCGCGTCGTGGACGCCATCAAAAAAGTCCTGCGCTGATTTTTACTGAATTTTGAATTCTGCAGAACAGCTCGCCCAGGGGCAGCTGACCTTCGGCATCGTCCTGGAAGTCATGCTGAAACTGGGCTTTGTGCTGTTGCTGATCTATTTTTCGTTTTACCTGCTGCGCCGGGCCGCCCGGCAGGAAGGGCAGGGGCCGCTCTGGCAACGCCTGCGGGGTCTGTCTGCCCTCCCGCAGGCTGATCGTATTGAAACCCTGGCGATTAAACCCCTCGGACGCCAGACCACGCTCTACCTGCTGGAAGTAGACACCCGTCGGCTGTTGGTGGCCGTGCAGCCCCAGCAGCCCCTCCAGCTTCTGTCTGAGTGGCCCACAGACAGCGTATCAACGGAGGCCGAGCCCCAGACATGAAACGTGTTGAACTGAACTTGCACGAAGGCATGTATCCGGCCCTGATTGGCCAACACTTGCTGACCCGCCCTGAGAGCTGGCCGGCAGGCGGCCCACAGCGTAAAGCCCTGGTATTGATGGATGCCGGCGTTGATGCCGCCTGGCCCGAACTGCAGCAAGACATACAGCAGGGCCTGCAGGCCGCCGGCTGGCTCGCCGAGTGTCTGTGTTTGCCGGCCGGTGAAGAGCTCAAAGACTTTGCCCGGCTCTACCCACTCTACGGCGAGCTGCTGCAGCGGGGTCTGCAGCGCCGCTCCTTGCTGGTGGCCGTCGGTGGCGGTACCCTGGGCGATGCGGTGGGCTTTCTGGCCGCCACCTACCTGCGCGGCCTGGACTGGGTCAATGTACCGACCACCCTGCTGGCCCAGGTGGATTCAGCCCTCGGCGGCAAAACCGGCGTCAACCACCCGGCCGGCAAAAACCTGATCGGGGCCATTTATCAGCCGCAGCGCATTCTGTGTGACACCACCCTGCTGCAGCAGCTGCCGGCCCGCGACTGGCTCTCAGGCTACGGCGAAATGCTCAAATATGGCCTGATTCACGACGAACCCCTGTGGCACTGGCTGCTGCAGCAGCGGGACGCCCTGCTGCGCGGAGATGCCAGCCTGCTCGAAGAAGCTGTGGCACGCTCCCTGGCCATCAAAGCCCATTTTGTGGCCCAGGACGTGCGCGACCTGACGGGCATCCGGGCCGTGCTGAATTTTGGCCACACCTTTGGCCATGCCATTGAGCAGGTCACTGGCTATGGCTATTACCGCCATGGTGAAGCCGTGATTCTGGGCATGTACCTGGCCTGTCAGGTCTCGCAGCGCTTTGGCGTGTTGCCCGGCAGCGCAGGTGAGCGCCTCAGCCAGGCGCTGGCCGCTCTGCCCTTACCCCAGCTGCCTGCGCAGATCACGGCTGAAGACCTGCTGGCGGTGATGCGCCACGACAAAAAGAACGACGGCGAGGCGATTCACTGCCTGCTGCTGCGCGGCATCGCCGAGATTATCCCTTACCCCTGCAGCAGCACAGAGCTGGCCCCGGCCCTGAAAAGCGCCCTGGCCAACTGGCGTCAGTCAGCCGCAGCCACCACCACCTGATTGCGCCCCTGGGCTTTGGCCCGGTACAGGGCCTGGTCGGCCTGCTGCAGCAACTGCGACATGCCGTTCTGGGCGTCAGGCAGACAGGCCGCCACCCCCAGACTGAGGGTGACAGGCGCTGCGCCGGGGAGGCCCGGATGGGGCAATTGCAGGCTGCGAATAGCCAGCAGCAGTTCATCAGCAATCTGAACGGCTTTGCTCAGCGGCAGGCGCGGCAGGATAATGCCAAATTCTTCGCCGCCGTAGCGGGCCACCAGGGCTTCAGGCCAGCTGATCTGATGCTGCAGGGTGCGCCCGACGTGCACCAGGCAGCCATCGCCGGCAATATGGCCCTGGCTGTCGTTATAGGCTTTAAAGTAATCGATATCGCACATAATCAAAGCCAGTGGCTCACCGGCCTGGCGGCAGCGCCGCCACTCCTGCTGCAGGCAGCGATCAAAGACCCGGCGATTGGGCAGGCCCGTCAGGCTGTCCTGCTCGGCCAGGCGGGCCAGGGCCAGCTCCAGCTCTTTGCGCTCAGAGGTGTCGCGCATAGTCAGGGCCAGCCCGTCTTCCAGGGGTACGGCCAGCATATGAAGCCAGCGCCGCCGGCTGCGGGTATAACGCTCTGTGTCCAGCGGCTGGCCCTGCACAAAGACATCCAGTAACTCCTGCCAGGCCACCGGATGCTGCAGCCTGGCCAGCTGCTGCTTCAGACTCAGCAGTTTCAGCCCTTCCTGGGCGGCACCAAAGATTTCAGCCGCCCGTGGATTGGCCAGCAGACAGCGAAAGTCAGCGACCTGGCCTTCGGCATCGCGCACGGCCCGGTAAGTCAGAATACCGTCCAGCGAAGCGTTGAGAATCCCGTTGAGATGGCGCTGCTGCTCCAGAATCAGCAGGTGGGTGCGCAAACGGGCCAGCACCTCTGCTTCTTCGAAGGGCTTGCTGATATAGTCCACGGCCCCGGCGGCAAAGCAGCGCACTTTGGTTTCGGTATCGTGGTGGGCCGACAGAAACAGCACCCCAATCTCTGCCGTTTCGGGATCTTGTTTAAGCTGCTCACAGAGCGCAAAACCGTCCATCTCCGGCATGTTGATATCCAGCAGAATCAGCATCGGGGGCTGGGCTTTGATTTTCTCAAGCGCATCAAAGCCGTGACGGGCCGTCTGAACCGCATAGCCCCGCGCATCCAGAATATTGTGCAGCAAGTTTAAATAGGCCGGACTGTCGTCTACCAGTAAAATATAGCCTGACATGCAGACAGTTTAACATCAATTCAGGCCCGCAGGGCTATGAGTTGAAGGGATTTCAGGTTATAATAGCCTTCAGCAAAATGGCCTCTGCTCTCAGTTATCTGGTCTTAAAATAAAGGGCAGAGGCCTTTTTCCAATAACCCCCTCCCCAAAACCTGTATGTTTGCGTACAATGAACAGCATGTCACACGATTCAGCCCTCAAACATCTGATAGATACCAACTTTTTAGAGTACGCCTCCTACGTCATCAAAGACCGGGCCATTCCTTTTCTGGAGGACGGCCTGAAGCCGGTTCAGCGGCGCATTCTGCATACACTGCACGAAGTCGACGACGGCAAGTTTCACAAGGTGGCCAATATTGTGGGCCACACCATGCGCTACCATCCCCACGGCGACGCCAGCATTGAAGCCGCCCTGGTCAATATAGCCCAGAAAAACTATCTGATCGATCAGCAGGGCAACTTCGGCAATATTCTGACCGGTGATCCCGCCAGTGCGGCCCGCTATATTGAGTGCCGCCTCAGCCCCCTGGCCCGTGAAACCCTGTTCAGCCCTGAGATCACCGACTATACCGACAGCTACGACGGGCGCAACCGCGAGCCCGTCTTTCTGCGGGCCAAAATTCCCCTGCTGCTGATGTCAGGTGTTGAAGGCATTGCCGTCGGGCTCTCAACCAAAATTCTGCCCCACAACTTTGCCGAGCTGCTGCAGGCCCAGATGGCCATTTTAAAAGGCGAAGATTTTGAACTCTATCCCGACTTTGCCCAGGGCGGCCTGGTGGATATCAGCCAGTACCAGCGGGGCAAAGGACGCGTGCGCCTGCGCGCCAAGGTCGAAGTCCGAGACCCCAAAACCCTGGTGATTCGTGAGCTCCCCTACGGCAGCACCACCGAGTCGCTGCTGGCCAGCATCGAAAATGCCATCCAGCGCGGCAAACTCAAAATTGCCAGCATCAATGACTTTACCACCGAGCACGTCGAAATTGAACTGCGCATGGGCCATGGCGTCAACGCCAATGAGTTGCTGCCGCGCCTGTTTTTGTATACCGACTGCGAAACCAGCATGAGCCTGAGCCCGATTGTGATTCAGGATCAGCAGCCGGTGGAGCTGAGCGTACACCAGATTCTGGAGGCCAATACGCGGCTGCTGCAGCAAACCCTCGAAAAAGAGCTGCAGATGCAGCTCGAAAAGCTGCGCCACCGCTACCGCGATCTGGTGCTGGTGCAGATTTTTATCGAAAACAAAATTTATCAGGCCCTCGAAGACGCCGACGATCTCGGCGAACTCAAGGCCATGCTGCGGGCCACCCTCGAACCCATGCTCGATGAGCAATATGTGCCCGTGCCCGAAGAGAGCATCGACAAGCTGCTGAATATTCCCATTCGTCGCATCACGCGCTTTGACTCCGACAAGGCCCGCGCTGATCTGGCTGCGATTGCCGAAGAAATGGGTGTGCTGCGCCAGCATCTGAGCCAGATGACAGCCTACACCATCCGCTGGCTCGAAGATATGCTCAAACGCTACGGCAAAGACTACCCGCGTCGCACCGAGCTGTCGGCCTTTGACAGCGTCGACGTGACCGAAGTGGCCGTGCAGGATCTGAAAGTGGGCTATGATCGCGAAAGCCACTACCTCGGCAGCGATATTCGCCAGGGCGAGGCCGTGCCCTGCTCCAGCTTTGACCGCATGCTGCTCTTTTTTGAAAGCGGCAGCTACAAAGTCATCGAAGTACCACAGAAGTTGTTTATCGAAGAGCCCCTGCGCCATTACGACCGCCAGGGCCGCCTGCCGGAAGCCTCCGTGCTCTACCGTGACCCCGAAGACGGGCATATTTACATGAAGCGCTTTGTGGTCAGCCAGTTTATTCTCAACAAGGTCTACCGCTTTATTCCCGAAGGGGCCCAGCTGGTCTACTTCTCGGTTGAAGCGGAGCCCCTGCTGCAGCTGCACTTTGAGCCCAAAGCCCGCACCCGTGTGACCCAGCAGCTGGTCGACTTTGCCAAGATGCGGGTCAAATCCGTGTCGTCCAAAGGCAACCGGGTGACCGATCGCGAGATTGCCGGCATTCAGGTGCTGGAGCGCAGCGCCCTGCCCGAAGCGCCGGGGCTGACAGCCGGCGCCACACATTAACTGACCAGCGGCTGCCGGTCAGAACATCACACAGCGCTTTAAGCCGAGGGCCTTGCAGACGGCCCGGAGCGGCTGGGGCTGGCGGCCGGCTGCTCAAAGGTGAAGCTGTAGTCCTTTAATACGCGAATGGCGCTGCGAAAGCCGCTTTCGGCGATTTTTTCCATGCTTTTGGGTGAGAGGTTAAAGTGATCCGCAAAAAAGAGATCTTCTTCGCGTGAACTGGGGTTGATAAACAGATAGTCCACGTCCGGTTTAAAATTCAGCTTCTGGGTTAAAATCTGCATCAGCTCCGTGGCGGCCTCGGCACTCATGTTGTGGCGTTTGGCAAAGGCCTGAATTTCGCTGAGCACCATTTTTTTCATGTCATGGGTTTCTTTGGCGTTCTGAATGCGCGATTCAATCAATTGATAGATGGCCTGCACCAGGATCGAAGGAATACCAAAATCAATCAGAGAGCCCACGTCTTCACGGTAGTGGTAAGGGTGATGGGTATACGACACAATGATCAGATCACAGCCGGCGTCTTTGGCCACATGGGTCGAGAGGGTGCGGCGGATTTCGCCGTCAAAGCAATAAACTACGCCGTCTTCGGTCCGCAGGGGGTAGGGTTTGAAGATCGGGGGCAGCGACATGGAGGCCGCCGCCGCATGGGAAATTTCGACATAGTCGGTGTATTGGGTTTCGGCGTCGTAATAATAACCAGGGCGCTGCACGTCGGCCAGCGAGCGAGGGCCACAGATCAGACGGCCCGGCCGGTCAAGGGTGGTGGTCACGGCATAGAACTCTGCCGCCAGATCTTTAAAGCGGTTGCTGGGCAGCACCTGCTTGCGCAAAAACTTTTCGAGATTGCGGGTGGAGTAAAAGCCGTTGGCCGAAAACAGGGTTTGAACCAGCGCCTCCAGCGAATCCATGCCGCGCATCTTAAAGGACTTGGGCAAACGCGGCAAAAAGCGCATCAGGGTATCAAAGACGTTGGGGTTGAGCATATCGCCATACGATAGCGTCGGAAAGCGGGCGTTGCGCTCGCGCAAAAAGGAGCGGTAGATATCGTCAAGCGGGTAGCCGCTGGTAATCATGGCACAGGCAAAAGCCCCCGCACTGGAACCCACCAGCACCTCAATTTCACGGCCATTGTGCAGCAGTGGCCCGGCGTCGCGGGCCAGGCCGGAACGGAAACTGAAGCCTTTGCGCTGCAGGGCCAGGGCCACGCCCATGTGAAAACAGGCGGCTTTAGCAGCACCGCCGCTGGCCACAAAGCCGATTTTGCGCTTGAGTGGCAGGGTCGCAATCATGGGCCTGGCTCAGTCAGCAAATGCGCTGACGGGGTTGCTGGACTCCAGCTTGAGACGGAACTCAGAAGCCAGAGAGCTGATTTCTTCGACCATGGTGGTGATCACGTCTGAGGCCAGCTCCTGGTGATAAAGGGCTTTGCCCACCAGCTGGAGCTGCTTGTCGGCGCTGATTTGCACGCGTGAAAAAATCAGCTGATTGGCCAGGGTCAGAATTTCGGGCAGGACGTGCAGATGGGCTTCAGGATCATAGTCAGCCAGAAAAGCCGAGCTGATAATCAGATCGCGGCCTTCGTTAAAGCCAGATTCGCAGAATTCGAGGGTGATCTGGACCGCCTCGTGCAGCGTGCCTTCCTCGTCAATGAACTCCACCTGATAGGCCTCGTCTTCAGGGCTGTAAGACCAGCTGGCTTCCAGACGCTCGGCTACTTCATCGATCAGGCTTTCAAATTCCAGATACTCGATTTCGTCGTCCAGAAACGAACTGGCGTCAGTAAACGTGTCAGGAATGACTCCCGTCATGAGCATGCCAAATACCATCCAAACCCAAAAATTGCGTTGACCCGCCGGTTATCATTCAGTGATTGATGATCAGATATGAGCTTAATTGTGGACTGTCAGCGGGTCTGCTGTCAACACCAAGCATCACAGCTCCGCACAATCTCCTGAAAGATTTTATAATGAAGCAGCGCGTCATCTGTATCATTAAAGCACATTTGCTTGCATTTGTGCAGCGCTTTTGGCAGAATGGCAGGGTGTCAAAGCACAATTCTGACTGGTTTTTACCCCCTTTATTATGGCGCCAGCTGCAGGCCCGTTCTGCTGCGACGCCAGACTGGCGCGCAAACTGCCTGCAGACCCTGGTGCATTTGGTCTGGCCGGCCCATCTGCCCGAAAACACCCCACCGTCTGACCTCACCCTCACAGACGATCCCCTGCTGCTGGCCCTGGCCGAATGGGTCGCCGGCGTCACGGATATCTGGGCCCGTCTGCAGCGGCTGGCGCTCCTGTCGGAACTGCTGGCCAGCCAACCGCAGCGCAAACAGACCGGCCTGTATTACACCCCGCCACGGCTGGCGCGCTATCTGGCAGAAACCAGCCTGCGCCCATTGTGGCAGGGGCCACACAAGGTGCTCCACTGTCTGGATCCGGCCTGCGGCAGCGGCATGTTTTTGTGGGCCCTGTTTCAGACCGTCTGGGACTGGGGACTGGGGGCCATCAGCAATCTGAAGCAACGCGAAAAGCTGAGCTTTGAATGGATTTCTGCCCTGCGCGGCTGCGATCTGGACCCCCAGGCGCTGGAGGTGGCCCGCATCGGCTTTGTCTGCTTCTGGCAGCACTGCTTTCCGGGTCGCCCGATGCCCCAACCCCGGCTGCACTGCGGCGACGCTCTCGCCGCCAGCGAATCCGGCCAGCTGCAGCTGGCCGACTGGCTGGCTGACCAGCCGCCACTGGATTTGCTGCTGAGCAACCCACCCTATCTGGGAGAAAAAAATCACCGGGCTGTTTTTGAACCCCTGCGCCAGGGCCCCTGGGCTGCCGACTACCGGGGCAGGGGCGATCTGTACTACTACTTTTTTTATCTGGCCCTGAAGCTCGGCCAGCCCCAGACCCTGGCCGGCCTGCTGACCCCCAGCTACTTTTTGAGCGCCAGCGGTGCAGCGCACCTGCGCCAGCGTCTGTTACATGACAGCAGCCTGCTGCAGCTGATCGACTTTCAGAGCCTGCGCCTGTTTCCTGGCGCCCAGGGCCAGCACAACGCCTTTACCCTGCTGCGCTGTGCACCGCCCGATCCCGCTCATCAGGTGGCGCTGCGCCGGGCCTTGCATCCCCGTGCACGCAGCCGGCAGCTGCAGGCCTCAGATCTGGACGCACTGGACCAGCAGGCCCCGGACTATCGCCCGCAGCACGCGCTGTTTCAGGGGCGCACGGCCCTGATGCTCTCCCAGGCCAGTGAGGCCGTGGCAGCACAATTACAGCAGCTTGAGCAGCAGGCCGAACCCCTGGGCACCTATTTCAGCGTCTCGCAGGGCATTGTCAGCGGGGCTGACCGCCTCTCAGCCCAGCAGCAAAAGGCGCACGGCATTGTCTGCGCGCCGGGCAGCGGCATCTTTGTGATCAACCCGGATGAAAGCACCCGGCTGGAAGGCGCTCTGCGCCAGGCCGGACTGGACCCGGCGGACTGGCTGCGGCCCTGGTTTAAAAACTCAGATATTCAGCCCTTTGCTGTCAATACCTGCCCCCGCTACCAGCTGCTCTACCTGCACCGGGGCGTTCAGACGCTGCCTGCCGTACTGGAAGCGCACCTGCAGCCCTTTTACCCCGTGCTGGCGCGCCGCCGCGAAGTGATGCAGGGGCGACTGCCCTGGTGGCAGCTGCAATGGCCGCGTCAGCCTGGACGCTTCACCGGCCCCAAACTGGTGCTGCCACAAAGGGCTGAGTCGGTCAGGGCTGCCTATACGGCCCTGCCCTGGTATGCCAGTGCGGACGTGTACTTTATTCAGCCCCGCAGCGCGGCCGCGTCCTCTGGCTGGCAGCTGGAGCTGCTGGAGCTCTGGCTCAACAGCCCCCTGGTCAGCCAGTGGTTTTATCACCGGGGCAAGCGCAAAGGTGCGCTGCTGGAGCTGTATCAGCAGCCCCTGAGCCAGGTGCCCCTGCCCCGCATTGCCCCGGCACAGCAGCGCCGTCTGCAACAATGGCTGCGTGGCGGTCTGCCCGAGCGCAGCCAGCGGGGTGAAGCGGCTTATCAGGCGCAGCTGACACAGATGCTGAAGCAATATCTGATGTTAGAATAGGCAAAAAAGGAGCGTATCATGTCCTCATCTCTTGTGCAGCCCCCTGAGCTGCCCCTCGACGAAATGACCGCCCTGCGCCGCAGCCTGCATATGGAGCCCGAAATGTCCGGCGAAGAGCGCGTGACGGCCACCATTCTGGAAAACTATCTGAACCTCTACCCGCCCGATCAGCTGATGAGTCACCTCGGCGGCTATGGTCTCGCGGCAATTTATCAGGGGGCGCAGACGGGCCCCACGGTGCTGATCCGCGCCGATATGGACGCCCTGCCAATCCACGAGCTGAACGATGTGATGTACCGTTCAACCCGCGAAGGACTGGCCCATACCTGCGGCCATGACGGGCATATGGCCATTGTGGGCGGCCTGGCCCCTCTGCTGCACAGCCACCGGCCCCGGCGGGGCCGGGCCGTGCTCCTGTTTCAGCCGGCAGAAGAAACCGGGGCCGGGGCGCAGGCCGTGCTGAACGATCCCCGCTTTGAAAGCCTGGACCCGGACTATTGTTTTGCGATACACAATCTGCCGGGCTTTGCCCTTGGCGAGGTGCTGGTGGCCCCGCAGATTTTTGCGGCCGCTTCGGTGGGCCTGATGGTCGAGTTCAGCGGCCTGACGGCCCATGCAGCCTACCCGGAAACAGGCTGCAGCCCCGCGCGGGCCATGGCCGATCTGATTCAGGGCCTGCAGGCCCTGAACCCTGCCACCCCACCGGCACAGACCCGCGACTTCAGCCTGGTCACAGTGGTCAGCGCCAGTCTGGGCGAAGCCTCCTTTGGCATCAGTCCGGGAGCGGCCAATATTATGGCCACCCTGCGGGCCTTTGATGATAGCGTGCTGACAGCCTTAAAAACAAAAGCCCTCGCCCTGGCAGAGTCCCTGGCAGCCCGCGACGGCCTGCGCTGCCATCTGCGCTGGGAAGACGCCTTTCCGGCCACGCACAACAATCCCGAAGCCAGCCAGTGGATCCGGCAGGCCGCTGAAGCGGCAGGCTACCGGGTATCAGACCTGGACGAGCCCCTGCGCTGGTCTGAAGACTTTGGCTGGTTTACACGGCGCTGCCAGGGCGCCATGTTTGGTCTGGGTGCCGGCCCGGATCTGGCCCTGCACAACCCGCGCTATGACTTTCCCGAAGACCTGCTGGCACCCGGCGTCACCATTTTCTGGCGCCTGCTGCAGCGGCTGCTTTACGAATAACATCATAGAGGAAAACCCATGCCCAAAGAAAGACACAAAGAACTGCTCTGGATAGCCGGAGAACCGATTGCACCCGGCGAAAGCTGCTCCCTGGAAGTCCCGGTGGGCTATCTCTACACCCAGCACGACATGGGCCTGAGCGTGCGCGTGATCCGGGGCAAAAAGCCGGGCCCCATCATGTTTGTGTCGGCTGCCATTCACGGCGACGAGCTGGACGGCCTGGAAATCATCACCCGCTTGCTGCAGATCAAGGCACTCAAACAGCTGCGCGGCACCCTGATTCTGGTGCCGGTGGTCAACGTGTTTGGCTTCTTAAACCACAGCCGCTACCTGCCCGATCGCCGCGATCTGAACCGCTCCTTTCCGGGATCGGCGCATGGCTCCATGGCCGCACGGCTGGCCCAGACCTTTCTCAAAGAAATTGTTTCGCAGTGCACCCACGGCATTGACCTGCATACGGCAGCGATTCACCGGGGCAACCTGCCCCAGATCCGGGTGGACCTGCAGCAGCCGGGCATGGAGGCCCTGGCCCGCGCCTTTGGCGTGCCCGTGATTCTGGATTTTCCGACCATTCCAGGCTCGCTGCGGGCCACCACCCAGTCCCTGGGCATTCCGCTGCTGCTGTATGAGTGCGGCGAAGCCCTGCGTTTTAATGAAATGGCCATCCGGGCCGGCGTACGGGGCGTGGTTTCGGTCATGCGGGCCCTGGGCATGCTGCCGACAGGGCGCGAAGCCAAAGAAAACCGCCAGCGGAACACGGTAATTGCCCGCTCCAGTCACTGGGTGCGGGCCCCGATCAGCGGGGTGCTGCGCACCCGGCTCAAGCTCGGTCAACGCGTGCGCAAGGGTGAACAGCTGGGCTATATCGGCAATCCCTTTGGTGAAAACGCCCAGCCCGTGGTATCGCAGTATGATGGCCTGATTGTGGGGCTGAACTATCTGCCGCTGGTGGACGAAGGCAACGCCCTCTTTCATGTGGCCACCTTTGACGAAGAGGCGGGCACCATTCAGCAGTTGCTGGCCCGCTTCCATGAAGAGTTTGACGAAGAGCAGCAATCCTTTACAAAAATTAACACAAAATAACAAAGCTTGACTTTTGCGGCCTGGTCACCAGCAGAAAAAACCCTGCCCGCCAGGTATCAAAGCCTGTTATAGCCTCATTTAAAATCCTCTAACCCGCATTTCTCATAAAGTTGACTTTATATAAGGTATAGGGTATATTTTGTGAGTTTGCTGAGCTCAGTAGCCTCTGAACAAGCCGTCTCACGCTTGATTCATTGTCTTTGTTCGTTCGCTGGGTGAAAGACGACAGGCCAAAGATAACCTGGTTTCAGGCGATTGAGATCTTGGTGAAGGGGCTCAGGCTCACGGTATTCGCAATCGCTTCAGAACCTGTCCCCACAGAGAACGAAAGGGGCACGCGCTCGCCAATTGACAGATCAGGTGCCCACCGACATGCAGGACGCGCGCCGCTACCTTCAACAGCTTGAGCCGAATTGTTCCGGCCTGTGCTTTGGCGAGCTTTGTGCCCGTCAATCCGAGCCGGCGAATCGCTTGCATCAGAACATACGCCAGCCCTGAAAACCAGAGCCGAAGCTGGTTGGCCCGAAACAGATGCGCTGACGTTCGTCCCGCAGCGAGGTCGTGTTTCTGCTCTTTGATCCGGTTTTCCATGTCCCCGCGGGCACAGTAGACTTGCTCGTAAAGATCTCTGGGTGTTGTCTGCTCCAGTGTCAAAGAGGTTACTACAA
>JACYMC010000089.1 GCA_015272195.1 Candidatus Sericytochromatia bacterium
CTCATTACCGGGCGCTTTTGAGCAGGTTATCGGCATGAAAGGTGGATACATTGAGTGATAAGCGGCCAGCAAGCCCGTAATACTCTTCATCTGTGGCAAAACCACACCCCAATCTTTGAATTCTGATCCTGTCTGCGCTGTTGTTTTACAGCGAGCATTGCTTTATTTTAGCCCAGATTGGGTGATCATAACAGATCAGCGATTCAGCTGCTGGTAAACCGATTGCACCAAATCCTGTATCAGCGCTATTTTTTCAGGGCGGCGGGCAGGCTGGTGCAGCGCCACGCGGTGATTCAGCACAAAAGGTGCGAGATATTTGATATCATCAGGAGTCACATAGCTGCGCCCTTTGATCCAGGCATAGGCCTGCAGGGCCCGTAAAAAAGCCACTGCTGAGCGGGTGCTTCCCCCCAGGGCAAAGCGCGAATCTTCGCGGGTGGCCTGAATGATGGCCAGTAGGAAGTGCTCTATTTCGTCGCTCAGCACCACCTCACTGACTGCCTGCTGGGCCTGGCGCAGATCCTGCGCATCCACTACGGCCTCAAGGCGTTCGTCCAGCGAGCGGCTTTGGTTCTGCCGGGTGTTTTCACGGTGTAGGCGCAGAATCTGGGCTTCTTCAGCTGCACCGGGATAACCCATGCTGAACGAGAGCACAAAACGGTCCAGCTGGGATTCGGGCAGTGGGAAGGTGCCGT
The DNA here is from genome assembly GCA_015272195.1 of Candidatus Sericytochromatia bacterium. Classification (GTDB taxonomy): domain Bacteria; phylum Cyanobacteriota; class Sericytochromatia; order UBA7694; family UBA7694; genus JACYMC01. The sequence continues at coordinate 696 of JACYMC010000089.1, forward strand.
AGGATTCTAGTGGGTTCTGGGTGGCAATCACAAAAAACGGTCGCTCCAGCTTGTGGGTCACGCCGTCAACCGTGACCTGATTTTCTTCCATCACCTCCAGCAGGCTGGACTGGCTGCGCGGCGTGGCCCGGTTGATTTCATCAGCCAGCACAATATTGGAGAAAATCGGACCCGGAATAAATTCAAACTCACTGTTTTTGAGGTTAAAGACCGAATTGCCTGTAATGTCTGAGGGCATAATGTCTGAAGTAAACTGAATGCGCTTAAACGTCCCGTTAAAAGAACGGGCCAGTGACTTGGCCAGCAGGGTTTTGCCCGTGCCGGGCATGTCTTCGAGCAACACATGGCTGCCGGCCAGAAAACCGGTCAGCACCAGCTCCACGGCTTCTGACTTACCGATCACCGAGCGGGTCATGCTGTCAAAAAGACGCTGGGCCAGATCGGGCCGGGTCAGGGTGCTGCGTTCAGCCATTGTGTGTCTCCATATCCTGCGATTTTATTCAATTGTAAAGCATCTTCAGACTGCTTTGCACATCAGAGTTGCTGGGTGCGGTAGCCGGCCTGCTGTAAGCCCGCTAAAATGGCCTCAGCATGGGCGGCATCGCGGGTTTCAATCTCGACTTCGATTTCGGTCTGATTCAGCGGAATGGTGGAGCGAAAACGGGCGTGCTCTATGTGAAGTACGTTAGCTTTGTGCTCCGCCAGCAGGTTGAGCACCTGTTTCAGCGAGCCCGGCGAATCGTTGATCAGGGTTTTGAAAATCAGGAAGCGGCCATTATCGTTCATGCCCTTGTTGATTACCGAGTCCAGCAGTTTAACGTCCATATTGCCGCCGCTGATCACGACTGCTGTGGGACCTTTGCTTTCTACCATTCCTTCCAGCAAGGCGGCCAGACCCACCGCCCCGGCGCCTTCGACGATCATATGCTTGTACTGAATGGCATAAAACAGGGCCCGGCTGATGGCTTCTTCGCTGACGGTCAGCATCTCGTCCACATGGGCCTGTAAAATCTCCAGGTTGCGCTGGGCCGGCTTTTTGATGGCAATACCATCGGCAATGGTGGGGCGCGGGATGGGTTCAATCAGACGCCCCTGACGCCAGGACTCGACCAGTGAGGGCACGGCCTCAGTCTGTACGCCGATAATGCGAATGCCGGGTTTGAGCGCCTTGAGGGCAATGGCCATACCCCCCATCAGCCCGCCCCCACCCACGGGTACCACTACGGTTTCCAGTTCGGGCAGCTGCTCCAGCAACTCCAGGGCACAGGTTCCCTGGCCGGCGATAATATCGTCATCGTCAAAGGGGCTGATAAAGGTTACCGGGTGCTGATCCAGCCAGGCCATAGCATGTTGGCGCGCCTCATCAAAGGTCTGGCCCGTGCAGATCACCTCGGCGCCATAGGAGCGGGTGGCCTGGATTTTTGACAGCGGGGCGTTTTCAGGCATAAAAATCGTGGCCTGAAAGCCGTTGTAGCGGCTGGCCAGCGCCACCCCCTGGGCATGATTGCCCGCTGAGATGGCCATCACGGCGCGGGGGCTGTCGGGATCAGCTGCCAGTTTGGCCAGCTTGTAGCTGGCCCCCCGAATTTTAAACGAGCCTGTGCGCTGCAGGCTTTCGAGCTTAAAGTAAACCGGAAAGCCAAAGCGCTCGCTGCAGCTGTGTGAAGAAATCAGCGGGGTTTTCCGGGCCGACTGGCGCACAATCTCGCGGGCGGTCTGAATGGTGTCGAGGGTAACGGCTGTCAGCATAAACTTCTCCTTGACCTTAAGCAGGACTGCTGTATTGTAACGCAGAGCTGCTGAAAGCTGTTGCCAAAGCATGCCATTCCCGGCACTGTCCCTTATTTGTTATAATGAGCCAACCCTGGGGGCATAGCTCAGCGGTAGAGCGGACGACTCATAATCGTTTGGTCGCAGGTTCGAATCCTGCTGCCCCCACCATTTTCAGGCCCTTCTCTGTGCCACCGGGCCCTTCTGAAAGGACAGCCATTGATGTCAGCCGACGTTCTGAATATCCAGCTCAAAAAGTCTGAGGCCCTGTTTCTGCTGCTCAGCGCCAAGCTGAACCAGGAGTTTCTGGACTCGCTGCAGATCGAGCATATCGAAATCAGCAACAAGGATATGGCCAATTTGATTCAGCGGCTGGAGCAACTGGTGGGCCATGCCTATGCCGAGCTGGCCGATGAAGTGCTTGAAGAACTGATCAATAGCTTTCTCCCGGAGATTCCGATCCGCAATACCAGTCTGGCAGACTACAGTTTTCCGATGTACAGCATTGATGAAACCTTGCCCCAGATCGAGGCTGCCGTTGACAGCAAGCAAGCGCTTGAAATTGAATATTACTCAATGGACCGCGAAGAGGTCAATAAGCGGGAAGTTGAGCCTTATTTTGTAGAAAAGCGCTATAATTACTATGTTGTAATGGCCTATTGCCGCTGGCGCGAAGATATCCGTCTTTTCCGCGTGGATCGTATCAAATCACTGCGCGCGCTGGATGACCACTTTGAAATGCCCGAGGACTTTGAAGCGCAGAACTACCGCAACGACGAGCATATTTAAGTCTTGTTGATCTGTCCTGTGCCACGCCGCCCGACCCTCCGGGCTTCAACCTGAAGAGCCTTTTCAACCTGCCGGATGGCTTTGCTTAGTGCAAAAATAATCACCCGGTCACCGGGCACAATCATATCCTGCCCCTGGGGAATAATAATCTGCCGGCCCCGGATAATGGCAGCAATCAAAGCCCCCTTGGGAAAGTGCAGCTGATAAATCGGTCGGTTGACAATCTTGGAGGTGGCCTGGGCAATAATCTCCATGGCTTCGGCCTCGTTGTCTCGCAGGGTGCCCACCGACAGGACTCCGCCCTGGCGCACGCAGCTGAGCATCGCACTGGCCGCACTCAGGCGCGGGCTGATCACGGCATCAATGCCAATCGAGTTGGCAATCGGAATAAACTCGGATTTGCTGACCGAGCAGATCGTACGTCGGACCCCCAGTCGCCGGGCCAGCAGAGACACCAGAATATTGGTCTGTTCATCATCTGAGACGGCGATACAGACGTCCATATCATCCATGTTTTCTTCGAGCAGCAGATCTATCTGGGTGGGATCGCCATTGAGCACCACCGTATAGTGCAGCACCTCTGAGAGATGGTGGCAGCGGCTGAGGCTGGGCTCAATCAGTTTGACGTCCACCTGCTGCGATTCCAAATGCCGGGCCAGGTACTCTCCGATCATGCTGCCCCCAATGATCATGACCCGCTGGGTATCGGGGATGTTGCAGGCAAAAAACTGTTTGAGATTGTCGAGGCTGTGCTGGGGCGCCACGGCATAGACCGCGTCTCCTGGCTGGACCATATCGTCCCCTTTGGGAATCTGCAGGCGCTCGTTGCGCACAATGGCGGCAATTAATACCGAGGCTTCACGCAGAGCGCTCAGATCTTTGAGGGGCTGGTTGAGCAAGGGGGAACTCTGATCAATCTGGTAGCCCACCAGCCAGACCTTGCCATCCTCAAAATCAATCACTTCGGTGGCGTTGGGAATGCGCAGCAGTTTCAGAATGGTTTCTGCGGCCTCTTTTTCGGGACTGATGGCCAGATCAATACTCAGCTTCTGCAAAATGGGTTCGGCGGTAAAATCCGTGTTGCGAATGCGCGCAATGACCTGATCAATCTGAAAATAGACCCGCGAGACCACGCAGGCCATCATATTGCCTTCGTCACTGTCGGTGACGGCAATCAGGATATCGGCACGGTCTGCCCCGGCGCGTTGCAGGGTGTGTAAACTGCTGCCGTCTCCCAGCACGGTCTGCACATCCAGATGCTCCTGAATGGCGGCCAGACGGGCTTCATCCCGGTCAATCACAATGACATCCTTGGCTTCGCTGGAGAGGCCTTTGGCCAGGAAATAACCGACTTCGCCCGCGCCAATAATGACAATGCGCATCTTGTATCCGACTTTCTGTGCTTATTGCCGCTGGGCGGCCAATGCTGCTAGAATCCTAAAATTCATGCTTTTAGCTTAACAGAACACTTCAATACCGTGAACACAAAACGCCACAGCCGTATTCCGCTCCACTTTGCCAGTATTTTTCATGTGCTGGGTCTTATTCTGGGCTGTGTCAGCCTCAGTCTGTTGTTGCCCTGGAGCACGGCCTGGCTGCTCAATGAACCCGTGGCCTTCCGGGCTTTTGGTCTGACGCTCTTGTCTGCCCTGGCGCTGGGAGCTGGACTGTACTTCCCTTTTAAAGCGCGTTTTTCGGCTTATTATCTGCGCCACCGGGAAGCCTGTTTTATTGTGACCCTGGCCTGGGTCAGCATTGCCGGCATAGGGGCGTTGCCTTACCTGTTCAGCGGGGTTTTTGCCACGGCCAATGCCAGCTGGCTTTACCAGATCAGCAACAGCTATTTTGAATCGGTTTCGGGTCTGACCACCACAGGTTCCACCATTCTGACAAATATCGAAGCCCTGCCCCGCAGTCTGCTGCTCTGGCGCAGTGAAAGCCAGTGGCTGGGCGGTATGGGGATTATTCTGCTGACCATTGCCATTTTGCCCTTGCTGGGCGTGGGCGGCATGCAGTTGTTTAAAGCCGAAGTGCCGGGGGTGTCGGTCGATAAAATCAGCCCGCGCATCAGTGAAACAGCCAAGACCCTCTGGGTGCTTTACCTGGGGCTGAGTCTGGCTGAGTTTGCTCTGCTGCTGCTGGGCAAAATGAGCGTTTATGACGCCCTCTGCCATACCTTTACCACCCTTTCAACTGGCGGGTTTTCGCCCAAAAACCTCAGCATTGAGCACTATAACAGCCGCTATATCGGAGCAGTGATCACCGGCTTTATGTTTCTGGGGGGTGTCAACTTTATTGTGCTCTACAAACTGGTGCAGGGGCGCTTTAAGCAGAGCTGGCGCGATCTGGAGCTGCGGCTCTATCTGATGATTACGGGGCTGGTGGTGGCCATGGTGGCCCTCAATCTCTGGGGCCAGGGAGTGTATCAGAGTCTGGGACAGGCCCTGCGCTACAGTGGCTTTCAGGTGGTCAGCGTGATGACCACCACGGGCTTCAGTAGCGCCAACTGGGAGCACTGGCCCGTGTTTTCGCAGGCTTTGCTGGTCAGCCTGATGTTTACCGGCGGTATGGCGGGCTCCACCTCCGGCGGTACCAAGCTGGTGCGCCTGATCATTCTGCTCAAATATGCTTACAGAGAGCTGCAGACCCTGATTCATCCCCGCGCCATTATTTCGGTCAAACTGCAGGGGCAAATCATCTCACGTGAGGTGATCCGCTCGGTGCTGGCCTTTTTTACGATCTTTTCGCTCTTGCTGATCATGGGCACGCTGTCACTGACGGCCCTGAACCAGGATCTGCTGACGGCGTTTTCGGCCTGTCTGACGGCCCTGAGCAACGTGGGGCCGGGCCTGAGCACGATTGGTGCGGCGGATAACTTTAATCACCTGCCCCTGCTGGCCAAGTGGATTCTGATCGCCCTGATGCTTCTGGGGCGTCTTGAAATCTATACGGCCTTTGTGCTGCTGATGCCGGCGTTCTGGAAAAAATAACTCAGACGCGCACGTCGATCAGGCTCTCGCCGGCGGCCTCAATCAAAGCCACTGCCGCAGCGGCCTGTTGCTGTTGCACATCCTGTGCGGCCTCTACTACGGCCAGGGCGTAGCGCTCCTGGGTCTGGCCGCGGGCGACTGCCGCGCTCATCACATTGTTTAACACTGCATCCATGCTGACTTCCATGTTTGATCTCCTGTAGGGTCTTTGCTTTGATTATATCTGATATGTCAAGGTTTCACTACTGTTGTCGCAGGGACGCGGTTTGGTGGCTGTAGCCATCAGCTGCCTGGCCAGATGCGTTGATGCAAACGATGACCATTCTGGTGTTGAAGAAGATTGCCAACAACATTTTATTCAGTACATGAGCCCAAAGTGTATTGTGATCACTTTGGGCTCAAAATTGTTTGCCGGATTTTGTTCAAGACGCTGTGCGCCAGGCTTAGCCCGCATTTCTCACAAAGTTGACTTTATATAAGGTATAGGGTATATTTTGTGAGTTTGCTGAGCTCAGTAGCCTCTGAACAAGCCGTCTCACGCTTGAGTCATCGTCTGTGTTCCTTCGCTGGGTGAAAGACGACAGGCCAAAGATAACCTGGTTTCAGGCGATTGAGATCTTGGTGAAGGGGCTCAGGCTCACGGTATTCGCAATCGCTTCAGAACCTGTCCCCACAGAGAACGAAAGGGGCACGCGCTCGCCAATTGACAGATCAGGTGCCCACCGACATGCAGGACGCGCGCCGCTACCTTCAACAGCTTGAGCCGAATTGTTCCGGCCTGTGCTTTGGCGAGCTTTGTGCCCGTCAATCCGAGCCGGCGAATCGCTTGCACCAGAACATACGCCAGCCCTGAAAACCAGAGCCGAAGCTGGTTGGCCCGAAACAGATGCGCTGACGTTCGTCCCGCAGCGAGGTCGTG